>JAOZTG010000068.1 GCA_029939235.1 Flavobacteriaceae bacterium
ATTAATATTTTAAAATTGATTATTTAAAAGGAAGTCTTTGTGTAACTCTTGGTTTAAACCTCAACTCCTTTCATCATTTTGTGCCAATATAAATAAGGAAGCAAATATTTTTTAAGTATCCATAATCTCCAGTGCTCTTTTGAAGAGTCCTTGATCATCAAAGGGAATTGTTTTAATTTAGGATCAGGTTTAAACTCTTTGCTATAATCAAATTCTGCTAAAACCATTTTACCATACCCGGTAACTAACGGACAAGATGAATAACCATCATAGGTTTTATCACTTAAAGCATTCGATTCAACCATTTTTAAAATATTAGCTACTACAACTGGGACTTGCTTTCTTATAGCAGCACCGGTTTTTGCAGTTGGTAATTGAGCGACATCACCTAATCCAAAAATATTACTGTATTTTTTATGTTGCATGGTCTTATCATCAACAGATAACCATCCTTCAGGAGTTGCAAGAGGTGATTTTGCGATAAACTTTGGAGATGCCTGTGGTGGTGCCAAATGCATCATATCAAAATGAATTCCAAAACGATCACCATCTTTGGTAACTTTAACATCTTTGTAATTGTACTGTATTTCCTTATCTAACGTTTTGGAATCATCATCAGACATTACAACACATCCTCCTGCATCAAGATCTTTATCGATCTCATACCAGGCAATTTTTTTATCTCCATCAACCTTTACCAGTTTATGAAAAAAACGAATATTGATATCCTTTTTATCAATAATACCCATCAAAGTTTTTGCAACAGGTTTCACCGCAAAGATCACACCTCCCGGGATGGCAAAAACTATATCTGTTTTTCTTCTAACATTGTAACTTTTAAAATGCTCATCAGCCAGATACATGATCTTTTGAGGTGCTCCACCGCATTTAATTGGAGTTGTTGGCATGGTAAAAAGAGCTGTTCCACCTTTAAAGTTTTTCAAAACTTCCCATGTATGTTCAGGGTCCGTATAATTACTGCAAACAACACCTTTATCCATAGCTTCTGTCAATCCTTCTACCAGTTCTGGTGCCATTCTTAAACCCGGACAAACAACTAAAAAATCATAACTAAATTCATTTCCATTTTTAGTAGTGATCTTATTATTCTCAGGATCAAACTTATTAGCATATTCTTTGATCCAGGTAACACCTTTGGGTATTAAAGATTTCATACTGCGTATGGTATCTTCATAATCAAAAGTGTTTGCTCCAACTAAGGTAAAAGCAGGTTGATAATAATGATTTTTACTAGGATCTAGTAATCCTATTTTAATACTATTATTCTTTTTTAGCAATTGAGAGGCAACCATGATTCCGGCTGTTCCTCCTCCTATGATTAGAATTTGAAAGTGTTTGGACATTCCTAATTTGATTTACTGATTAATAAAATAATGTATGTGTTAAAGATATAAAAAATATGTGACACTTGTTACTAAGGTGTGTTCATAAAAAAGGCCGCCTTTACAGACAGCCTTCATTTAAAGAAATAATTTTTTTATTACTCTTTAACCTTACAGGTATTGATTCCGAAAATTGAAAATAACGGACAGGAACCCATTAGAGATGTTAAGACCATGATAGCTGAAACAGCATAAAGAACATAATCCCAAGGACTTGCAACCATGCCTTTATAGGCTACATATGCAGCAATAACAGCAATAATGATACGAACAATTTTGTCAATACTTCCTACATTTTTTTTCATAATTATTAAGATTTAGATTATTAATTTCGTTTTCCACATCAAAGTTAAGCACTATATATCAAAATTCTTGTGATAGTGGTCACAACTATGAAAATTAAAGAATTTTTATCTCTTTTTGAGCCAAAGAAACCTTACCTGCTTTTTCCAACTTTTTTAGAAGGCGTGATATTACCTCTCTTGAAGATCCAAGTTCATTGGCAATTTCCTGATGTGTTTTATGAATGATCATACTATTATTAAGGG
Source organism: Flavobacteriaceae bacterium (assembly GCA_029939235.1). Lineage (GTDB taxonomy): Bacteria > Bacteroidota > Bacteroidia > Flavobacteriales > Flavobacteriaceae > Lutimonas. The sequence continues at coordinate 1,952 of JAOZTG010000068.1, forward strand.
CTGCTTTTTTTATCAAAAAATCATACAGTCTTTTTTCTTTATTTGAAAAAGTTAAAACTTTTACCATGTCAATCACTTCATCAAATTTTTCATTAAATGAATTGAACACGAATAAATTCCATCCGGGAAATTTCTTTCGCAGATCATACAGCTTTTCTTTAGGAATTAAGATCACTTCCACATCTTCTTCAACCACACCTTTGACATTGGCTTTTTCATTCTTTTCTGCTGTAATAATAGAAACAATACAGGTTTCCCCCGGTTTGATATAGTACAATAAAACCTCATTCCCGTTTTCTTCTTCTTTATAAATCTTGATCAATCCGGTAACAACCATAGGAATTACCTTTACAAAAGATTCTTCTTTTAGCAGAATGGTATCTTTTTTAAAAGATTGTAAAATTCCAATTTTTGATATTTCCTGAAGTAATGATTGTGATGTTGCTAATTGCGGAAAAGTTTTTTTTATGATCTCTAAAACCTCCATAAATGAATAACCTTTAAAAATTAAATATGTGTATTGATTATTGCATTTATTTGATTTGCCTGAAGAACTCCGGATTGTTTCCAGACTTCACGGCCATTTTTAAACAAGATCAAGGTAGGAACACCTCTAATTCCATATTTTTGAGCAACAGCAGGATTTTTATCTATATCAATTTTAATGATCTTGATCTGTTCCTTAAAGTTTTGTTTTACTTGTTTCAACACAGGTGCCATCATTTTACATGGCTGACACCAGTCTGCCTTAAAATCAACTAAAACCGGTACCGGTTGGTTTATCAATTCATTAAAACTAGCCATAATTTATTCCTGTTCAGAGGCCATTTTGCCTGTTGCACAGCTAACAAATGATTTCGCCTTATGCATCATTGTATTTGCATCACCAATTTCAGGATAGCCCATTTTTGATAATTTTGCTTTTACTTCATCAATTAATATTTGTTCCATGGTTAGGACAGTAACCTTTGATGCATCCAGATCAACATCAACAGTATCAATTCCATCAATACTTAAAACTCCTTTCTTAACGGTGTGAACACAACCGTTACATTTTAAATTTACAATTTCAATAGTAGTAGACATATTTAGATTCTTTTAGTTAGTTAGTCGATTTATGTGACAAAACTAACAAAAAAGGAAATATATGTGCCTTAAATATTTCTTAATTATGAATGCCCTCCAACAACTATTTTCATAATTTTAATATTCAATCTAAAAAACTGATAAATTTGATTGATAAAACATATCCTAAAAAACCGAACCATTTTACCCGGTTGCGTAGCATAAGACATATTACTGTATGGAATACTTACTTTTTTACTTTTTTTCATGATCTTTTTATTTTTATTCAGGAATTAACCACCAAAAAGGTTTTGCTTTTGCTTTATATAAAAACATATAATGCATAACTAGTTTCATCCAGTGTCCGGCAGTTCCAACAACCCCAACAGTATCTCTTAAATTTCTACCCCATTTTGGGTACTTTTCCCAATCCTGAACGATTGGTTTAACCGTCATCACAGCAGCCTGCCCCTTAAAAAGTCCATAACCTGCAGAAACTATGCAGGCAGCTCCCATTTTTGCCATAGAGGCTTCGTGTGGATGTTCTTTTGTTCCTGTTTTGATCTGGTGTGCAATATTTTGAGCAACGATCTTACCAATTACTCCTGAAGGCATACCCGTTCGGGGAGGTGTTGGAAAAATTTTTGTTCCATTCGGACTTTCCATTGGTTTTGACATCACATGAGGAGGTGCAAATGCAATTCCTGCTGCATAAATATTGTCATACTCCGGATTTTGATAGATCAAAGGCCAGTCAGATGCTTTCCATTGCTCATAAGGTTTAGGTGTATAATCTGCATCAACCTTCATCATTGTATTAGCAGCAAATAACAAAGATGAAATATCATTTCCTTTTTTATCAAATGCTTTCATTCCGGCTCCTGCAAAACCCGGAATTAACATGGCATAATCAAATTCTTTTGTAAGAAGTTCACCATTTAAATTTTCATAGAACACTTTATTCTTTTCTACCTTATAGACCCCTGCTCTTTTGATCCATCGAATTCCATACTCCTTTAAAATTGATTCTGTAAAGATCTTTGTAGGGGTTATATAACCACTGCTTTTTACAAAAGCTCCTCCCATTCCAAAATCACCCACTTCATATTCATTAGAGATCCACCATATATCAGCCATGTCCGTCAATTTCCTCTTTCCTATTTCAAAGGCAATATTCAATACATATTCGAAGGCTGCTCCCTGGCATGTTGCTAAAGCATGACCAGTTCCAATCAAAAATGTTTGTTTTTCGCCATTTTCCATTTTCTTTAAAGCCTTTTGGAGATTTTCCCAGGCATGTTCGGCATGATCATAAGTACAAACAGAATTGGTGAATTTAGTTGGTCCTAAACCTTCTGTAGCAGCAAAATTTAATTTTGGTCCGGTAGCATTCACAAGATAATCATAGGTAACTTTTTCAGACTGATCTTTTTTCCCTTCAGAAACATATTTAATACTAACAAAACCTTGCTCTTTTTTTTCATCACCTTCCGGATGAATAGAGATTGCCAAAGCCTGTTTGTAGATGATTCCTAATTTTTTGTAAACAGGAGCTAATTTGAATTTAACCTGATCTGGTTTCATTAAACCTACCCCAACCCAAATATTGGATGGTACCCATTGAAAATTACTATTAGGCGAAATAACAACCACTTCATGGTCTTTGCCTAAATATCTTTTTAAGTAGGTAACCGCCGTATGACCAGAAATACCGGCTCCTAAAATAACTACTTTTGCCATTGTTGTGTTTTTGAGTTATATTCAAATATACAATAAAAAAAGCCTAAAGAGGTAACAAAGGTCACCTCTTTAGGCTTTAAATATTTAAATTTCATTCGGTTACTCAACAGCTGATATAAACGTAATACTCCAGATCCCTCTTAGATCTCCTTCTTTAAATCCGGTAGCAAGGTCTTTTGGATAGTGGGATTCAATAATTGAATCGGATTTTTTTGTAACATCTACACCAATCTCTCCATGACAAGCCAGACACTTTTTTTGCAAAAGGATTGGAGCATAAAAATGGGGACTCCCTGCTTTATCTAATTCAACAACAGGCTTTAAACCTTTACCTTTTGACATCAGATCTCTATAGTTATTGATCACTAAAACCTCTTCATCATTTGGTCTATTGTCTGTATTTCTCAATAGATGTGAAGTTCTTTTAATACTTACATTAAACTTTTCAGACATTTCCTCTGTTAATGGAATAGCTTTTGTATTGCAAAAAGGAACGGCTTCTGTTACACCTCCGTCTTTCATTTTCTCAACCAGATTTGAACCGAGTTTTTTGGCAGTTGCCTCTGCAATTTCTTTTCCCTGAATCGTATATTTTTCAACTTCGTCTTTCGATAAAGATTTTGAACAACTAGTTAAAAAAATAAAGGTTACGAGTACTAATGCGATCTTATTCATTTTATAAATTTAAATTATTTTACTATTTTCATATTATTTCGATTCCATTGGATAATACCTCCCGCCAGGTCATAGACTTTGGGAAATCCCATTGATCCTAATTTTTTTGATGCGGTTCCACTTCTGTTTCCACTGCGACAATAAATATAAAGATCCTTATTCTTGTCTAATTTAGACATTTTTTCCATAAAATCAGCATTGTAATAATCAATTAATCTAGCACCTTCTATATAACCATCAGCGAACTCTTGTGGTGTTCTAATATCAATTAATTGAATATCTCCAAGTTTGTTTTGTAATTCCTGTGGAGTAATAAGCGATACAACATCACTCTTTTTTGCACTTGAGCTTTGGGCACAACTTATAAAACTAGTGCTTAAAACCAAAAGCATCACTATTTTAAATGTAAATGTTTTCATGTATATTATAATCTTTTTTTGATTGCTAAATTAAAAAAAAGGGAGATAAGATCTCCCTTTTATCCTTATGTAATTATAATTATAGTAAAGTAGTTGGACAAACATACTCAGAAATAGGTGCTTTTGTCTCTTTCAAATCTTCAAAACCACCTCTTACATCTGTTACATTTTTAACGCCATTTGCTTTAAAAATAGAAGCAGCAACCAAAGATCTGTATCCGGTAAGACAATGTAAAAAATACTCTTTATCCACATCAATTTCAGAGAAATTAGAATGGATAAAATCCAATGGGAAATTTTCAACTCCTAAAACATGTTCTGATAAATATTCTGATTCTTTTCGAACATCCAAAGTTTTCTCCATGCTGCCATCTGCAAACTTTTCAGTAAATTTTTGTGCAGAAATACTTCCTATTTTATCAACTTTAAATCCATGATCTACCCAGTTTTTTATTCCTCCAAATAAATATCCTAAAGTATTGTCATAACCAACTCTTGAAAAACGAATAGGAATTTCATTTACACGGGTTTCATCTTCGGCAATGAAAATAATTTTTTGATCAATATCATTAATAAGTGCTCCCACCCATGGGGCAAAACTACCATCAAGGCCGATATACCATGCACCCGGAACAGTTCCTTCTTCAGTATAAGTTTCTTTTGAACGTGTGTCAATAACCAGAATATCTCTTTGTTCACTCATTTCCTTAAATGTTGCTGCATCTATAGGAGTAGATCCTCTATGAATAACCTCATCAATACTCTTATTGATTGATTTATTCATTCTTGCATTATTAGGAAAGTATTGTGGTGGAGTCTTTAATCCGGTAATCACTTCTTTGACAAACTCCTCTTTGGTCATATCAGCACGAAGCGCATAATTTGTTTTCTTTTGATTACCCAAAGAATCAAAGGTTTCAAAACTCATATTTTTTCCACATGCCGAACCTGCACCATGATTAGGATAAACAATAATATCATCCGGTAATGTCATGATCTTATTTCGTAAAGATTCAAATAAGAAACCTGCTAGATCTTCTTCGGTTATTGAGCCTGATTTAACCGCTAGATCAGGTCGGCCAACATCTCCTATAAACAAGGCATCTCCACTAAATAAATATGGGGTATCCCCTTTTTTATCAATTAATAACAGCGATATAGATTCCATTGTATGACCAGGGGTATGTAATAATTTCAGGTTAATATCTCCTAAAGGAAATAACTCACCATCCGTACCAACATGAATTTCATACTCAGCCTGTGCTGTTGGACCAAATATTATTTTTGCACCTGTCTTTTGAGCCAGATCGTACTGCCCTGAAACAAAATCGGCATGAAAATGAGTTAAAAATATATATTTTATGGTTGCACTATCAGCCTCAGCCATTCTTAAATATGGTTCGGTTTCCCTTAAAGGATCAATAATTGCAGCCTCACCATTTGACTCAATATAATAAGCCATCTCCGCAAGGCAACTAGTAAATAATTGCTCTACTTTCATTTTTTTTGAATATTTTAGTTAAAATTTGTGATTTTCACGAAAATAACGAAAGAATTTTAAATATTTGTAACTTATGTTACTATAGTTACTTAAGGATTATCTGTTTATCTGTTTGATATATTCCTGATAACTATATTTTCTTTTTTGCTTTAAGGAAATTTCATTAAAATAATCAACCGCTTCCTGAATGCTCATAAAACAATGATCAAAATGAATCTTTTTCATCAATCCAGACTTTACCATTGAGTCCCGAACAGGTCCTTTTAAACCGGTAAAAGCAATATCTATTCCCTTTTCGGAAATTTTATCGTAAATTTCATCCAGTGCATATATCGCACTACTATCCAATCCATTGATGCTTTCTCCATCAATGATCAGGAATTTCAATTTTTTTCCTTTTTCAGAGACCAATTCAATAAGTTTATCTTTAAAATAGGTTGTATTTGCAAAGTACAACTGTGCATCAAACCTAACTATCAAAATCTCATCTTTAATATCTAAATTTTTAAATCTTTTTATATTTCTATAAAAATGAGTGTTGGGAACATTTCCAAGAATAGCCATGTGGGGCTTAGTAGATTTATAGATCAACATAACCAATGAAAGTATAATTCCAGTCAATATTCCTTCTTTTATCCCAAAAAATATGGTCATCAATAAAGTAATATTTAAAATAAGAAGATCTCTTTTATTATAGAATAAAAGTTTTTTAGGCATTACAAAATCCAATAATCCAATTGCTGCAACAATGATAATAGCTGCTAATATCGTTTTTGGAAGAAAATAAAACAAAGGCGTTAAAAATAACAATGTCAATGCAATTACTATTGCCGCAAAAAGAGAGGAAAGAGGAGTTTTTGCTCCTGACTGGTCGTTAATTGCAGATCTGGCAAATCCTGCAGTTGCAGGAAAGGTTTGAAAAAATGAACCAATTAAATTTCCAAAACCTAAAGCAATTAGTTCCTGATTTGGTCTAACTCTGTAATTATTATGCTTTACTTCAATGGTCTTTGCTATTGATATTGCTTCCATAAAACCAATTAAAGCCAGGGTCAAAGCTAATGAACCGAGTTCTGAAAAATTTTGCATATTAATTTCAGGTATGCTGAATACTGGTAATCCTTTTGGTATTTCTCCAATGATGGCAATTCTTTCATTATTTAATTCAAAAAAATAAACCACAAGAATACCTAAAATTACAACAACAAGAGAAGCAGGAATTTTGGGAACAAATTTTTTCAATAAAAATAGAATTACAATGGAAACTGAACCTATGATGAGAGTTAAAGGCTGAACATCTCCTAAACTACCCAATACATCTTTTACCAAAGTTTGAATGTGGTTACTTCGAGAAATATTTGCGCCAAATAAATTTCCTATCTGGTTCGTAGCAATAATTATTGCCGAACCTGTAGTAAATCCACTAATAACGGGTCGGGATAAAAAATTGACTAAAAAACCAAGTTTAAAAAATCCAAATACTACTTGAAAAGACCCAACAAAAAATGCAAGAATTGTTGCCATAAAAACAAAGTGTTCGGTTCCTACAACAGCTAAAGCACTAACGCCCGAAGCAACAATCAATGAATCCATCGCTGCGGGACCTACAGATAATTGTCTGGAAGTTCCTAAAAAAGCATAAACAATTTGAGGGATCATGGCGGTGTACAATCCATAAATTGGAGGTAATCCGGCAATAGTGGCATACGCAATTCCCTGAGGAATCAGCATTACGCCAATCGTAATTCCAGCAAGGATATCATTCTTAAGCCATGCTCTTTGGTAAGTAGATATCCATTCTAAAAAAGGGAAGTAAGATCTAACATTCATCGAAAATCCTTTGCTCACAATTTTTACAAATATTTTTATTTAATTTATCATAAATACTTTGAATAGCTGTTTTTTTATCTTCATAAAAATTTTCTAATCCAATTTCATCTCTAAATCCACCGTTTTTTAGAATCTGCTGACTTACTATTTTTAATCCGCTAAAGTATATCCCTCCCCCTCTTTCCTGCCATCTTAAAACCTCCTGAGTCAACCAGGTTGCTCCGGCAAGATCAATAAAATTCACACCTTTTGCAACAATAAGTATATGTTTTACATCTTCTTTATCGTATAAATTATTGAAAAAATCAGATACAACTTCCAATGCGCCAAAATAAATCGATCCATCAATTCTTACTATTTTCAGTTGTGGACATTCCTTGATTTTGGAATCTCTAAGAATATTGATAAAGCGATGATTTTCAGATGATCCTAATTCGGCAATATTAGGTTTTGCAGTTTTTTCAAGATAGAAGAATAAAGACAATGCAATTCCTAAGAACAGGGCAATTTCTAATTCAAAAAACAATGTTCCAAAAAGAGTTGTACTTAAAACTATTAATTCACGACCGCTGCTTTTTATAACCTGTTTGATATGATGAAAATCAATTAAATTATACCCAACCAATAAAATAATTCCACCCATTGCCGGCTTTGGCAGGTACGCTGCATAATTAGAAAACAAAAGCAATACGATCATCAAAAATAAGGCTGCAAATATTGCAGACATTGGTGTTTTGGCTCCTGCCTGATAATTAACACCTGATCGTGTAAATGAACCTGAACCCATATAACTGGAAAAAAAACTTGCAACAATATTTGATAATCCCTGCCCTTTAAACTCCTGATTACTATCAATTCTTTGATGGGTAGAAAGTGATATTGATCGTGCAATTGCAACTGCCTCTATCAAACCCAACAGTGCTAATGAAAATGCAGCACCACTTAAATTTTTTACATTATCTAAATGTATTTCAGGAATGCTAAAAGGAGGTAAACTGGATGGTAATTCACCTACAGTAAAAATTCCATTTGCTTCTCCTCCAAGAAAAATGGCTAAAAAACTTCCAATAACCATGGCGATAATCATATAATATCTTGAAAGTGGCTTGATAAATAGTTTGACTATAATTGCGATAAACATGGTTCCAAAAGCAACAGATAAAACATACCAATTAACCTCAGAAATGTGATTAAAAATATACTTTAAAATATCATAGAACGAACTTCCATGCGGTACAGGAATTCCAAAAACATGCTTTAATTGTTTAATTGCGATCAAAACTCCTGCTCCTGCCGTAAAACCAATAATTACCGAATGAGAAACGAAATTTACAAGTTTACCCATTCTTGCCAAACCCATAGCATACTGTATGACTCCTGCCATAAAAGTAAGCACTAAAGTTAGTGAAACATACATTTCAATTTCACTAACAGGATCAGCAAATTTACTAATGGTAGCAAAAACTACAATTGAAATTGCTGTAGTAGGCCCTGAAATTAAATGATAAGAAGAACCAAATAATGCAGCTATTACAGGAGTTACCATAGCTGTATAAAATCCATAAACCGGTGGCAAACCTGCTATCATTGCAAAGGCAACCGCCTGTGGAATTACAATGACCATTCCTGTTATACCGGCAATTAAATCATCTTTCCATGATTTTTTTGCCAATGGAAGCCAGGTTAAAAAAGGGAATATCCTTTGCAGCATTTATTGATAATCAAACCTTTTAGGGAAATAAAACCAGTTTTATTTCCCTAAAAGGTTAAGTTATAGTTAATAACAACTATTCAAAGTTGTCTGAAAAGGAATAATACAGATTATATCAATCCTTTCTTAAATGTTTTCTGAATCAAACAATTTAATCAATTCTTCACTTGATGGTCTAGGAGCTGATGGAGTTACAATCTTTCCTTTTGGATCAATTAGAATAAATCTTGGAATTCCGTTAATTCTATACCCTAGTACAAATTCTGATTTCCATCCTTTTGGAGCAAATAATTGAATTCCTCCTAATTCTTCTTCTGCCACAAATTTTTTCCAGTCATCATGTGCTTTTTCCCATGATCCACCATGAGATCTGTCATCATCAATAGACAAACTTACAAAAGCAATATTTTTTCCGTGATACTTTTTTTCCAGTTCCTTTAAAGATGGTATTTCAGCTTTACAAGGTCCACACCATGTTGCCCAAACATCTACATACACATATTTACCTTTTAGATCCTTTAGTGATGTTTTCCCTCCTTTATAGTTTTCATAATCATCAAATGTTGGTGAAACAGCTCCTTTTGGAAGATCTCTTCTTAAGGCTAACTCACCATCCAAATATTGTCTGTAATATTTCAACATTGGGTCGATTTGTTTCAAACCATTGTCAATGATTGTCGAATCAACTCCTTTTCCTCCATTATAAAAATTAGTCAATTCTTTTTTAATTTCAACAAATTTATTGCTTAAACCAACAGAATCAAGCTTTAAAAGCTCATCCATATTAAGAATATTTTCTTGAAGAAGTGAATGTTCTGCCAAAAAATTACTGCTTTCAGCTCCTTCACCTGAATACTTTACTGTTTCATCAAACATTTTAGTATCAATTGTCATATTAAGATTATAGCCATTCTTTAGGAAAACATTGGTAGATTCCGTTCCATCAAAAAATGAATATACACCTGGTGCAACTTTAAGTGTATCCTTAAAGGTTCCTTCTTCATTTACATGAATTGTTTTGGAATAGGTTCTGCTTCGAATTACAGCAGAATCACTGTTCTTATTGATAATCTTACCCGAAAAGGTTACATAATCTTTTGGGGCAGATTCTTTTTTCTCACATGATATCATTGCCAGTACAGCAACAAGTAGTAATACAATTTTTTTCATTTTTATTTTTTTAGTTTTTAAAGATCGCCAAATATAAAATTAATTACTTTCTTTTTAAAATTATTATACAACGAAAATACATTCTTCTAACTGAGTGATATTTACTATTTAATCATTAAAACACTTTATAAATATTACTACGCATCTCTGTACGACTTGGTTTTATAACTATAACACAAAATTTCGCAAAGAAAATACAAAGTCACATAAAGGATCTTCTATAACTCATATCGTTTTATTTTTTATTTCCTTTGATATAATAGGTTGAATCATCAGGTCTAAAAGCTCTTTTAAACCATAATGGTCTTAATTCTCCGTTTGGCCCTGGAGCCGGACGCGTCATTGCAAGCCATTCTTTATATATTTCATGAGATCTATCGGTATCAACCATTATATCTCCATAATTTTCGCCTTCTTTAGGCTTTTCAATTCTAACCCTTTGATGCCAGGTATGCATTCCACTAATCGGATCGGGGTGCACAGCATGCGTTATATTTTGATGCACTCCACCATCTTTCCAAAAAATCCTTTTAGAGTCCTTATCATTTGAAGCAAATGGCTTAATACCTGCTTTGGTACTCATTTTCCATTTTCCTTTTTCTGAATTGTCAATATTTACCGTATTGGTAGCCCATCGGTTCCCTGTTTTGTCTTGTTCTCTTCTCCATCTTCCTATATGGTGCGAACAGGCAACAACTCCCGGCTTCATAGATTGGGTTACCCAAACCTTATCAATAAAATACCCAATATCCGTATTCATTTTCACCAGATCTCCTGTTCTAAATCCCCATTTTGCAGCATCCTCCGGGTGCATCCAAATTGGATTTCTATTAGAGATCTCTACAAGCCATTTAGCATTTCCGGATCGGGAATGGATCAATGTAGGTAGTCTAAATGTAGGTACCAGTACATATTCTCCTTTACTTTTATCTAAAACATCATTATGAATATGACTTTTGATATACGTTGGTGTGGCGTATTCCGGCCATTTCCAGTCAACCATCGTTTGTGAATAAAATTCATTTTTACGTGATGGGGTTGGAAAACCAACTACTGCTTCACCGTTGACCATTACTCCAATATCTTTTCCGTTTTTACGGATGACGCCATTCTCTTTGTCAACTACCGTTCCAACTAGATCTTCTTTTGATAAAGGATTTTCATTCTTATTATATGATTCTCCTTTTTCAATTTCAAAAGCACCATATTTTGACATATATTGAAGTTCTGTCAATCCTTCTTTTTTTGCTGCTTCCGGTAAACCTTTTACTCTTTCAAAAACGTACTGGTAATATTCTTCAATGGTTATTTTATTACCCGGTCTGTTTGGAGACTCAAAATGTTTACGAATTCCCATGCTTCCATCCGGATCAATTCTCCAGGATAATTCAATCCAAAATTCATCTTCTTCCCAAACCTCCCCAGGATTTGCTTCGTAGGTATATTCAACCGGATTACCATTTCTTCTGGCAGCTTCTCTTAAAACCGGCTGACGGAAAGCAATCCATGTTCCACCATGAGTTGCATAAGAATTGATATCATGCCTTTCACTTGCCAATCCCATAGGTAAAACAAAATCGGCAAAAAATGCTGTTTCATTCCAGGTTGGTGTCAATGCAGCATGCAAACCAAATTTACTTTCATCTAAAAACATTTCCATCCATGTAAACCCATCAGGATAGGTCCAAACCGGGTTAAATACCCTTGAAAAATACATATCCATTTTACCTCTTCCCTCTTTTAGAAAATGAGGCAATAACTGACTCATTTCAAAGAAAGCCAAAGGATACTCTTTTGGAAAATGTAACTGATTCCATTGTTTTTGTGGTTTTGGTGGATTAGGAACTGTTGGTTTGAACTTATTCCATGAATTTGGTGAAGTTCCGCCTTTTGCGCCTACTGCACCGGTTAAAACCGATAAGAAATGTAAACATCTGGCAACTGCCCAGCCACCAAGATTGGATGCACCGGCACTTCTCCAGTTATGTGAAGCAAATCGTTCACCTGCTTCACCAATTTTAATTGCAATTTCCTTGATCATCTCTGCTTTTACACCCGATTCTTTTTCAGCAAATTCAGGAGTAAATGCTGCGTACTCTTCGATCATTGCAGCAATATAATTTTCAAAAGTGACTTCTTTATCCGCATGACGGGCTTTTAAATATTCCTGCCAGTTGGTCCAGTTTTCTAAATAATTACGATTGTACAATTCTTCTTCTAAAATGATCAATGCCATTGCAAGAAGAACAGCAGCTTCGGTGCCCGGATAAGAAGGCATCCAGTAATCACTCATAGATGCTGTATTGGATAAACGAGGATCCATTGTTGCTAGTTTTGCACCCTTCATTTTTCCTTCAATAATCCTTTGGGCATGTGGGTTAAAATAATGTCCCGATTCTAAATGTGCTGAAATTAAAAGGATAAATTTTGCCTCAGCATGATCTGGTGATGGTCTGTCATAACCGTACCATAAATTATATCCAAAACGTGCACCGGAAGAGCAAATATTGGTGTGCGAATTATGTCCGTCGATTCCCCATGAAGGTAATACCCAGTTCATAAAACCTTCGGCTCCAGGTCTTCCAACGTGGTAAGCTATTTCGTTATGTCGATCTTCTTTTATTGCTTTTCGAATTCTTGCTGCGATGGTATCCAATGCTTCATCCCATGAAATTCTTTCCCATTCTCCTTCTCCACGTTTTCCTTTTCGCTTAAGCGGATAAAGAATTCTGTCAGGATCGGTAACCTGATTGATCGTTGCCGGACCTTTAGCACAATTTCTCCCTCTGCTTCCAGGATGGTATGGATTACCCTCAAACTTTTTTACTTCCTGTGTTTCTTTGTCAATAAAGGCAGTTAAACCACAGGCAGATTCACAGTTAAAACAAGTTGTTGGAACAATTTGATAGGTTTTCTTTTCTTTCTTTGGCCATACTTTTGGATCGTATTCCTGCCAGTTATCCCATTTTTCAGGAGGAGGAAAGTTCTCATACATTTGAGCAACTTCCTCATCCGTAAACTGACGCATATCACCATCAAATTCCTGATATTTTTCTTTATGAAGATTTGGAATAATTCCAATTTTTTCTGCAATATTTTCTATAAAAGAAGGCTT
>JAOZTG010000220.1 GCA_029939235.1 Flavobacteriaceae bacterium
CCACCATTCGGCTTTTACACCAAAATAATAACCCCAACGCCGACTTCCTGTAAACTCCAGATATGGAGAATACAAAGATTCCATAGCATAATCATTATATCTTGCCAGTGAAGCAACAAACCTTAAATGTGGCCGGGCCCAGGTATCCCTTGCTCCTGTTGGGACATATACCGGTGCGACACTAAACTTAACCATACTGGCCATCGGATCTTCACCATCTTTTCTTTGTGAATAATGAATTTCACCCAAAAGATGGAAGTAATCATTGATATAAAACTCATTACGCGCCCCAATGGTAAAGTCAGTCTTTCTATTGTACACTTCCCTGCCAAAATAAGTTTTTGATTTATGATTTGTATCAGCTGCTCCTTTACTGTTTGTTAATATCACATAACCATTTAGCGTATATCTATCGGAAAAATTTAAAACCATATGATTGACCAAAGCCAGTGAATAGGCACCTTTAAAGTTTAAGGAAATCGTATCTGGAGCCCCATAGGTTGCCCAGGTTTTAGATATACCACCATCCCCGCCATTTGCAATACCACTACCATATCTTAAAGTAAAATCATTAAATGAACCAGGACGTAATTTCTTAATAATTCTATTGTACCTTACTCCAAGCACCAATCCATAATCTGAAGGAAAATTCACGATTTGCTCAACAGAATCTATTTCCACCTCTTCATCAGCATCAGACATTCGATGAAACTCACCCAAAGCTGTAATACTATTATTTTCGTCCAGTTTAAAATCCTGCTCTGCAAGCACTACTGTCCTTTGTCTCAATGCTATACTTGGTGTTCCTGTTTTAATATTTAAATAAAAATAGGGAGGAACAGTAGCTGTGGTATCAGTAGATTCAACAAAAATAGCTGCCAGGCGTGTTTTTTTAAACTCAATTCCAAAACCTTGCCCACTATGATCATTAAAGTAAAAATGATCGGCAATATGAACATCCGGACCTCTATATAACCTTACACCTACCCATATACTCAAGTCCTTTCCCATGATATTACGAGCTTCTACAAATAGTTCAGGAATAGCAAAGGTTAATCCTCCCAAACTGGTAGATGTACTGTTTCCAATGCTTGCAAGGCTATTAGAAAAGAAAGCAAACCTTGCCTGAGCAAATATTTGTGTACTATCTCCTTTTTTTGGATGAAAATGAAAAGCCGGAGCTAACTCCAGATAATCCTGCTCTTCCAACCTGCCTCCAATACTACCCATATTATTGAGATTCAATCTCCTCCCTATAGATCCACCATTTTCAAAAGACCAATCTACTCCTACTCTTCCATAGGAACCCAGAGATACATTTTTATTGCTTACATTTTGATAAGATATTTGTGCATTTAATGAAGTTAGGAATAATACCAAGGATAAAAACAAAATTGCCTTATACCTATAAAAAAAGAATAGATAATTCATAATTAGTCTGTTGGTTGTATTCCAAAAGTACAATTAAAGTTGCGGATTTACAATAATTTAATAACAGAAATCAGTCAATAACCAATGGATCATAAAATTTAAGCTGAAGAATTTAGGACATGATTATTTAATCTAACATCAATTCTTCTATAAACGGATCAAGTGTTTTAAACATTAATAAATGCCCTTTTGCATTAGGATGCAAATAGTCTGGCATTAGATTCTTATCAATTTTACCAGTATCATCTAAAAATATTTCACCAATGTCTTTGTAGTATATATTTTTATCTTTTACAGGGAATTCAGACAAAAATTTATTGGTTTCTTTATTGATATTATCCCTATAATTAGCTTTATACCCATAAGGAAATATTCCAAGTAAAAGTATTTTTGTATCTGGTAGTTTATTTCTGATTATACGTGTAATTTTCCAAATAGCCTCTTGTAATTCTTTAGGTTGTGTAATGGATATAAAATGGTTACCATCGGTATTATTTGTTCCAATCAACAATAAAACAACTTTTGGTTTTGATTGATCCAATTCTCCATTTTCTATACGCCAGATCAAGTTTTCGGTTCTGTCACCACTATAACCAAGATTTAAGGCTCTGTGCTTATGCAGATATTCTTTCCATACTTCATTTCTGTCAGAATATTCCAGGGTATGTAAAATAGAATTACCTAACAAAACTAATTGAGGGTTGATTGGTGGAGCTTTTATTTTTTCTTGATGACGATCTTTCCACCATTCAATATTTAACCTGTCAACAGGTTTTAAAGCCTGGTCATTTTCCTGAGAAAAAACATTGCTTATAAAAAACAGGACAAAAACAAGTAAAGTAAATCTGCGTATCATGATAATTTTGGTTCCATTCCGATAAAGGCAAATATATCATTTTCCAGAAGATTCCCTAACCTTATGCAAATAAGAAATCACATTGACAAATTCCTTATCACTTGCCTGAAAATTCAGATGTCTTTGAACTTCATTTGATAGTTCCAAAAAGAGACTTGTCATCATAAAAAGTGAATCCCAAATATGATCAATTTCAAAATCAGGATACGTAGAAAGAATTTTTTTATACAATCCAGGTGAAACATGTTGCTGTATAAACTTTCCATCCTTGCCAAAAGACACAGAAAAATCAGTTTTTACACCTATATGCCATTCCAGCATTTGCATAAACATTTTTCTTACCGGCCCATCCATCATGGCTTTTGCATAAGTAATTTCTTTACGAACCAGTCCCTTTGCAACATAGGTACTTACCCACCAAAATTCATTGTTGCAATCTAAAAATTCTTTTTCAGTAGACTTTTTTACCCAATAATCTTTATCAGTTGAAGTTGCAAGATTATTGAATAAACCATCCTTATCTATAAGCACTTTTGTTAAGCCGTCTAAATGAAATTCTGTTTTTAATTCCTCTATTGGAAACAAAGTAAGGTCAATTCGGTTACCATCTTCAAAAAGCATCAGGTAGGCAAATGAAAACCTTTGAATCTGAGAATTCTCTCCCAAATTCATAGCATCAGGCATTTGCATGATCAATCTTTCACCAAAAATATCCACCCAGGCAGGGTCTTTTAAAAAAGAATCTAAGTCTCTTACGATAAAAACAATATCAAAATCCTGAAAATCATCTTTTACTATCTTACTATTTACACGTGAACCATTCAACAAAACTGCTCTTATTCTTTTACTAGAATCAGCAATATTATTTATCAAAGCATATATTTCACTTTCTGATCTCATCAAATAAATCTATATCAAAAACTGAAATAAATGTGGGTTCTCATTCAAATATTCTCCATAAAATCCCAGTTCTTTCATACGCTCTACCAAGGGTTTAAAATCTGCTTTATTTTTTAACTCAATTCCAACAATTGCAGAACCTTGTGTTCGACTGCTTTTTTTAGTGTATTCAAAAAAAGCAATATCATCATTTTCGCCTAAAACATCTACTACAAATTCTTTTAGTGCTCCGGCCCTTTGCGGAAACGGAACTATAAAATAATGTTTTAATCCTTCAAAAAGTAATGACCTTTCTTTGATCTCTTCCATACGGGTAATATCATTATTTCCCCCACTGATGATACAAACAACATTCTTACCTTTGATCTTTTCTTTATAATAGTCTAATGCTGCAACGGATAAAGCTCCGGCAGGCTCTACAACAATGGCCTTTTCATTATACAATTTTAACAAAGTAGAACAGACCTTCCCTTCCGGAACTGTAATTACATCATCAATCAAATTTTTACAGATTTCAAATGTAATATCACCCATTTTTTTTACGGCTGCTCCATCTACAAATTTATCAATAGTATTTAGCTCTGTATTTCTACCTTTTTCAAGGGAAACTTTTAATGAGGGAGCTCCTTCGGGTTCAACTCCAATAATCTTTGTGTTTGGGCTTAGTTCTTTAAAAATGCTTAATAACCCTGAGACCAGACCTCCGCCTCCAACCGGAACAAAAATATAATCAATGGTTTCTTTGGTATCTTCCAGTAGTTCCAAGGCTATGGTTCCTTGTCCGGCAATGATCTTTTCATCATTAAAAGGATGTACAAAAGCGATTTTATTCTTATCTGAAAACTCTTTTGCTATCATGTAAGAAGCATCAAAAGTATCACCAAACAATTTAACCTCCACATTGTCTTTGCCAAACATTTCTACCTGCCTTATTTTTTGCATTGGTGTAGTTGTTGGCATAAAGATTACACCTGAAATATTTAAAAAATGGCAAGCCTGAGCAACGCCCTGTGCGTGATTTCCTGCACTTGCACAAACTACACTTTCAACATGATCATCATCAACTAAACCTTTAATTTTATTGAATGCTCCCCTTATTTTATAGGAACGCACTCTTTGAAGATCTTCTCTCTTAAAAAAGATATTTGCCTGATAATTATCGGAAAAATTCAACATTTTTATCAACGGAGTATGTTTTACCAACTCTTTGATATTTTGCTGTGCCTTTTCAATTTCACCTAATGGAATTTTATTATTTGATGTATTCATAG
>JAOZTG010000069.1 GCA_029939235.1 Flavobacteriaceae bacterium
ATGAAAGAAAGAAGCAATCCGGGTTGTTAAACTATTAACTCTTCTAGGAACAAGTCCCTTAATGTTTCATACCCTAACCAATGATTTTAAATAAATAATAAAATGCCTATAGTGTAAATCGATTTTTGGCACGCTCTTTGTTTTTAACATAATTTTAACAATAAATTTTAATTTATGAAAAATTCAAAGAAAAACAACTATGGTGAAAATCAACTAAACTCAAACTCTACTTTATTTTTGCAACTTGGTATTCTTTTAGCACTCATAATGGTATACAGTGCTTTTGAATTAAAATTCACTAAAACTATTTTGAATTTACCCGCTAAAACAGTTGTATCCGATGATGCAGGCATTTATGTATTTCCTCCTGTCCATATTGAAAAACCAAAATCTTCTATTGATAAACTTCCAAAAAAACTTCCAAAATTATTAACTAAGGTTGTAATTGATGAAACGGATATCGATATACCAGCAGAGGATTTTATCTTAAAAAACCCTCTTCCAGAGATAAACTACGATTCCATATTTGATAACTTACCTGTTGTTGATGAAATACCAAAAGAAGAGTCTGTTCCTTTCGTTTTAGTTGAACAAGCTCCAAGATATCCCGGGTGCAAAGGAAAATCAGAAGCCGATTTTAAAAAATGTTTTAATGAAAAAATTAAACGGTTTATATCAAAAAAATTCAATTCCAACCTGGATATTAATTTATCGGGAAAACAAAAGATTTATGTTCTATTCGAAATTGATAAAAATGGTGATATCACTAAAATAAATGCAAAATCACCTTATAAAAGATTAGAAAAAGAAGCAATAAAAGTTATAAACAAACTACCAAAAATGATACCTGGCAAGCAAAGAAACAGAAATGTTGGCGTAAAATACACCTTACCTATTGTGTTTGAGGTGTATTAAAAGAAACAATAAAGAATCCTGCATATAGCAGGATTTTTTTTATTTTCGCAGTATTAAATGTTTAACTATGAATATTAACCAGTATCTCGACTCAACCTATTTAAAAACACCTTCACAGGCAAATATTTCTCAAAAGGTGACTAAACAAAAAGTTCTTGAACTCATTAACGAAGCAATTACTAACAATTTTAAGTTGGTAATGATTCGCCCTGATTTCGTAAGTTTTGCTAAAGAGCGTATTTTAAAAGCAAACAGCAATGTGCTAGTGGGAACCGTTATAGGATTTCATGAAGGAACAACTACAACTGAAAACAAACTACTAGAAGCTCAAAAAGCTATTAATAATCATGTAGATGAACTTGATTTTGTAATTAATTATACTGCTTTTTTAGAAGGAAAAATAAACCTTGTTAAAAGTGAAATTTTTAAAGGGACAAAACTAGCCTTAGATAATGCTAAAATTGCAAAGTGGATTATTGAAATTGCCGCATTAAATAATCAACAAATTATTGCAATTACACAGTTGATAAGAGATGTTATTCTAAATAGTTTTGGTGAAGAAAATGCTGATAAAGTATTTGTAAAATCGTCAACTGGTTTTTTTAAAACAGAAGACAATAAACCTAATGGAGCAACTTTTGAGGCTATGCAACTTATAGCAGAAAATGCAAAACCTTTACAAATTAAAGCAGCTGGAGGTGTTAAATCTTATGCTGATGCTATAAAAATGATTAATTTAGGCGTAACAAGAATTGGAACTTCTTCAGCAAAGATTATATCTGAAGGGGGACAAACAAAAGACAACTATTAAGCTATGGGAAAAACAAACTATTTTGCTCACGAAACTGCGGTTATTGATGATAATTGCAATATAGGGAATGGAACCAAGATCTGGCATTTTAGCCATATCATGTCTAATTGTACTTTAGGCGAAAACTGTAATATTGGTCAAAATGTTGTAGTGTCTCCGCAAGTTACACTTGGAAATAATGTAAAGGTTCAAAATAATGTTTCCATTTATACCGGTGTAAATTGTGAAGATGACGTTTTTCTTGGCCCATCCATGGTTTTTACAAATGTGATCAACCCAAGAAGCGCAGTAAATCGCAAAAATGAATATATGATCACTACAGTAAAAAAAGGAGCAAGTATTGGGGCAAATGCTACCATCGTTTGTGGCAATGATATTGGTGAATTTGCTTTTATCGGGGCTGGTGCTGTGGTTGTAAAAGAGATCAAACCCTTTGCTTTGGTCGTTGGAAACCCCTCCAAACAAATTGGATGGATAAGTGAATACGGACAACGATTAGAATTCAATAAAGATGGGATTGCCGTTTGTCCGGAAAGCAAAGAAAAATACCAATTAAAAAATGATCAGGTTACTAAAATAATTTAAATTTACAGCGTTAATTTATTTATAATAAATTAATGTTTTGAAAACTGAATATACTCAAATGAAGAAAATACTTCTACTCTTACCTATCTTTTTTATTTTTTTTAATGCTTTTGCACAGTTAGAAAGGCCTCCTGTCTATAAAGGTTGTGAAAATGAAAATATTCAAGATCTGGAAAAGTGCTTTAATACTAATTTGGAATCTGATATTTTAGATGAATTCATTGTTCCTGATATAGTAAACAAGGAAAATTTTAAAGGGCAGATCAAAGTGGTTTTTATAGTTAGTAAAAAAGGGGAATTTGATGTTTTATATGTCAACGCTATGTACCCTGAACTAGAAAAAGAAGCAAAAAGAGTATTTCAAAAACTACCAACTATTCAACCAGCCACTTACAACGGAAGAGCAATTGACACACGTTATATATTCCCAATTTCCATTCCGTTAAACTCAAAGTCAGGAGATGTTGTTTATCAGAGTCCAAAATCAGCTCCTCCAGTAGTTATTCAGGCGAATACAGAAACTGTAAATCCAGTATCCGATGTACAATATGTAAATAATATAGATACACTTGATTACAGAAAATCATCTCTTTTCCCTGAGTTTAAAAGTGAACTAAATATTCCATTGAATCATATGCAATATGATGAAATAATTTATTATTTAGACAGGGGTGAAAACACCCATACAGCATCGAAACCGTATCTATTTAATGAAATAAGACCCTATGTTGATCTGGAAGAAAAAAGAAATGCCATTTTAAAAGATAAAAAAACATGGGCAGGAAGAAAATTATGGAATGAGCATTTATTTTTGGTAAAAGGTAAAAACTACTGGTTTACAACAAATCTGGTTTGGGATTTGCAAGTTGGTAAAGATAATTCGGATGTTGATTATACCTATAATAATACACGAGGTGTACAAATTCAGGGAGCACTTGGTAAGAAGTTCAGTTTCTCTACTTCCTTTTATGAAAGTCAGGGAAGATTTGCTGAATATTTTAATGAAGAAACCAGAAGGTTGAACCCAATTATAGGAGGTAAAGCTGTTGTACTTGGTAGAGGCAAGGCCAAAGATTTTAAAGAAGGTGGTTTTGATTACCCGGTTGCTGAGGCTTATTTAAGCTATACACCGAATGAGTTCTTCAATTTTCAATTTGGCAATGGAAAGAATTTTATTGGTGATGGTTACCGGTCATTTTTCCTATCGGATGTTGCTTCTCCTTATCCTTTTTTAAAGATAAGTACTAGCTTTTGGAAAATTAAATATACCAACCTCTGGATGTGGATGGATGATATTAGAACTGTTTCTTCAGATGATGGGACAAATCTCAGAAAATATGTTGCCATGCATCATTTAAGCTGGAATGTAACTAAAAGATTAAATATTGGTTTATTTGAAGCTGTGATAACAAATCAGGACAGCTATGACGGATTTGATATTTCCTTTTTTAATCCAATAATTTTTTACAGAGCTGTTGAATTTTCCAACGGCGGAGATGGTAGTGGAAATGTTCAGATAGGTTTGAATTCAAAATATAGGCTCAATGATAATATTTCTTTTTATAATCAGTTTTTAATTGATGAAATGACAATGAATCGTGTTTTTGATGGAAGTGGATACTGGGGCAATAAATTTGCATTACAAGTTGGTGCTAAATTTTACAACGCCTTTAAAGTGGAAAATTTAATGTTACAGGGAGAATTTAACTGGGCAAGACCTTATACTTTTTCTCATGGTACCGTTGAATTAAATTCAGGACACTATAACCAAGCTATATCACACTTATGGGGGGCTAATTTTTGGGAAACCATTGGTATTGCTCGCTATTCCAAAGACAGATGGTTTGCAAATGCAAAGGTTATTGTAGGTAAAAAAGGGTTTGATTATGAAGGATCAGACGTTAGCTACGGAGGTGATATTTACAGATCTTATTATGATCGTATATCAGATACAGGTAACAATGTTGCTCAGGGAAACACAACCAATATTTTTATTGGAGATCTGCAAGCAGGTTATATATTAAATCCTACAACAAACCTCCAAATTTTTACCGGATTCACTTATCGTAGTTTTACACCAAGCCAAAGCGGTAATGTAGTTAAAGATGATAATACTACCTGGTTTACTGTTGGTGTTAAGTCTAATTTGTTTAACTGGTATTTTGATTTCTAAAAATAGAAACCTAAACCTCCTTTAACAGCAAATTTAGTAGCATTGGGAGCATCCAGATAACTTCCTCTGTATTCAAAATCTATACGTAGTAATTTGAAAATATTCCCAATACCAACATGGTATTCCCAATAAACATTTTCAGGAGCGACATAAATAATATCTGAAGCATTGATTGCTATATTTTCATCTGAAATACTACCTACTACACCCCTGATTCCGATAATTTCACGCCATTGCAGTTTACGTAAAAACGGAATTTTAGAAAAAAGACGTCCGTTAAAATTATGTTCAATGTGCAATGAAACATATTCATCGGTAACAAACTCATAATAATCTAACAGATCAAATAGTTTTCTGGATGTAAAATAAGTTTGATTACCAGGAACAATATTCAATAGAGCTAATGGAACCGGATTAATGGTTTTACCAATTTCAAACGTAGTTGTTAATCTTCCAAATAAACCAATTTGAATGGGTTGCTGGTAAAAGAATTGTAATTTGTGGTAATCAAAATCACTATCAAAAGGCCCTTTAATTCCTTTGGTATAACTCAAAAAGAATGTTGGATATCTGCCATAATTACTAAAACCTCTATCAACCCCAAAACCATATGGTTTACGATTGGGAGTATACTGCATGGCAAAATTAACATCTACTTGTCTAATATCCGACTGAATATTTCCATCACTGTCAATATAGTCCATATTAAACAATTCAGGATTCGCAGATTTAATAGTTTTAAATGTCGAACTAATCCTGAAGTTAAGATTCTTAACCGGTTCAAATGTTGTTTTTACATTTGTCAGGTTGATATTTGATAACTTAGTATTATCTCCTCGTGTAAAAAGGGATGTAGTCGCAAAACTTCTGTCCAATACATCATTTGCCGTGGTAAAACTAACACCTAATTGTTCTATATCTCTTCTGTTTCCAACCGATAAGATCAATCTCTTTTTGGGTGCAACCATCCATTTACCCTCCATTCCGTATTTGAATTTTTTATCTCCAAATCCATAAGCCAAAAATCCTTTTAGCCTCCACTTATCATTTTTAGTAAAATAGGTCCTTCCTCCAAGCCTTAGCCTAAATCCTTCCAGATCATTATAACCAAAAGTGGAAAAAACTGGTCCGAAATCAAAACTGTTCCATAAATTATAATAACCGGAAGTTACAATTTCAGTCAGAGTTATAAACTCCTTAAAGCGCTTTACATCTTGAAGTGTATCCAGCATTTTATAAATACCAACTTCGTCTTTACTCAGTTTTTCCTGCCGGTTATTCGCCCAGTAATCATCCGGTTTACTATATAATTTTTCATCCTCTACAACTTCCTCTTTGTAAAATTTATCTGGCCTTTTTACATTAAATATATGATTATTGTATAGGGTAGTTCTTTTGCCATAAACTCCCTTCGTTTTATCTTTCTTGTTTGGAGCGAAATCACTCATAAAATGATCTCTTTTCAATAAGAAAGCGGAGTCATTCAATACCTGAAACTCTTGTTCAATATATATATCTTTTACCCAGTTGATATTTGCACTTTTGGTAGCATACATTTGAATCTCTTTGATTGCAAATGTTGTATCATTCACCCAAAAATCACCCTTAAATGTGAGTTCATTTTTTCGTCGGGGGTAGAACAATATGTTATAACACCATTTATTATCAATATAGCTACTATCCGTTAAAACATAATTATATACTTCGGGTCCTAATTTTGAAAGTGGACTGGCAAAACTCTTATCAAAGAATTTAATATAATTATCGTAAATATTATAATCGTTATACAACTGTTTTACAAATGCGATTAAAGCCTGATTATCAGAAAAACCAGAGTTCTTATTTGCTGCTAGTTTTTCTGTTTTCTTTTTAGGAACAATATTTTTTCCGTAAATTTCATAAACGGATTCATTGATGAAAATTGGTAAATAGGCTTTTCCTGTTACAACAGAAGTATCGACATGCTCAAATACGAAGTCCATTCCTTTGAACAACTTACTTTTCTTTAATTTTTCATCTACATTATTTATGTCAAATTCAATTTTTTCATACTTATCATACTCATATCTATCATACAGATAAATACCATTTTTTCTCTTTTTTTTCCAGATCTTCTTAAGAATTGCAATTGCAGGATTTCCTTTTTTCTTGATTCGACCTGAATATGAATAAAGTGTAACTTCCTTTAATTCAGATCTGGATTCTTGCAGAACTATTTTTAGATCATAATTCTCTCTTTGCAATGGAATTACTTCAGTCTCAAATCCAACAAAAGAAACTTCCAGTTCTTTGTATGTATTTTGCGATTGTAGATAAAAGTGACCATCCTCATCAGATATGGTCCCTTTTGTACTTCCTTTAAAGATCACATTTGAAAATGGAATGGGATTGTTTTGATCATCAACTATACTACCACTCACCTTTACCTGCGAAAACAAGTAAAAAGAGTTAAATAGAATCAATATTATAGTAAATAATCTTTTAAACATATTTTAATAAAAAAATCCTTCCAAATATGAAAGGAAACAATCTCACTGCAAATTTATTGCTTTTGTTTCAATTTCGTATTTAATTTAACACTCCTCATTTATAATTAAAGTGCCGACATATATTTTTTGGGGGTCGTTCCATGTTTTTTTTTGAATGCAGCAATAAAATGACTTGGTGTACTATAGCCAATTTCAAAACTAATTTCAGCAACATTATATTTTTTAGAAGCTAAAAGTTTTCTGGCAAATTCCATTTTATAATTCAGCAAATAGGCAAAAACTGTTTCTCCATAAACTTGTTTAAAGCCATCTTTTAAATTTTGAAGGGATAAATTTGATGCATCTGCTAATTCATTTAAGCTTGGGGGTTCAACCATTTTACTTATCAAAATATTCTTCGCTTTTTGAATCTTTTCAACATTATCTTCATCTTCTAAAAAAGGACAAGCTTCCACACCCTTATTATTTGGTTTATGAAAATACAAACTAATCAGTTCAAATACTTTGCCCTTTACATACAGTTTTTCAAGAGATACATGTAGGTCAAAATTAAATATCTGATTTAAAACAATGATCTCATTTGTAGCTAACTCTTTGTCTTTATAATACTTTTTATTTTTATTCTCCTCGTTTAGAAAGTGTATTAACCCTGCTTCATTTGAAAAAAAAGTATGAAACTTCTCAATAGTAATTAACAGTGTGATTAATTTCGCTTTTGCTTCTAATTCAATATGAATTGGTAATTCTTGCTGAGGATTATACAGCAATAATGAGTTATGATCTGCAATGTTTACACTATAATTTCCTTTATTAAATAAAAGTTTTACTGAATTATGCAAACAAAAATGTATTTGTAAACAGGTTGTTTTTACATTTTTAAAAACCTCTTTTGTTGTTTCACTTTTATTGTGGGTTTTTATCAACGTAAATCCATCTTCAATACATATTTCTTTCATAAATTTTTATCGTTATCCAATTCTATAAACAATCCATAATTTTCTAATAATTAGAAAATACCTTGAATTTCTTTATATTCTAAGGCGATAAATATACTATTTAAAACAATTCCAAATAGCACTTTTAGCGTTATTTAACTTTAAGAATAAAAAAATCCGCTTAAAAAAGCGGATCTATTTATTCTTTTAGCAATCCTTAATCCTGATATAAAACTTTTTTTACTGCTGCTATTACATCATTTGCATTAGGTAACCATTCCTCTAACAATACCGGTGAAAATGGAGCCGGTGTATCAGCAGTAGTAATTCTTTGAATTGGTGCATCTAAATAATCAAATGCCTTTTCCTGCACCTGATAAGTAATCTCTGATGATACACTTGCAAAAGGCCATGCTTCTTCTAAAATAACCAATCTGTTGGTTTTTTTAACCGATTTTATAATGGTATCATGATCCATTGGCCGAACTGTTCTCAAATCAATAATTTCAACTGAAATTCCTTCTTTTTCTAATACCTCTGCAGCTTTATAAGCTTCTTTAATAATTTTTCCAAAAGAAACTACCGTCACATCCTTTCCTTCTCTCTTAATCTCTGCTACACCAATAGGTAAAATATATTCCCCTTCCGGAACTTCTCCTTTATCACCATACATTTGTTCTGATTCCATAAAAATTACCGGATCATCGTCACGAATTGCAGCTTTTAGCAATCCTTTCGCATCATACGGATTGGAAGGAACAACTACCTTTAAACCCGGAGTATTAGCAAACCAATTTTCAAATGCTTGAGAATGTGTTGCTCCCAATTGACCTGCAGATCCTGTTGGGCCTCTAAAAACAATTGGACAATTAAACTGACCGCCAGACATTTGACGGATCTTTGCAGCGTTGTTTATAATCTGATCTATTCCAACCAGTGAAAAATTGAAGGTCATATATTCAACAATTGGTCTATTCCCTCCCATTGCAGATCCTACAGCAATTCCAGAAAAACCCAATTCAGCAATTGGTGTATCTATAACTCTTTTTGCACCAAATTCATCCAGCATTCCTTTAGATGCTTTATATGCACCATTATATTCAGCAACCTCTTCACCCATCAGATAAACAGACTCATCTCTTCTCATTTCTTCGCTCATAGCCTCCACTATAGCCTCTCTAAATTGTAATACCTTCATTTGTTCATTTTAAAAGAATTGCAAAAATAACTATTTTAAATGAATATGCTCAAGTGTTTATTCTGGTTTTTAATTAACCTGTTTCAACAGATAATAAAATTTGATCTTTCAAAGCAGAGAACAATAAATTATCGATTTTGAATTTGATCAAAGTTCTCTTAAAAACCATCAAATTGACAAATATTTTACTATGCATGCATAGTATATTGAAAATTATACTTATATTCGTAGCACAATATTTGTAACTAATTTATAGTAAAAAAGATTTAAGATGAAAATATTAGTTTTTATTAGTCACGTTCCTGACACAACTTCAAAAATTAATTTCAAGGATAATGACACTAGTTTTGACACCACAGGTGTTCAATATGTAATCAATCCTTATGATGAATTTATGTTAACACGTGCTATGTGGTTTAAGGAAAAGCAAGGCGCATCAGTCACAGTAGTAAATGTAGGTACTCCTGCATCAGAACCTACTTTAAGAAAGGCTTTAGCTATCGGTGCCGATAATGCCATTAGAGTAAACGCCGAAGCTACAGATGGTTATTACGTTGCTAAACAATTGGCCGAAGTAATTAAAAATGGTGAATATGATGTTGTTCTTGCCGGAAAGGAATCCATTGATTATAATGGCAGCATGGTACCGGGAATGACAGCAGCAATTTTAGATATTAATTTTGTAAATGCTTGTATTGGAATAGAAATAGATGGCAATACAGCAACTTTTTCACGCGAGATCGATGGAGGTAAAGAAATTTTATCTGCTGATTTACCTTTAATTGTCGCAGGTCAAAAGGGCGTAGTGGAGGAAAAAGATTTAAGAATACCAAATATGAGAGGTATTATGATGGCCCGTAAAAAACCTTTAACAGTAGTTGAACCTGTTGATTTTGATAATACAACAGCTTCTGCAAGCTTCGAAAAGCCAGAGGAAAAATCATCCTGTAAAATGATCGACTCTGATAATCTTGATGAATTGATCAACTTATTACATAACGAAGCTAAAGTGATTTAGTCGAAATACTAAATTATTCTGAACTTGTTTCGGAATTTTACTAAATAATAAATAAAATAACAGATCCTGAAACTAGTTCAGGATAATAAAAAAATAAAAATATGTCTATTTTAGTTTTTGCCGATAATTCGGAAGGAAAATTTAAAAAAACCGCTTTTGAAGTTACTTCTTACGGAAAAAAAGTAGCTGAACTAGCCCAAACGAATCTTGTAGTTTTAACCATTAATGCAAATGACGCATCAGAATTAGGTCTTTATGGAGCTGAAAAAACTCTGAATATCAAAGACGAAAAGCTTAAAACTTTTAATGCCAAAGCTTATGCTGATGCTGTTAAACAAGCTGCACAAAAAGAAGATGCATCCATCATCATTGTTGATTCATCAACAAATGGAATATACATGGCTCCAATGCTTGCAGTTAATCTGAAAGCAGGTTATGCTTCTAATGCAATGGCATTGCCTGTTTCAATGGATCCATTCAAAGTTAAAAGAAAAGCTTTTTCATCAAAAGCCTATAATATTTCTGAAATCAAAACTGCTGTAAAACTCATTGGATTATCGAAAAATTCATTTGGTTTATTTGAAAACCCTGTTGATACCAGCGTTGAAGAATTTTCGCCAACACTAAATGATGCTGATTTTAACATCAAATCAGTTTCTGTTGAAAAAATGACAGGTAAGGTTACCATCGCTGATGCGGATGTAATTGTTTCAGGAGGCAGAGGTTTAAAAGGACCTGAAAACTGGGGAATGATCGAAGATCTGGCCGATGTACTTGGTGCTGCCACTGCATGCTCCAAACCAGTTTCTGATCTTGGATGGAGACCTCATAGCGAACATGTTGGCCAAACAGGTAAACCTGTATCGTCAAACTTATATATTGCAATTGGAATTTCAGGAGCAATTCAACATTTAGCAGGCGTTAATGCAGCCAAAGTGAAAGTTGTTGTAAATACCGATCCTGAAGCACCATTTTTTAAAGCTGCTGACTATGGCGTTGTTGGCGATGCTTTTGACGTAATACCAAAATTGACTGAAAAATTGAAAGAATTTAAAAGCAATCAATAATTTTTTTAGTAAATTGTGCCCTACAAAGGCTGCCAAAATAGTGGATAGATCAAGTCCTTATTTTGACAGCTTTTTTTTGGTTTGATACTTAAAGCCCTGGAAATATTTCAATAATCAATATTTAAATTGTAATTTTAAATATTATTACATTTGTAAAAAAATAATTTATTCATAAATTACAATATATTAAGTGAGTCTGGTAAAATTAAATATAAAAGGTATTTCTTACAGTCAAACACAAAGTGGTGCATATGCCCTGGTATTGAGCGAAGAAGACGGTGAACGAACTTTACCAATCATTATTGGAGCCTTTGAAGCACAATCCATTGCAATAGCACTGGAAAAAGAGATCAAACCTCCCCGACCATTAACACATGATCTTTTTAAAAGTTTTGCAGATAGGTTTAATATCATAGTAAAACAAGTAATTATACATAAGCTGGTGGATGGTGTTTTTTATTCCAGTCTCATTTGCGAACTTGATAAAGAGGAAGAGATTATTGATGCAAGAACTTCTGATGCAATAGCTTTGGCAACAAGATTTAATGCACCAATTTTCACATTTGAAAATATTTTAGACAAGGCTGGAATCATTTTAAAAATAAAAGATGAATCTAAGTTGGCAAAATCAAAATTCAAAATGGAAGATCTGGTAACCGATATTATGGAAGAAACTTCTTCTTTCTCCAATGAATCTAAAGAAGACCTTCATAAGTTACTCGATCAAGCTGTTGATAATGAAGATTACGAACTCGCAGCAAAATTAAGAGATGAAATTTCAAAACGAGAAAAAAAATAACTTTAAAATATGCAAAAATTACTACTAACTGTAATTCTTTTCTTTTCTTTTATTACAACTCAGGCTCAGGAAACAACCAATCAAATAATTCCAAATCAAGGTTTTTCTGTCACAACTCTTTGGAAAGGAGTATTAGGAATGTTAGTATTACTAACCATCGCCTACATTTTTAGTTCCAACAGAAAAAAAATCAATTGGAAAACAGTTGGAATAGGATTATCTGCTCAATTAATACTCGCCTTTGGAGTTTTAAAAGTGCCATTTGTTAGATCAATATTCGAGTTTGTTGGTGAAGTTTTTATTTCCATATTAGATTATACGCGAGCAGGTAGTGAATTTTTATTTGGAGGATTAATGGACATCAGTTCTTATGGTTTTATATTTGTGTTTCAAATATTACCAACGATTATTTTCTTTTCGGCACTAACATCCTTATTGTTTTACTTAGGTGTAATTCAGGTAATTGTAAAAGGACTTGCCTGGGTATTGACCAAGTTACTGAATATTTCAGGTGCTGAAGGCCTATCAGTTGCTGGGAATATCTTTTTAGGCCAAACAGAAGCTCCACTAATGATCAAGGCCTATTTAGAGAAAATGAATAAATCTGAAATTCTTTTAGTGATGATAGGTGGTATGGCCACCGTTGCCGGAGGAGTATTGGCTGCATATATTGGCTTTTTAGGTGGTGACGATCCTGCTATGCGTCTGGTTTATGCAAAACATCTTTTAGCTGCATCTGTCATGGCTGCACCAGGTGCTATCGTTATTTCAAAAATTCTTTTTCCGCAAACAGAAGATTTCAATAGTGATATTGAAATTACCCAGGATAAAGCCGGATCAAATATTTTAGATGCCATAGCAAACGGAACAACTGAGGGACTTAAACTTGCAGTAAATGTAGGTGCCATGTTGTTGGTTTTTGTCGCTATGATTGCTATGCTTAACGGAATTTTGGGAAAAATTGGATCTATAACTCATTTAAACGACTGGATTGCCAGTCATACCATGTATGATAATCTGTCACTGGAAACTATATTAGGTGCTGTTTTTGCTCCATTAATGTGGTTGATCGGGGTAGCAAAACAAGACATTATGATGATGGGGCAATTGTTAGGAATAAAACTTGCCGCAAGCGAATTTGTTGGATATATACAGTTAGCCGAATTAAAGGATATCACCAACTCTTTACATTTTCATTATAATAAATCGGTAATTATGGCAACTTATATGCTTTGTGGTTTTGCAAATTTTGCTTCCATCGGGATACAAATAGGTGGTATAGGTTCATTGGCTCCGGGACAAAGAAAAGTTTTGTCAGAATTTGGTATGAAAGCCCTGTTGGGTGGGTCACTGGCTTCCTTACTTTCTGCTACTATTGCGGGAATGATTTTGGGATAATCATTATCCATGATTTTAAAAATATAGCAACTTCAATCTTATTCTAAACATTATTAACAAATAATGTTTATAGATTTTTTATTATTCTTCAAAGGAGAAAATAGTTTTAACTATTTTTGAAAACTTAAATATTCATAAAAAAATTCTAATGAAACAATATTTAGATTTAATTCAACATGTAATTGATAATGGAACTGTCAAAGAGGACAGAACAGGAACAGGAACTAAAAGTGTTTTTGGTTATCAAATGAGATTCGACCTTAGTAAAGGTTTTCCGATGGTAACAACAAAAAAACTACACTTAAAGTCAATTATTTATGAACTATTATGGTTTTTAAAAGGAGATACCAATACGGCTTATTTAAATGAAAATGGGGTAAGGATCTGGGATTCCTGGGCAGATGAAAACGGAGATCTCGGACCTGTTTATGGCTACCAATGGAGAAACTGGAATGGTGATGAAATCGATCAGATCAAAGAACTTATTGAAACCATCAAAACAAATCCAGATAGCAGACGAATGTTAATTTCAGCATGGAACCCAAGTGTACTGCCAGACACATCGGTTAGTTTTGCAGAAAATGTTGCAAATAATAAAGCTGCATTACCACCATGCCATGCTTTTTTCCAGTTTTATGTAAGTAATGGCAAATTATCCTGTCAGTTATATCAACGAAGTGCTGATATTTTTTTAGGAGTTCCTTTTAATATTGCTTCTTATGCACTGTTAACCATGATGATAGCCAAAGTAACCGGATTAGAATACGGTGATTTTATTCACACTTTTGGAGATGCTCATATTTATAATAACCATATGGAGCAAATTAATTTACAGCTTTCACGTGAGCCACGTGAACTTCCTAAAATGGAAATTAACCCAAATGTGAAAAATATCTTTGATTTTACCTATAAAGATTTTAATTTAGTAGATTATAATCCTCACCCACATATTAAAGGAGTAGTATCCGTCTAAGGATTTAAATAAATGGATTATAAATTTGAATATAAAAACAAAACACTATGGATACATTACAAATTAAATTGAACCTAATCAAACAAATCACACAGATTGAAGATGCAAAACTACTAGAAAGTTTACAAGCCTTTTTAAATACTTCAGGAAGTTTGCATAATGAAAAATCAAATAATACTTCTTTTTTA
Organism: Flavobacteriaceae bacterium; assembly: GCA_029939235.1. Classification (GTDB taxonomy): domain Bacteria; phylum Bacteroidota; class Bacteroidia; order Flavobacteriales; family Flavobacteriaceae; genus Lutimonas. The sequence continues at coordinate 14,550 of JAOZTG010000069.1, forward strand.
CGAAACAAAAAAGAATCTGAATTTACTGACACAGAAGACTTTACTGATTATATCAAGGAATGGGTAAAAGACATGGAATAATTCTATACGAATACTCTAATTTATTATTAAGAATTCTAATTGAAAGAAAAAACATATAAAATTTGAAAACTGAACAAGAACACGAATTATACGAAAAAGCTAGAAGCAGAACAAAACAAAAAAGACGTTTGTATTTTCATTTTGTTTTATTTTTAATAGGCTCTGCATTTTTTGTTATATTGAATAAAGTAATTGGTTTCAGACCAGAAATAGATTGGTTTGTTTGGGCAATATTTGGCTGGTTATTTATTTTGATTCTACATTTTATCAATGTATACGTAATGAAACGTTTTTTCGGTACGGAATGGGAACGAGTTCAAACAGAAAATCTCATCCAAAAAAATCAGATCAAATCAGAAAAACTTGAATCTAAATTAGAAAAAAAAGGGTTGATCAATCAAATTG
>JAOZTG010000221.1 GCA_029939235.1 Flavobacteriaceae bacterium
AATATGCACCAAATCCTCTGACCGCTTCTGAAATTAAAAAAGCCGGACTCTCACCGGGCTGGTATAAAGAAGTAGGATGAAATTGTACAAATTCCATATCTTCTACTTTCGCTTTTGCACGATAAGCCATGGCTATTCCATCTCCGGTAGCAACCAACGGGTTGGTAGTTGCTGCATAGGCCTGGCCAGTACCACCTGTAGCAAGAACAATGGAGGTTGCAAGATAGGTGTCAATCTTTTTTGTTTTTTCATTTAAAATATAAGCCCCATAACAACTAATATCATTTTTATCGTATTTTTTACCGGTAATATGGTGATCGGTGATCAGGTCAATTGCAAAATGAAATGGTAAAAGAGTAATATTTTTTAATAATTCTACCTGCTCTAAAAGGGTTTTTTCAACTTCAAATCCGGTGATATCTTTATGATGCAAGATCCTGTTTGCTGAATGTCCTCCTTCTTTGCCAAGATCTAAATTACCGTCATTTGCCTGATCAAAATCAGCACCCCAGTTTATTAGCTGTCTCATACATTTTGGAGCTTCTTCAATAACTGTTTTTACAATTTCCGGATCATTTAAATGATCTCCGGCAATCATCGTATCATTGATATGATCCTTAAAAGAATCTAACTTATTCCAAACGGAAGCAATTCCGCCTTGAGCGTATTTAGTGTTCGATTCACTTGCTTCTGCTTTTGTTACCACAAATATTTTTTTATCTGGTAATGCTTTTGCAGCTTTAATTGCAATGGTGAGTCCGGCAACTCCCGAACCTAATATCAAAGTGTCAATATTAAAAATACTCATATTATTTTAGTGAAACTCAGTTTTGAGAATTCTGCTTTAGCGGAATTATACAAAACTGAAAGTTGAACCAATCCCGCTCCTGTGCTGAACTTGTTTCAGCATCTAAGCGGGATCTTGACCTACTTTAGGTCAATTTATATTTATTAGATTCACCCAAATTATTTGGATAACCTAGGGTTTAATATCTTTTATTTCCTTGAAGAAATGTCTAACATTCTTTGGATTGGTATCAATGCCTTTTTCTGAATATCTTCAGATACATGTACCTCTGGCAATTCGTATTTCATACATAAATACAATTTTTGCATGTTATTCATTTTCATATAAGGGCACTCACTGCATGCACAGGAATTATCTTCCACTGCCGGGGCAGGAATCAACTTTTTATTAGGAACTTCCTTTTGCATTTCATGTAAAATACCAGCTTCCGTTGCTACAATAAATTCTTTAGCAGGGTTGGTTTTTGCATAGTTGATCAAACCGGAAGTGGAGCCAATATATTCGGCAGTTTTTAAAATATGATCTTCCGATTCCGGATGAGCAATAATTTTTGCATTAGGATATGTTTTATGGGTATTGATCAATTTATCAATGGAAAAAGCCTCATGAACAACACATGCGCCATCCCAAAGTAGCATATCTCTGCCTGTTACTTTTTTGATCCATGCACCTAAATTACGGTCTGGTGCAAAAATGATAGGCTGATCCAAAGGAACAGAATCAACAATTTTTTTGGCATTAGAAGAGGTACAGCACAGATCACTAATTGCTTTTACTTCTGCCGAAGTATTGACATAAGTAATTACAATATGATCAGGATGTTTGTCTTTTAATTTTTGCAAAGCATCAGGCGGACAAGAATCTGCCAGAGAGCATCCTGCATTCAAATCGGGTAAAACTACTTTTTTTTGTGGATTTAAAATTTTTGCGGTTTCAGCCATAAAATGTACACCTGCAAAAACGATCAGATCCGCATCTACTTCGGCAGCTTTGTAAGATAATTGTAGACTGTCACCAACAAAATCAGCAATATCCTGAATGGCAGGTTCCTGATAATAATGCGCTAAAATAACTGCATTTTTTTCTTTTTTTAATTTTAGAATTTCTTTTGCAAAATCCATGTCCTTTGGAGTTTCAACTTCTAAAAATCCTGCTTTTTGAATATTTTCTTTCGCTTTGTCTAAGTTCATAAGTGTGGGGATCAATTATATGAAACAAAAATAATGTTTTTTAAGAAATAAATGGAATTTAAGTTCATACAATAGTCCGTATGTCTTTTTTGATTAGAGTCATTTGAATGATTTTTTTGTAAAATTCATTAATATTTAGTATATTCCACTAACTACTAACAAATTAAAAATGGATAATCCTGTTAAAATCCTCATTGTTGAAGATGAGATGATTATTGGTGCAAATATTTCCTTACAATTGAGCGATCTGGGGTATGAAGTTACCGGTATTGTACCACGTGGAGAAGAGGCTTTGATTCACATGGAACAGAATAAACCTGATATTGTTTTGCTGGATATTCAGTTAAAAGGAGAACTTGATGGAATAGAAACAGCCAAACTTATGCAATTAACTAATCATATTCCAATCATTTATTTAACAGCGAATACGGATGAGAATCATTTTAACAGGGCAAAAGAGACCAATCCTTATGCCTTTATATCCAAGCCATTTAAAAAATTGGATCTACAGCATGCTATTGAATTGACGGTTGGTAGGATCAAGAACGAGAATAATGTGAACCAAATTCAAGAAGATGATTGTTCTTCACCATATATTTTAAGTGATAGCATTTTTGTAAAAAGAAATGATAAAATGGTCAAGATCTTGATCAAGGATATTTATTATTTTGAGGCGGATCGAAATTACTGTAAGATCTACTCAAAAACAAGAGAATGTCTGTTGGTTATGACGCTTAAAGATATTGGTGAAAAATTACCGAAAGAGCAGTTCCTTAGAATTCATAGATCTTATATTGTCAATCTATCTCATGTTGATGAGGTGGCTGGAAGTCATGTAGTAGTTTTGAAAAAAGCAATTCCGTTAAGTAAAGCTCTAAGAGGAAAATTATTGGATCGATTGCAAACCTTTTAACAAAAAGAATTTCTATTTGTTTGCTTTTGAAGCATTAAATGTAATAGAAATTGTGGTTCCGTTTTTAGTTACTTTTTTTAGATCTCCATCTAATTGTTTTGTTAATAAAGTGATGAGTTGCGTACCAAAACCTGTACTTTGGTTGTTTTCCTGCTTGTTGTGACCCACCCCATTATCTACTATTTTTAATTTATAAACCTGATTACTTAATTGGTCAAGACTAATAATAATAGTTCCTTTTTTTATATTGGAAAAGGCATACTTAAATGCGTTGGTGAGCAACTCATTAACGATCAATCCCAGCGGAACTGCAGTATCAACATCCATTTCCATATTTTTCATATCATAAATAATACTAACCTTATTGTTTGCATCAAAAGAATTTGAAATATGATCTCCCAGTTCCTTAAAATAATCTTTCATTTCAATGATAGTAATATCTTTTCCTTGATAGAGTTTTTGGTGGATCATACTCATTGAATAAACCCTATTCTGACTTTTTTCCATTTCCTCTTTCACTTTTGGATCCTTTATTTGAGCGGTTTGTAAGGATAACAGACTAGATACAATTCCTAAGTTGTTTTTAACACGATGATGTATTTCCTTCAATAAAAATTCTTTTTCTTTATTTTGTTTTTGGAGTAGCTTATTTTTTTTTCGATTGTTTTGAAAAGTAATAAATAACAGTAAAATAATGGACAGTAATAAAAAAGCAATGATGATCATAAATGTTTGTTGGCTTTTTTGCTTCTTCAACTGATTTTCCTGTACAAGAATTGTATTTTCTTTTTGGGCAACTTCGAATTCTGTTTGTAACAATGATATTCTATGATCTGCATCAGCTGTAAAAATCGCATTTTTTAATTGATCATATTCGGAAAAAGCGTTATAAGCATCTCTATAATTGTGATTTCCTGCAAAGGCTTTGCCTAGAGTATGATATGCCTGACTTAAATAAAATTCATCACCAAAATTATCTGTTGCGATTGTAATACATTTTTTAAGACTGGAGATTGCAGCTATAAATTTCTGTTCTGAAACCTGTAGTTTTCCAATAGATAAATACGAACGCATAAGCATAAAATTATTATCTAATAATGCGGCGTACTTAATTGCATTCTCTCCTGCTTTTTCAGCTTGGATAAACCTACTGAGATAGGTATAAAGATCCACTTGTGAAATATAAACATCACTCAAATTATTATAAAATCCATATTGCTCGCCCATGTCAATTGAACGATTGAAATATTGAATAGCTTTTTGAAAATTCTTTAATTCTAAATAATTATTTCCTACAACGTAAAGTGTAAAATCATAGTCCAGATCCTTTATCCCACGTTCTTCAAATATTTTTATAGATTTTAACCCGTATTCCAGTCCTTTTTCAAATTTTGATTGTTTCCAAAAAATATTACTTAAATCACTATATGCTAATGCGATAGCTTTTTTGTCATTTAGTTCTTTACCAAGTTTTAAGGAAATAAGGGCATGATCTGTAGCCTTGTCTAACTCTCCTTTTCTTTCATAAACAT
>JAOZTG010000222.1 GCA_029939235.1 Flavobacteriaceae bacterium
TTAAATTCATTCATATTTTCTTTGGTCAATGCTGAAATAAAAACACAATGATCTCCCATTTTTGCCATCCAGGTATTTTTCCAGTCCTCTAAAGTATAATGTGATTTTGTTCTTTCAGAAACAAGATCATCTTCATCTATTGTTTCATGTGTATAATTATCAATCTTGTTAAAAACCATCAATGTTGGTTTGCTTTGTCTTTCATTTTCAGGAGTAATTTCATTTAAGATCATGTTTACAGACTCAATATGATCTTCAAAGTTTGGATGAGAAATATCTACCACATGTATCAACAGATCCGCTTCACGAACCTCATCTAAGGTTGATTTGAATGATTCAACCAACTGTGTAGGAAGTTTTCTTATAAAACCAACGGTATCAGTAAGTAAAAAAGGAATATTTCTGATCACTACTTTTCTAACAGTAGTATCTAAAGTTGCAAATAATTTATTTTCGGCAAAAACATCACTTTTACTAATCACATTCATCAAAGTTGACTTGCCAACATTGGTATACCCTACCAGTGCTGCTCTCACCATTTTTCCACGGTTCTTACGCTGAACAGCCATCTGTTTGTCAATGGTTACCAGTTTCTTCTTTAATAAGGATATTTTATCACGTATGATCCTTCTATCTGTTTCGATCTCCGTTTCACCGGGTCCACGCATTCCAATACCACCTCTTTGTCTTTCAAGGTGTGTCCACATTCCGGTCAACCGAGGTAATAAATATTGATACTGCGCCAGTTCCACCTGTGTTCGGGCATAGGATGTTTGAGCCCTTTGAGCAAAAATATCCAGTATTAGATTGGTTCTGTCTAATACTTTTTCTTCTAATATTTTTTCAATATTTCGTAATTGCCCCGGACTTAATTCATCATCAAAAATAACCGTTTCAATACCATTATCATCAATATATTGTTTTACCTCATCTAATTTTCCGATACCAATAAACGTTTTTGGATTTGGATAATCCAGCTTTTGGGTAAATCTTTTTTTCACGGTTCCACCGGCAGTAAAAGCTAAAAACTCCAGTTCATCTAAATACTCTTGTGATTTTTCTTCATCTTGTTGTGAGGTGATCACACCAATTAATACAACATTTTCAAGTTTCGAATTTCTTTTTTCTATCATAGAGCAAATTTACAAACCTTTTTTTATTATTTTCGATGTAAAATTATAACTTATGCATAAATTATTTTCTGCTGCATTTTACAATTTAGAAAACCTTTTTGATACAGCTCATGATGAATATACTTTGGATGAAGATTATACCCCAAATGGTGAGTTCCAGTGGAGCGAAGATCGGTACAACCGAAAGATTCAAAATTTAGCAAATGTAATCTCTAAAATTGGTAGAAAACAATCTGAATTACCTCCTGTTTTTATTGGAGTTGCTGAGGTTGAAAATGATACCTGTCTGGAAGACCTGATAAATGATGAAAAATTAAAACCTCATCAATATGATTTTGTACATTATAATTCACCGGATGAACGAGGTATTGATGTTGCTTTTTTATACCAAAAAAAGCATTTTGAACTGATCTATTCTGATAACTATCCATTGATGTTAATTGATAATTCAGGAGACAGGGATTATACAAGAGATGTTTTACTTGTACATGGGAAATTATTCGGCAAACCTGTTTATATCATTGTAAATCATTGGCCATCAAGAAATAATGGAGCTAATTCTTCTGATTATAAACGTGTTCAGGCAGCAAAACTGGTTATCGACATAATAAATGATATTTATAAGGAAAACGAAAAAGCAAAGATCATCATCATGGGTGATTTTAATGATGATCCGAATAGTAATAGCATAAAGAATATTTTAATGTCGGATGCCTTTTTTAACCCAATGTTGGCTTTGCAGCAAAACAAAAAGGGATCTGTTAGATACAGTAACAAATGGTTTCTATTTGATCAAATTATTATGAGTGATAATCTGTTAAACAAAAGTCCTGATCAACTAAAATTTATTTCAGCTGAAATATTTGACGATCACTTTTTGCAGGAATTAAAAGGAAAAAGAAAGGGGTCGCCTAAGCGAACTTATATTGGCAAATGGCATTTGGGTGGGTATAGTGACCATTTTCCTGTATTTACATATTTCAAAATTATTTAACAGATTTATATTTGAAACCCAACTGAATAGGATACATTTGAAAGAAAAGAATATAATTTTTAAGTTTATCAATAATGAAACATTTAAATAAACAACCAATGAAAAAGATCCATCATATCTTATTAACCACACTTTTATTATTTTTATTTTTTGCTAAAATTGCTAATGCACAAAACAAGAAAAATTATGAATTGCTTTCTCCAGATATAACTATTAAAATGGTGATTTCTATTGATGATCAGATACAATATTCTGTTCTGGTTGATGGGGAAACAATTCTCAAACCTTCACAAATCTCGATGAAGCTCAATGATCAGGTTTTAGGTCTTAACCCCAATATTTCAAGTATTTCCAAAAGATCTGTTGATGAAAATATTATACCGGTTGTACAAGAAAAATTTAAAGTTATTAAGGATAATTATAATGAATTAACGATTTCATTAAAGAAGAACTATGCTGTTATTTTTAGAGTATATAACAATGGTATTGCTTATCGCTTTTCTACAAAGATGGATAAAATGATAACGGTTATTTCTGAGGAAGCAACTTTTAATTTTGTCGGAGGCAATTCTGTATATTATCCGGAAGAGAGACGTTTTCAATCTCATAACGAAAGAAAATACTTACATATGCGATTAGACACCATGTCATCAGGACGCCTGGCAAGTTTACCCGTTTTGGTTGAAACAAAAGGTCCGAAAGTTCTTATAGCCGAAAGTGCTTTAAAAAATTATCCTGGTATGTGGGTTTTAAGTGGAAAGAATAATTCATTGAATGCTACTTTTCCAAAATATGCTTTGGAAGACAAACTGGATCCAATGTCTGATAGAAATGTACCGGTTACTAAAAAAGCAAACTACATTGCAAAAGTTAATGGAAAAAGAAATTTTCCATGGAGGATTTTAGCAATTGCCAAAGAGGATGGAGATCTTATAACCAATCAGCTGGTATATCAGTTGGGAGAAAAACAACAAATTGAAGATACATCCTGGATCAAACCGGGTAAGGTAGCATGGGACTGGTGGAACGCATTAAATGTATATGGGGTTGATTTTAAATCAGGAGTAAATACTGAAACTTATAAATATTTTATTGATTTTGCTTCAAAATTTGGTTTAGAATATATCATACTTGATGAAGGATGGTACAAATTAGGTGACTTAATGCATATTGTTCCGGAAATAAATATGGAAGAAATAATGGCCTATGGAAAACAAAAAAATGTTGGTGTTATTCTTTGGGTAGTCTGGAAAACATTAGATGATCAACTGGAGATTGCTATGGATCAGTTTGAAAAATGGGGAGTAAAAGGAATTAAAGTTGATTTTATGCAACGTGATGATCAAAGCATCGTGAACTACTATTGGAAGATTGCTGATGAAGCTGCAAAACGAAAAATGCTTGTTGATTTCCACGGAGCATACAAACCATCTGGTTTACGAAGAGCCTATCCAAATGTTATTACAAGAGAAGGAGTTAAAGGACTGGAGAATAATAAGTGGAGTAAGGATATTACACCCACTCATAACTTAACGATTCCTTTTATTCGAATGGTTACAGGCCCTATGGATTACACACCTGGTGCCATGTTAAATGCACAACCAAAAGATTTTACGATTAACTTTGATCGCCCAATGAGTATGGGTACCCGTACCCATCAAATTGCCCAATATATTATCTATGAAAGTCCGTTGCAAATGCTGGCTGACAGTCCATCTAATTTTTATGCAGAATTAGAATCTACTGAATTTATTTCAAGAATTCCAACAGAATGGGATGATACAAAAGTTTTAAAAGCAAAGGTTGGTGAATATCTGCTTATCGCCAGAAAAAGAGGAAATAACTGGTATATTGGAGGGATGACAAATGAAAAAGCAAGAGAGTTTACCATTGACTTTTCATTTCTTGATAATAAAGAATATACAGCTGATATCATGAAAGATGGATTTAATGTGATTAAATATGCAGGAGATTATATCAAAGAAACAAGAACTATTTCAAAAAAGACTTCCATAGTGATCAAACTTGCTCCAGGTGGAGGTTGGTCTGCTATTTTGGTTCCTCATTTATAGTTACCATACATTTTATCAAAGATATATATTTTAAAAAAAATGTGATCTTTAGCGGTTTGTGATTTTTAGTTGTCAAGAGTAAAAAGTGTTCCTGTGAGGATTTGAGATCTTAATGATACAAATAAACATAGCAGAAATTTTATATGTTCCGGTACATAAGGACCAGAAAGAAAAGGTTATTTCTAATGGTGAACCATCTGAACAGGAAAAACTATTTATGTTTTATCATAACCTG
>JAOZTG010000223.1:0-1214 GCA_029939235.1 Flavobacteriaceae bacterium
TCTAAAATAGTATGGATGATTAAATCCTGCTGTTCATGCTCTAATTCTGTATGCATTGGTAATGAAATTACAGTTTCTATCAATTCATTGGTTACTACAAAATCTTCTTCTTTATACCTGGTATCAGCGTAAGCTTTTTGTAAATGTAAAGGCACCGGATAATAAATTGCGTTTGGTATATTGTTATCTAATAGATGCTGATGCAAGGCATTTCTATCTGCACCTTTAACCTTTAAAGTATATTGGTGAAATACATGTGTTGAAAAATCACTTGTTACCGGCGTTGTAATTTTTTCTGATTTTGAAAAACCTTCATTATAATATTCTGCAGCTTTTCTTCTGGCATCACAATAAGCATCCAAATGAGGTAATTTTAAGCGTAAAACTGCTGCCTGAACACTGTCCAGTCTTGAATTTACACCAACCACATCATGATAATAACGCTTATACATACCGTGGTTTACCATTCCACGAATGGTATGAGCAAGTTCATCGTCATTTGTAAAAATCGCACCACCGTCACCATAACAGCCTAAATTTTTTGAAGGAAAAAAAGAAGTTGTTCCAATATCACCAATGGTTCCTGCTTTTTTAGTTTTTCCATTGCTGAATTTATAGTCGGCACCAATTGCCTGAGCAGTATCTTCAATCACATACAAATTATATTCTTTTGCAACTTCTAAAACGGCTTCCATATTAGCACATTGTCCGAATAAATGAACAGGCACGATCGCTTTTGTTTTTGGAGTAATGGCTTTTTTCAAAGCATCAATATTCATATTAAAAGTATCGGCTTCCACATCCACCAAAACCGGAGTTAATTTTAAAAGTGCGATTACTTCGACAGTTGCTGCAAAGGTAAAATCAGCAGTAATTACCTCATCACCTTGCTCTAAACCTAATCCCATCATGGCAATTTGTAAAGCATCAGTACCATTGGCACATGGTATTACATGTTTTACATCTAAATATTTTTCAAGATCTGCCTGAAACTCATGGACTTCTGGTCCGTTAATAAAAGCAGCAGAACCAATTACATCTAATATTGCCTGATCAATTTCAGGTTGTAATTTTTTATATTGACTTTGTAGGTCAACCATTTGAATTTTTTTCATAATCTTCCAGATTTAATTTCTGTTTTATATTAGGGGAAAACAGGAAAACAAAAATACAAATTATTTATTCGCAGTTCACTATATTTTTTACTTTTGCAG
>JAOZTG010000223.1:1314-4424 GCA_029939235.1 Flavobacteriaceae bacterium
TTACTTATTTACCCTTAGACACAAGATCAAATGCTAAAAAATTCTTGCAAATAGTACACCCGAAAATGGCTGTAATTGTAAAGTATGAATTTTGGCCAAATATTTTAAAAGAACTCCAAAAACAAAAAATCGAAACCATTTTAATTTCGGGTATTTTTAGAGAAGATCAATCCTTTTTTAAAAGTTATGGCTCCTGGATGAGGAAATCATTAGATGCTTTTTCTCATTTTTTTGTTCAAAACAAAATATCTAAAGATCTGCTGGAAAGCACAGGATTTAAAAATGTGACTATGAGTGGAGATACACGATTTGACAGGGTTTATGAAATTAATAAGCAAGATAATAATTTAGATTTTATTGCCGATTTTAAGCAAAATAAATACACTCTGGTAGCTGGTAGTACCTGGCCTAAAGGAGAAGTCTATTTGGTTAATTATATAAATTTCCACGCAAGTGAAAAAGAAAAATTTATCATTGCACCACACAATATAAATCAGCAGCAAATAACAGAATTACAAAATTCTATCACTAAAACCACTACAAAATTCAGTGATAAAAAAAGAGATAATGATGCACAGGTTTTTATTTTAGATACCATTGGTATTTTAACTAAAGTTTATAATTATGCCGATGTTGCTTATGTTGGAGGTGGTTTTGGTAAAGAAGGATTGCACAATATATTAGAGCCTGCAACATTTGGATTACCCCTGATCATTGGCCCAAATTATAATAAATTTCAGGAAGCGGTTGACCTTGTTGCTTTAGGATCTTGTAAAGCTGTTAAAGATCAGGAAGAGATTGATTTAGAGCTACAAAAGTTACTTAACGATGTAAGTTATCGGGAACAAAACGGACAAATATCAAAAGATTTTATATCAAACAATATAGGTGCAACAAAAATAATTATGGACTATATTTCAAATAAACTCTAATTTAGTTATACCTTTATCACTATAATTAATTACTATTTATGGAAATTTTGCGCGAAAAATTAAATGAATTTTATAAGGTTGTTTTTGAGCCCGAACTGATCGATGAAATTATTGAGTTCGGAACTTATAAAAGAATTAGGGAGAATGAGCTATTATTGGATATTGGAGATAATTTTAATAGAATTCCCTTAATGTTAACAGGAGCAATAAAAATTAGCAGAGAGACAATAAATGGTGATGAAATTGTTCTTTATTTTTTAGAAAGAGGAGATACCTGTACTATTTCTTTTGGTAGTGGTTTAAATAGCTCTAAAAGCAAGGTGAGAGGAGTTGCTGAGAAACCTTCTGAAATTGTTTTTATCCCGGTTGAAAAATTAGAGGAATGGATGGTCAAATATGCTTCTTGGAGAAGATTTGTGATTGACAGCTATGAAATTCGTTTAAACGAAATGTTAGAATCTATTGATACACTGGCATTTATGAAAATGGATCAGCGTTTATATAAATATATTACTGATAAAGTTAAAATAATGCGTAGTCCAACTTTAAGTACTACACACCAGGAAATTGCAATTGATCTAAATACTTCAAGAGTTGTGGTTTCCCGACTTTTAAAACAGTTGGAAAATGAAGGGAAAATTAAACTATATAGAAATAGAATTGAGGTTTTAGAATATTAACACTGTTTAGTTTTAATAGAAAAGAATTCCTTGGCGATTGTGTTGGCAGGATACTTAGTCACCTTTATAATGCCAGATAGCAATCGGCAGCAATGGGGGATTCATACAGCGGCGAGGGTAGGATAGCTTTTTACAATGACATTAATCAAAACATTTGTTGCGTTTAACATATTACATCTAGTATTTTTTTTTGATAGGGTTAATATAGATTCGTCCACTCTAATTGCATTGGAGTCATAAAAATTTCTGTTATACTGCAAGGGAATAACTTGACTGTAGGTTATTCAGGAGAAAAAGAACTTATAGAAAATATAGTTATTGTTAAAGAAATATAAACACACGTTGCAATCGTGCGGTAGCTTGGGAGCTTTTTTCTATAATGCTGTAAGGCATAAATTACCACAATAGTAGCATTTATCATATTTCTCTTATTTTTTTATTTTGTAAATTTGCCGACTTATTTAGATGGATTTATAATGAAGAGGTTAACCGATAAATTTGGGAGGCAAATTTCTTACTTACGATTGGCGATAACCGACCGGTGTAATTTGCGTTGTCAGTATTGTATGCCTGCTCATGGAATCGATATTGTTGACAGGCAAGAATTACTTACCTACAAAGAAATGTATCGCATCACCCGTATTTTAAGTGAATTAGGGGTAAATAAGGTAAGACTTACCGGTGGGGAACCTTTTGTTAGAAAAGATTTTGTAAAATTTTTAGAATCACTTTCTTTTAATGATCATTTGGATCAGATCAATATTACTACCAATGGTGCATTGATCTCTAAATATATCCCTGAACTGGAAAAGATTGGTATAAAAAAGATCAATTTAAGTTTAGATACGCTTAAAGCGGATAAATTCAAACAAATTACACGAAGAGATCTTTTTGCAGAAACCTGGCTTACTTTTGAAAAATTATTAGCAAGTATTCTAGAGTTAAAACTCAATGTTGTGATTCAACCGGGGGTAAACACCGATGAAATTATTGATTTTATTGAGCTGACAAAAGATAAAGATATTGCGGTTCGGTTTATTGAAGAAATGCCGTTTAACGGAAAAGGATTAAGAGTTACAGATGAGGTTTGGGATTTAGATAAGATCTATGCTGAAATAGAAAAGACCTATAAAAATATTAGACCATTGATTGATAAAAAATCATCTACTTCCAAAAACTTCAGGATTCAAAATTATAAAGGTTCTTTTGGAATAATTCCTGCATTTACCCGTACTATTTGCAATGATTGTAACCGAATTAGAATTACAGCAACTGGCATGTTTAAGAATTGCTTATTTGATGATGGAGTTTTTAACTTAAGAGATTTTATCCGAAAAGGAGCAGGTGATGAGGAGATTGCAAAATTATTTATCGATACCGTTCAGCAAAAACCCAAAAATGGTTTTGTAGCAGAAGCAAACAGAAAAGACAAGAATGTTTCTGAAAGTATGTCAACTATTGGAGGGTAAGAAAATTATGAATGATGAGTTATGAATTG
>JAOZTG010000070.1 GCA_029939235.1 Flavobacteriaceae bacterium
AATTTGACAGAGTCCTTTTCATATTGTTAAAGATTTATTAGGTTTTAAAAATAGTGTTTTTTCGTAAAAACTTATTCAAGTATTTTGATTCTTTTTAGTTATAATTTCACTTATTTATCTAATACCTTATATCCGCATCAGATTAATTTTTTTCTTTCAAAAATAAAATCAATCTATTTTTATGATTTTTAATTATGGGTTTTAGGAAAATGGCTCTTCCTTTTTTAATTTAATCAATTTCTCATCATTATATAATCTCAATTGTCATTTTTCGAATCAAATATTTTTAATTTACATAACCAAAATTGTATTTATTGAGTTTTATGTTTTTATATAACGCAGTAGCATAGTAAGTTACAGTAAATGTCTTTGTTGTTTTTTTGACATACCAATCCTAAAGAATAGTAATTTCTTTTTGATTTTTAAATTCTCAACTGCTCATATGGTCGATTTGTAAACAATTTAAGTATCCACTGCCTGCCTTGGTATCTCCATTTTCCGGCAACAGCTATAAATCTAAAAACAAACCGTTTGAGTCGTGTTGTTGGCTTAATGTCAGTAAATATCCTGGATACTTTTTTTAGGACGTAATTATAAAAATTCTTGATCATTGCCATTATGATCATAAAAGCTCCATTTTGATTCAGAAAAGAGAATGGTAAATGTTTCCATCCAAAATCATTATTCATCACATCAAATATCTTTTCGCTTGTTCCTCTTTGATTATAATATTCAATAACTTCTTTTTCAGTGCTTTCCCAATCATTTGTTAGTATTGATCGATATTTAAAAGTATCCTGTGTAAAGGCATCTACTTGGTTGTTACCTTGTTTCTCTCGCATGATAACTAATCTATACTTTCTTTCCTGGTAGAACTGGATAAATGAAATAGAGGCAACTTCATAATTTTTATAGTTAATCTCAACAGTTTGCCAATCGTTTATTTTTCTTATCTGATCAAACATATTTGCACTCTTATTTGCTCTGATATAAAATAGCTTACTGTACTTGTCAACGACATCAATGATCTCTTTTGAATAGGAACCTGCATCCATTCTTGAACGATTTACTTTGATTTGTTCGGTCAACAATAACTCATATGCTCGCCTTAATGTTGATGCTTGTTCAAATTTTACATTGGCATTTCCATCTCTGTTTTCTAAATAGACAATCTTATCATCAATTGTTGCAACCCCAGGAACATAGCCCTTATTCTTCTTATAGGTTTTTTTTGCATCATACTTCTTATTTGGCAACACTTGATTATCGTAATCAAAATCATACGATTTACCTGACTCTAATTCATTGGTAAGTATTAATGACTTGATGTTCAAACTATTTAGTTTGGTGTTTATATTGAAATCATAAAGATTACCTGATGTTGATATCAACGGTGTATTGTCCGTTGAAAGTTCCTTGATACCACGCAATATGGTATCAGGACTTGGTACTTGATTAGTAGGGATGGATACCAAATGATCTTTTAAATGAGTGCTAATATCTTCAATACAATCTCCTCCTGAGATAAAAACATTAGAAAGATTTCTAATAATTTCGCTATACTGGTAACCGGTAGTTTGAACTCTCGTCCCTAATTCGGTATCAATGAGATTACTTAGTCCTGACCGGTTGAATAATGCATTTACAAATGATATTCCTGCAAATGGACTTACTGAATCACTTAATTTTTGTACTTTTATTCCCATGATTTTACCTTTATTTTTTTTGTTTGGTAGCACTAAAATAAGTGAAAAAATCATGCGGTTAAATGCTGTGCAAAATACTTTTGCACAGTTATTTAACTCGTTTTCTTAATAACTCGTTGCGGATTTAAGGAAATCGTTTTTTGACTATTCCAAAAGCTGAGGGTTAATAATTTGAATTTCAATACTAAGAATTATGCTTAGAAGATTTTTATATTTTATAATTTTGATTAATTTGAGTTTATTGCTTTCCTGTAAAGAGGACAAGAAAGCAGCTATTATTGCGGATAATTATAAACTTGTTTGGACAGATGAATTTGATTATACCGGTAAACCGGATCCTACAAAATGGGGGTATGAATTAGGTTTTATCAGAAATAATGAAAAACAATATTATACAGATAGTTTAAAAAATGTTCGTGTAGATAATGGATATTTAATAATTGAAGCACATAAAGAAAGAATTGCTAATAAGGATTTTAGAAGTGAAAGTTTCAAAGATAAAAGCTGGCTGCACTATATTCCTAAAATTGAAACTGCAGATTACACATCCGCAAGTTTAACTACACAAGATCTTGCAGAATGGACTTATGGAAAAATTGAGGTGAAAGCGAAATTGCCAGAAGGTGTTGGTTTATGGCCTGCAATATGGATGCTGGGTGAGAATAAAGCGGAAGTTGGGTGGCCAAAATGTGGTGAAATAGATATTATGGAGCATGTGGGTTATGAAAAAGATTCAATTTTTGGAACTATTCATACCAAAGCATATAATCATATGATAGGCACTCAAAGAGGTAAAAAAATATTTATTGACAAACCTTATAATGAGTTTCATATTTATTCCATTGAATGGACTCCTGAAAAAATGGATTTTTTATTAGATGATGTAGTTTATAACCATATTGAAAATGAACATAAAACCACAGATGAATGGCCTTTTGATCAAAATTTTCATTTCAAACTAAATATAGCCATTGGTGGTGGTTTAGGTGGTAAAAAGGGAATAGATGATTCTGTATTTCCGCAGCAAATGGTAATAGATTATGTAAGAGTATATCAAATTAAATAATTATGTTGAAAAAGAAAATATTTATTTTTCTGGCAATTGTTTCAGTTACATATTTTTCCTGTAAAAGTGAAGATGAAACTCCGCTAGATAAAGATCCTCCTACAACACAAACAGAATATCAATTGGTATGGTCTGATGAATTTGATGGGACAACCATTAATAAAGATAATTGGTCTTTTCTTTTATGGGAAGCGGGTAAAGTAAATAATGAATGGCAAAAATATGTAGAAAGCCCGGATAATTATAAAGTTGAAAATGGCTTGCTACACATTATTGCAACAAAAACAGGAGATAATAATTTTGATGGTTATACATCAACCAGGTTATCAAGCCAAAAGAAAAAAGAATTCAGTTATGGCCGATTTGAATTTAGAGCAAAAATGCCAAATGGAAAAGGAACCTGGCCTGCCCTATGGATGTTAGGATCTAATATTGATCAGGTTGGTTGGCCAAAATGTGGTGAAATTGATATCATGGAATATGTTGGATATCTGCCAAACACAACACATTCAAATATACATACCCAGTACCAATATGGCAATACAGATTTTCATGCTACCATTAATTTGGATACTGCTGAAGAGAATTTTCACAATTATGGTATAATATGGACAAAGGATAAAATACAGTTTTATATAGATGATATCACAAATATTACAAACACCTATTCTCCTTCCAATAAAAACTCTGACAATTGGCCTTTTACGCAATCTTATTATTTTATCATGAATTTTGCCGTTGGAGGTGCCTGGGGCGGAATAGAAGGAGTGGATGGAAATATTTGGCCACAAGCCATGATTGTAGATTACGTAAGAGTTTATCAATTAAGACCAATAAAAAATGAATAAAAATACACTTGTAGCGATATTATTTTCAATGATATTGGGTTATGTAAATGCTCAAAATATTTCTGTAATGACCTATAATGTTAGATATGGTTTGGCAGATGATGGTAAAAATTCATGGGAATTTCGTAAAGATTTTCTGGCTTCTCAAATTAAATTTTACAATCCTGATTTTATTGGAACACAGGAAAGTTTACCTTTTCAAATATCATATATTGATTCGAAATTACCTAATCATAATTTTATTGGAAAAAGCAGAGATGCAGATGGTAAGGGGGAATACTCGGCTATTTTTTATAATCGTGATAAGTTTGAAGTCATAGAAGAAAACACATTTTGGTTATCTACAACTCCAGAAAAACCTTCAAAAGGTTGGGATGCAGCCTATCCAAGAATTTGCACTTATGGCTTGTTTAAAGACAAGAAAACAAAGAATAAATTTTGGATTATCAATACACATTTAGATCATATTGGGGTAAAAGCAAGAGAGCAAAGTGTGGTTTTGATATTGAAAAAGATAAAAGAAATAAATACTAATAATTACCCATTGGTTTTTATGGGAGATCTGAATACAGAACCTGAAACCAAACCTATTTTAAAGCTAAAAACTGTGCTAAATGACACCAGAGAAATTTCCATTGAAAAATCATTTGGGCCCACAGGAACTTTCAATGCATTTCAATTTAATAAACCCGTAACCAAATTAATTGATTATATATTTATTTCAAAAAATAACAAAATCAAAGTTCTAAAACATGCCGTATTAAGTGATTCAAAAGATTTAAAATATCCTTCAGATCATTTACCGGTATATATTGAGCTCTCTTTTTAAAAATCAAGTTATGAAAAACCAAACTATATTTATAGCAATAGCAATTTTATTTCTGATCCATACAAATTGTAATGCCCAGCAAAAAAATAATTCTAATAGAAAAATGAATAAAACCATTGAGCAAAAAGTAGATTCTGTTTTATCCATGATGACCTTATACGAAAAAGTTGGTCAGATGAATCAATATGCCAGTAGCTGGGATCTAACAGGTCCACCATCTGATATTGGTGCTAAGGAAAAGGCTGAAAAAATAAAAAATGGAGGTGTTGGTTCTATGCTGAACGTATTATCTGTTAAAGCCACACGCGAAGCACAAAAACTTGTGATGGAAAATTCACGTTTAAAGATCCCTCTTATTTTTGGTTATGATGTTATTCATGGGTATAAAACAATTTTTCCAACACCCTTAGGTGAAAGTGCCAGCTGGGATCTGGAAATAATAAAAAAATCAGCAGCTGTTGCCGCAAGTGAGGCCTCTGCTGCCGGAATACACTGGACTTTTGCTCCGATGCTTGACGTATCCCGTGATGCACGTTGGGGTCGCATTATGGAAGGTTCAGGTGAAGATCCTTTTCTTGCTTCTAAAATTGGAGTTGCCAGAGTACAGGGGTTTCAGGGTGATGATTTAGCTAAAGAGAATACCATCGCTGCATGTGCCAAACATTTTGCCGGTTATGGTTTTGGTGAGGCCGGAAAAGATTATAATACGGTTAATATTGGTGAATTTGAATTACACAATACCATTTTGCCTCCATTTAAAGCTGCTGCTGATGCAGGAGTAGCAACTTTTATGAATGCTTTTAATGAAATTGATGGTATTCCGGCAACCGGGCATAAAGAATTGCAAAGAACAATATTGAAAGAAGGTTGGAAATGGGATGGTTTTGTAGTTTCAGACTGGGGATCTATTGGAGAAATGATTGCTCATGGTTATGCAAAAGATAAATTGCAAGCCGCTGAAATAGCAGCAAACGCAGGTAGTGATATGGATATGGAATCCT
This sequence comes from Flavobacteriaceae bacterium, assembly GCA_029939235.1. Classification (GTDB taxonomy): domain Bacteria; phylum Bacteroidota; class Bacteroidia; order Flavobacteriales; family Flavobacteriaceae; genus Lutimonas. Next base: position 5,451 of record JAOZTG010000070.1, read on the forward strand.
ATGCTTACGAATCTAGTTTAGAACAATTAGTAAAAAACGAAAAAGTTGATATAAAATTGATTGATGATGCAGTAAAACGAATTTTAAGAGTTAAATTTAGAATGGGTCTTTTTGAAGATCCTTATAAATATTGTAATGAAGAGCGAGAAAAAAATGAGATTTATTCTGAAAAAAATCAGGCTATTGCTCGTGAAGTAGCTAAAAGATCAATCGTATTACTTAAAAATCAAAACAGTTTATTACCATTAAATAAGAATATTAAAAGTATTGCTGTTATCGGACCATTTGCTGATGATAAGGATACGCCTATTGGTAACTGGAGAGCTCAGGGAGTTAAAAATTCAGCAGTATCTCTTTTAGAAGGAATAAAGAATACAGTAGGGCCAAACACAAAAATAACCTATCAAAAAGGTGGTGACCTGGTTACTTCAAAGATTAAAGAAGGGGAAAATCAGTTTCTTTTACCTTTAACTTTTAATACTACGGATAGATCAGATATTCCGGCAGCAGTGAATGCAGCTAAAAAAGCGGAAGTCGTTATTTTGGCTATAGGGGAAAGTGCTTTTCAATCTGGTGAAGGCAGAAGTCAGGTTTCCATTGGTTTGTCAGGAGTACAACAAGAATTGTTAGAAGAGGTTTACAAAGTAAATAAGAATGTGATCATTGTTTTGATGAACGGTAGGCCAATGGATATTACTTGGGCAGCAGAAAATGTTCCAACCATTTTAGAATGCTGGCATTTAGGATCCCAATCGGGGAATGCAATTGCAGATGTGCTGTTTGGTGATTACAATCCATCAGGTAAATTACCTGTTTCATTTCCTTACCATGTTGGTCAGGAACCGTTATATTATAACCATAAAAACACAGGACGTCCATCCAGTCCGATTCATGTAACCTATGCAGGATATACCGATTCTCCAAATACAGCTCTATACCCTTTTGGCTACGGATTGAGTTATACTACATTCCAATATGAAAATTTGAAATTGAATAAAACCAAAATTTCAAAAAATGGAGAAATAAAAGTTACAGTTGAAGTTAGCAATACCGGTAAATATGACGGAGAAGAAGTGGTGCAGTTATATATTAGAGATCTGGTAGGAAGTCTTACTCGTCCTGTTAAAGAATTAAAAGGATTTGAAAAAATATTCCTTAAAAAAGGAGAGACAAAAACAGTATCTTTTACTTTAAATAAAGAAACACTCCAGTTTTACACGATTAATAAAAAATGGGAAGTAGAACCCGGAAATTTTAATGTATGGGTTGGAGGAGATTCAAACACAAAATTAAAAACCTCTTTTATAGTAACCGAATAAAATACCATGAAATATAAAATTATTATAACCGTATTATTGATTTTGTTTTCAGTTTCAAATCAAGCCCAGACCAAAATTATTGCACATCGTGGTTTTTCAGATATTGCACCTGAAAACACATTGATTGCTTTTCAAAAAGCAATTGAAATCGGTGCAGATTATTTTGAATTGGATGTGCATCAAACAAAAGATGGTATTTTAGTAGTTATTCATGATAATACAGTTAACAGAACTTCTTCTAACAATAAAACAGGAAAAATCAGGGAATTAGATTACAGTGAAATATTGGGAGTTAAAGTAGGTTATTCTAAAAAATTTGATGCTCAGTTTCCTGATGAAAAAATACCTACGCTAGAAGAAGCCCTTCAACTTGCAAAAGGCAAAATAAAAGTATGTGTTGAATTAAAAACAGATGGAATTGTAAATGAAGTAGACAAGCTGATTAGAGAATTAGATATGGTTGAAGAGGTGATTATTTTTGCGTTTAATGACAAATCTCTTGTAAATATTAAAAAACTAAACCCTGAGGTCAAAACCTTGCTTTTAAAAAACTATGCAAATATAAAGACTTTGGATTTTGTAAAAGCCATTAATGCAAATGCTATAGGTGTAGGCTATGATACTCGTTTAACAGAGGAATTTGTCACTATTGCTCATAATAATGGAATTGAAGTGTTTAAATGGACGGTAAATAAAGAGGGTGAAATGAAAAAACTTATTGATTTAAATATTGATGGAATTATTACCAATAAACCAGATCTGGCACTTAAACTCAATTAACAATTCTATTTTGTAAAAAAAATTATTTTACTTATTCTGAATGAACGAATTACCGTTTTGCGTTAAAATATTCCCTGCTTATCATATAGATCTTTATTCTTTTGTCTAGTTTGGATTTGACGGATTGAATGATCTCTTCGTTAATTCCTAAAAGAGCTTTTATTTTTAAATTGATGTCATTTAATTTTTGGACTTTTATTCTCTCATTATGAGCCGGACTATATTGCTCCTTTTCTACAATTTTTAATATTTTATTGGAATAAACTTCTTCTTCGGATAATAAGGTTTTAATAATTTTCATGGATTCAGCATCAAATTCAGTAAACTTGTTTTTAAATCGAAGTCCATTTTCTAACAGTACGATCTTTGAATTTTTTTTATGATGTTTGATTCCATACCATAGCAAAATTAAAACGATTAACGGTATCAAAAAATAAACTAGAATTAGATAAGCTAAATAGGTATAATTCTTATAAAAGATACTGGTTGAGATTTTCCTGCCAAAAAAATCTTTTTCTTCCATAAGCTTAAGAGATACTTTTCCTCTTTTTTTTATAAAACAGTAAAACTTGTTATTGAAGTAAAAAGAATCAAAATCCGAAGATAATTTAGGACTGATTAAATTATGTTCGTAGAAAGTAATTTTATTACCTGTCACATCTATTTCAGCTATATTGCTAAGTCCTGCATTTAACAGTTTGTTTTTATATTTTATTTTTACACCCTTTTCAATAGGTGCATTTTTCCCAAGATATTTCCACTCGTGGCTTTTAAAATTATACTTCCAAACTTCATCATTTAATATTCTTTCCAGTCTTTTAAAAGGATCAATTTTAAATCCATCAAAAAGATAGATTTCATTGTTGGTTTGAATATCAAAACCTCCATAAGTACCTTGTGGAATTTCCTTTGAGCTGATTAATTCATCAATTTCCCACTCTTTTGTTAACTTATCAAAATAGATAAAAAAATTGCGGACAGACCAAAATCCATAGCCTCCATACTTATATATTTTAGAATTATGACTAAAGAGAGTTGACCCGGTTTGCATTCTATGATCAAACGAGTTGTCAATTCTTTTGATCGTATCATTCTTAATTTGATACACTAGTCCTCCTCCTTCAGACACAAAATATTGTAAGCTGTCTACAACTAAAAAATTAGTACGATCAAATGGATTAACACCATAAAGTTTAAATCGTTCTTTCTCAAAAGTTGTAAGGTTTAATTTTTCATAATATCCATCATAAAATAATAATAACTCATTATGGATACTATCTAAACCAACACTATTTACATCACCCAGATCATCGATGATAATTTTTTGAGAGTAGCTACCAAGGCTAATAAATAAGAATAAAAAAAGTAATCTCATTACAATGTGACTATATTATATAACCAAATATACCCTTTATATTTGTAATGGATATGAGAAACTAAAAATATAGTAGCACCCCATGGTTATTTTCAATGAACTCCTTTCCCCTGAATTAATAAACATTGAAAATAGGGGTGCATTTTTTTTTGAAACTCAGAAATTAAAAACAGGTATTTGATGAAAGATTTTTTTGAACAGCAGGTCTACAATGCCTATCAAAACTTTTTTACAAAAAGGGAAACCGGCATTATTATACAAATTGAAAAAGGTCTTACCAATATAGAAATTGCTGAAATATTAAGTATAAATGAACAGACAATTGTGGTATTGAGAAAAAACATTATGAAAAAAGCCAAGTGTAGTAATAAAGAAGAATTGATCTTGTTTTGCAAAGAGAAAGGGATACTTTGACTAGTTCATTATTTTCCCATCTCTAAAGAATCTTTCATAAAAAAACTCCAAATATTTTCATATTTGGAGTTTTACTTTATTTCAGACATCCTATTTCCTGATAGGTATATTTTGAATCAAATCAATATACAAATTAATTTGTTCTTTAAGATCTTTTCTTTCGATGATTTTGTCTAAAAACCCATGTTCCAGTAAAAATTCTGACCTTTGAAATCCTTCAGGTAGATCTTTACCTGTTGTATCTTTTACAACACGTGGTCCGGCAAAAGCAACCAAGGCATTTGGTTCAGCTATATTAATATCACCAAGCATTGCATATGAGGCAGTTGTACCTCCGGTAGTAGGATCGGTACTTAAAGATATATACGGTATTTTTGCCTCTGCCAGTTCTGCCAGTTTTACAGATGTTTTTACTAATTGCATTAGTGCCAGTGAAGCCTCCTGCATTCTTGCACCACCTGATTTGGAGATCATTAAAAATGGTATTTTTTTCTTAATGGAATAACTGATGGCTCGTGCAATTTTTTCTCCTACAACGCTTCCCATGGAACCACCAATAAAACTAAAATCCATTGCAGCAATAACCAGATCTTTGCCCAGCGATTTTCCTACTGCAGTTCTAACAGCATCATTTAAATTGGTTTTTTTCTTTGCTTCTTTTAAGCGATCGGTATATTTTTTGGTATCTGTAAATTTTAAAGGATCTTTGGATGTGAGTTTTGCATCCAATTCTTTGAATTTATTGTCATCAAATAAAATTTCAAAATATTCTGCACTTCCAATACGCACATGATATCCATCTTCAGGGCTCACATATAAATGTGCTTTTAGATCATCAGAATCTATTATTTTTCCACTGGGAGTTTTATACCATAATCCTTTGGGAATATCTTTTTTATCTTCGGTAGGTGTTTGAATACCTTTATCTTTTCTTTTAAACCAAAAACTCATATTTTCATCATTTATAAGGTCATTTTCAACAACAGCCATATTTTTAAGCTTTGAAATAGTGTGGCAATATATAAAAAATATGGAGAATCAATCATAAATTAATTCTCCATATTGACATTTAAGACACTATAAGGTATCAATATTATTCAAATCTTCAAAAGCTTGTTTTAACCTTGCTTTAAAAGTAAGTTCACCTTCACGAACCCATTTTCTAGGGTCATAATGCTTCTTGTTAGGAGCATCTTTCCCATCAGGATTACCTATCTGACCTTGTAAATAATCAGCATTTCCGGCCATATAATCTCTGACACCCTCCATATAAGCATATTGCAGATCGGTATCAATGTTCATTTTAATAACACCGTAACCAATAGCTTCTCTAATCTCATCTAAAGTAGATCCTGAACCACCGTGAAAAACAAAATCAACAGGATTCTTATCTGTATTGTATTTCTCTTCAATAAACTTTTGAGAATTATCTAATATTTTTGGAGTTAATTTTACATTACCAGGCTTATAAACGCCATGTACATTACCAAAAGACGCAGCAATTGTAAATTTATCACTCACTTTTAATAATTCTTCATATGCATAGGCAACTTCTTCCGGCTGGGTATATAATTTAGAAACATCAACATCTGAATTATCAACACCGTCTTCTTCACCACCTGTAATTCCTAATTCAATTTCAAGGGTCATTCCCATTTTACTCATGCGCTCTAAATATTTTTTTGAAATTTCAATATTCTCTTCTATAGATTCTTCAGAAAGATCAAGCATATGAGAACTATATAAAGGAACTCCATTTTCTTTATAAAATTCTTCCCCGGCATCTAAAAGGCCATCGATCCAAGGCAATAATTTCTTTGCACAATGATCTGTATGCATGATTACCGGAATACCATATTCTTTTGCCATGGTATGTACGTGTTTTGCACCTGCAACAGCACCTGCAACAGCGGCTTTTTGATTTTCATTACTTAGTCCTTTTCCCGCATTAAAATGAGCTCCTCCGTTTGAAAATTGTATAATAACAGGGGCATTTAATTCTTTAGCCGTTTCCAGAATTGCATTTATTGTACTTGAACCAATAACATTTGCAGCTGGTAAAGCAAAGTTTTTTTCTTTTGCTAGTTTAAAAATTTCCTGAACAGTATCGCCTGAAGCTACACCTGGTTTAATCGTGTTTGACATATTATATATTTTAGATAAAAAAATGAATGAACAAAAATACGAAATATTACGAATTAGAAAGGGTAATTGATACCAATATTATAAACTGCATTACCAAAATTGTAATTTACAAACCATCTATGCCCTTCGGGAAGATATGGTTCATATGTTTTAAAACCGGTATCGAATCTAAAAACTAAAAAACCAAAATTATAGCGCAAACCAATTCCTGTGCCTACAGCTGTGTATTTAAGTGAACTAAAGCTTGTTAATTTACCTTCTTCTGAAACTAAATTAGAATCAGTAATATCCCATATATTTCCTGCATCAATAAATAGTGCACTGTAAATTTTACTTGTGACTTTAAACCTGTACTCGAGGTTACTTACCATTTTAAATGTTGAAACATTGTATTCAAGATTAGTCAATTCACCACCGGGACCCAAATCAAAGGTACGCCAGGCTCTAATCTCATTACTACCACCTGCACTATAACTTCTGCTAAATGGAACATTTGTAGAATTCCCGTAAGGGAAAGCCGCTCCCACAAAACTTCTAAAAACCAAAATATTATCTTTTTTCAATTCCCAGTATTTTTTATATTCAAACTCAACTTTAAAAAATTGCGCTATTGGCAGGCCAAACATTAATTTTTGTCCTTCCTCATTTTCATTTGGAGCTACTAACGTTGATAAAGCACCGGAGGAAACAAATCTTGATGTAAAATAAGAAAAATTATTGTCATCTATATTTTTTCTTGAATTATAAACAAATGAATATGCAATAACAGGTACCATCACATCTTCTGTTAAAATATTGAATCGTTCATCTACATCGGAAACCGTATCATAATCCTCAGGATATTTATTTTCAAAATCATTTGCAGGATTCAATACAAAAGCAACAAATTCCTCAATGGATTCATTATCTTCCGGCAATGGATCTCCACCTCCAAGATCATGATCCATATAAACGTCATTTAATTTTTCATATTCAGAGTAATATATCTCAAAATAATTATCAATATTCTTATTTTCAATAAATTGTAAATTAAAAAGATCAAATCTATGCCCCGTTGTTTTAGAGCTTTTCCAGGTATAGCCTATCCCACCAGTGATATTTTGTCTGTCTAAACCTATATTCTTTTGAAAGCTCACACCTAAATCTATATTGGTATGTGGCGTCATGTGTTTAGGAATAATAGAGGATGTATTAAATGGAAATATAATTCTTGGAAATTTTATAGATGCACTTGATAATAATTCCCATGCGTTAAAAAATGAAGAACTATTATCAGCAGCATCAACAGCATTCAAAAAGGAACCCTGAAATGAAAGTTGTATAATTTCAGAACCTTTGAACATGTTTTTCCCAATAACAGAGGTTTTACCAAGAATACCAAATGGTTTTATGTTTGAAGTGGTTGCATCTAAATCAAATGCTATTGAATATTTTTTTTGAGGAGTCAGATAAATATCTGTTGTTAAAGTTTCGTCATCATTTTCAGTATAATTTAATTCGACAGCAGAAAATGTTTTTAAATTTCGCAAATGATTCCTAGTTAAGGTCCTTTCGGCATCTTTAAAATAATTATCGGGAGTTATAAAAATAGAATTCACTAAATGTTTTGGTTTAAATTTCATTTTTCCATAACTATAAAAATTATAACCATGGTATTTGACAGAATCTTTGAATTTTTTACCCCGGTTTTTAATGCTAAAATCAGTGTAAATATTAATTTTTGAAATATTTTGAACCTTGTATGGTTTTTTATAAACGCTATCCTCCACTTCAACAATTAAATCCGGAATTTTAAGCAAAACATCTTTTTTATAATCTCCCTGGATAGAATCAGTCCAAAAACCCATGCTGTTACTTCTAAATTGATAAATACCAGAATTTCGAAAAAGAGCAATCAAACGTTTTTCTTCATTTTCAAAATCGGTAAAAACAAATGGATTTCCTTTTTTTATGATGGACAGATCCTTTTTTAACTTGTAGATAGAATCTAAAGCGCCAGACTCAATTTCGGTTGTTAAAGAATCAATATAATACTGTTTGTTTGTTTTAATATTATAATCAATTGCTATTTCTTTTTCTTTTGGATTTTTACTATTAAATGTAACTTCTGCCTCAAAAAAACCATTTGATATATAATAATTCTTCAATGATTTCATTGTTTTGAAGGTTTTTTTCTCATCATAAAGTATAGGAGCCTGACCTTTATTTAAAAACCAGTTGTTAAATCCTTTATTTGAATTGTATATAATCCTGGTTTGTTTGTTCGAAAAAATATTGTCATACCTTTTGGTTTTCTTAGGGTGGTTGACCATCCATTCTTCAAATGTTTTTGCAAATTCAGGATTTCCCAGATTATAAAAATGTAAAGATAATGGAATTCCGATAAGGGTTTGATGAGCTTTTTGGACTAAATATTTATCAAGATCTGCTTTTCTATCCTTTTTTTCATTAACAAGTATTTTGTTTTCAATAAGTATATTTTCTCCATCCGGCACATATTTAATAGTGTTGCATGAGTTTATTATCGCAAATATTAACGTAAAGAATAGTATTTTTGTAAAAATTCGGGACAATTCAGCAATATTTTAAATCTAATTCAAAAGTAACACTATTTAGATGCTAAGCAAAAATCAAGTTAAATTAATAAACAGTTTAAAGAAAAAAAAGTTTAGATGGCAGACTGAATTGTTTATTGCTGAAGGGGTGAAGGTTGTGGAAGAGCTATTAAACTCTGATCTTATCCTTCATTCTATGTACGGAACAGATACTTATTCAAATAGATTTTATTTAGAAGATCTTCAAATTATAACCGAAAAAGAATTAAAAAGTATTAGTGAGTTTACCAATCCTAATCAGGTTTTTGCCATTTTTGAAATTCCTGCAAAATCAGAAATTGTAACTGCCGGAATTACTTTGGTTTTAGATGAAATCAATGATCCGGGTAATTTAGGAACTATCATCCGACTTTGTGACTGGTTTGGGGTTGATCAATTAGTTTGTTCATTGAATACAGTTGATTGTTATAATCCAAAGGTTGTACAGGCAAGTATGGGTTCACTTTCAAGAATTTCTATTGTTTCTACTGATTTAATGCAATTTCTTAAAACTGAAAAAAGACCTATTTACGGTGCTTTGCTCGATGGTGAAAATGTTTATCAAACAACTTTGCCTGAGAATGCAATACTTGTTATGGGCAATGAGGCAAATGGAATTAGTAACGAAATTCAAAAATTAATTACTAAACCAATTACAATTCCTCCTTTTGGCAAAGTGCAAAAAACCGAAAGTTTAAATGTGGCAACGGCAACGGCAATATTGTTAAGTGAATTTAGGCGTTAAATATTTCTTACCTGCATTTGAATATTTTTGATTAAACCTACCAATTATATCGTAATCAACTTACTTACATGTGAACGACACCTAAAGATTTAGGTCACAATGAACATGAGGAAAACAAAGGGGAAGGGGGTAAGAATAAT
>JAOZTG010000071.1 GCA_029939235.1 Flavobacteriaceae bacterium
TAATACTAAAATACGGCTTCAAAAACAATTCTTTTTTATAGATTTGACTTCTATTTTCTCATACTAAAAAAATCTAATGAAATTCCGTTATTTCGTATTACTCCTGTTGCTAAACTTTTCAATAAACTTCACATTTAGTCAGAACAAAACTTCTTTAAAAAATGATTACTTATGGTTTGATAAACAAATTGGTATTGAAAACACAGGGTTGTTTAACGGATTAAGATATGAGGAAAAGTACAGAATGGAAAACAATAACCATAAGTTTTATAAAACTTCTGAATTTATGGATGGTGATATTATTTATGATGATCAGCCTTATTACAATATCAAAATGAAGTATGATCTTTTTGAAGATCAGATAATTGTCAATCTTATTACAAACTCTGGTGATAATATTTTAAAACTTTTAAACAGTAAACTTGGTGATTTTAACTTAAACGGAAGTGAATTTATAAAACTATCTAATAAAATAACTATCAATTCCAACGAAGAATTAAATGGTATTTATGAAATTTTATCCAAAAACTCTAACCTCATACTTTATAAGAAAAACAAAAAGAAAGCAAGAAAGATCATTAATAAAGAATATTTGTATTACACCTTTAAAAGTGACAATCAGTATTACTGCTTTACCAATGAAAACTATTATTTAATCCACTCAAAAAAAGATTGGATTAAAATATTTCCAAAACAAAAAAAAGAAATTCAGTCTTTTTACAGTAAGAATAAAATTATGTATCAAACTAATTACGATTCTTTTGCTAAACAACTATCCTCCAAACTAAGTAATTCTAATACTTATAATTTAACTAATTAATGAGAAATCTTTTATTTACCTTTTTATTATTTAGTATTAGTCTGGTTTACAGCCAGAAAGAAGATGGTAAGATATCAATTCATTTTAATAATATTACTAAATTAGAAGCAATCAAAAAAATTGAATCTCAAACAAAATATCACTTTTATTTTATTGAAGATTGGCTAGACACTGACCTTATCTCAGGTAATTATAACCAAAAAAGTTTAGCGTTTATTTTAAATGATATTTTTAAAAAAACAGATATTAACTTTTATATCTCTTCATATAATAAGATTATTCTTACTCAAAATAGTTTTATATATGATAGCCTGCCCATTGATTTTTTTACAAAAGAAAAAACAGAAACTGCTTTTAAAGAAAAACCCAAACCGGTTTATTATTCTGAAAAAACAAAATTAAAAAAGACTGGTATCGAAACAATAAGAATTGGAAAAGAAAATAAATATTCAAGTCAAAATAAATACAAACTTTCCGGTTATGTAAAAAATATAAGCTCCAAAGATCCAATACCGAATCTTGTTTTGTCAGTTCAGGATAAAAGCATCAACACAGTTACAAATTATGATGGATATTACTCTATCATACTGCCAGTTGGAGCAAACATACTAGAACTTAAAGCCTTGGGTATAGAAAATTTTAAGAAAAAATTTATCATTTATAGTGATGGTACATACAATTTTAATTTAGAAGAAAACCTTGAGCTGTTAGATGAAGTGGTGATTGATGCCGATAAGGATAGAAACATAAAAGAAGCAATAACCGGTATTACGCAAATTCAGGTAAAAGATATTAAAACGATTCCTTTGGTATTAGGCGAAAGAGATATTTTAAAAGTTGCAACAACTCTACCAGGAATTTCTACGGCAGGTGAAGGTTCGGCAGGCTTCAATGTTAGAGGTGGAAAAGCTGACCAAAACCTCATGTTGTTAGATAATGCAGTCATTTATAATCCTACACATTTTTTTGGAATATTTTCTGCATTAAATCCTTATACTACAGGTGATCTGGATATTTATAAAGGTAGTATCCCTGCTCAATACGGCGGACGATTATCCTCTGTTTTTAACATTTCTACCAAAAGTGGAAATAAGAAATCTTTTAAAGGTGAAGGAGCTCTTGGGCCAGTTACCAGTAATTTAACACTTGAAATTCCAGTTATCAAAGATAAATCATCTATCATTATTGGTGGTAGAGGCACCTATTCTGACTGGATCTTAAAAACCATTGATAATGAATCATTGAATAATAGTAATGCTTCTTTTTACGATGCAATATTTAAATATGACCATTTAATTAATGCAAATAATAATCTTGAAGCTACAGCTTACTATAGTAAAGATGAGTTTAGTATTTCATCCGATTCAACTTATAATTACAGTAATATGTTATTTTCATTAAAATGGGATCATAAATTTAATGAGAAAAATAAGGGAAGTATTATTTTGGCAAATAGCAATTATAAGTATAATATAGATTTTGACAGTAATTCAACAAGAGATTTTGATTTAGGATATAAGGTTCAGGAAACTGAAATCAAATTCTTAATGAATTACAGAAACAGTGACAAACATTCATTTGATTACGGTTTAACGAGTAAATTGTACAATAATCAGCCTGGAAATATTGAACCCCTTGGTTCTGAATCGATGGTAATTCCTACGGATATCCAAGATGAAAAAGCAATCGAATCAGCCATTTTTATTTCTGATAATTTCAATATCAGTAAAAAGCTTTTGCTTAATATTGGTTTTCGCTACTCCTTTTATGCTTTTCTAGGAGAAACTTCCCAAAATATTTATCAGGAAAACTTACCTAAAAATGAGGGTACATTGATAGAAACAAAAGAGTTTGGCAAAAATGAAATTGCTAAAACCTATGGAGCACCTGAAATTAGGACTTCCCTAAGATATTCCTTTTCTCCAAGTTTTTCAGTTAAAGCAAGTTACAACAACAATATGCAGTATATTCATACTTTAACAACAAATACAACAGCATCACCTACTGATACCTGGAAACTATCAGATTTAAATATTGAACCTCAAAGGGCAAATCAATACTCTTTAGGTCTTTTTAAAAATATCAATGGTAATAATTATGAATTAAGTGTTGAAGGATATTATAAACTATCAGAAAATATTTTAGATTATAAAGTTGGAGCAGAATTACTTCTCAATGAAAATATTGAAACAGAGGTTTTACAGGGAGACGGAAAAGCATATGGTATTGAATTCCTGGTCAAAAAAAATAAAGGTAGATTAAATGGATGGATAGGTTATACCTATTCTCGAGCTTTGATCAAAATGGAAAGTGATTTTAATGAAGAGCAGGTCAATAATGGAGAATATTTCCCTTCTAATTACGATAAACCACATGATTTTAGTTTAGTAGCAAATTACAAGCTTACAAAGAGATTTAGTTTTTCAACGAATTTTATTTATCAAACAGGAAGACCAATTACTTTTCCCGTTGGAAATTATAATTACAATAATTCAGAATATGTTTTTTATAGTGATAGAAATTCATTTAGAATTCCAGATTATTACCGGTTGGATCTGGGCATAAATATTGAAGGAAATCATAAAATTAAGAAATTTGCTCATAGCTTTTGGAATATTTCTGTTTACAATGTTCTTGGACGAAACAATCCTTTTTCTATCTTTTTTGTTACAGAGAATGGTGAAATTCAGGCTTATCAAAGCTCTATATTTTCAACACCGGTACCAACAATTACTTATAATTTCAGATTCTAAAATATGCTTCATATAAATACTTTTCGAAAAATAATATTCATCCTTTTAGGTTTGCTTTTAAACAGATGTGTTGAACCAATTGATATTGAGCAATCGTTAAATTTTGAAAATGCAATTGTTATTGAAGCAACAATCACCAATGAACTTAAACATCAAGAAATATTCCTGTCAAATTCATACAAATTTGATGATGACAAACCATTAGCTGAAACCAATGCTAATGTTCAAATTGTAGACAGTGCCCTAAATACTTATATCTTTGAGGAGGCATCTCCAGGGAAATACATTTCAATGAATGAATTTAGTGCTCAATCTGATATAGAATATCAATTATTGATTACTACAAAAGAGGGAAAAACATACAATTCAAAAAAAGAAAAGCTCCCCAGTATTACCAAAATTGATAATCTTTATCCTATAAGAGAAATGGATGATTTTGGAAATGATGGAGTATCTATTTTAATTGATAGTTATGATCCTAGCGGGAATTCAATGTACTATCGTTACGAGTATGAAGAAACATATAAAATTATAGCTCCATATTGGTCTCCTAAAGATCTTTTGGTTTCTCCAACATACGAACTATATTTTGCTCCAAAATCAAAAGAAGAACAAATTTGTTATAATACAGTGCTCTCTAATGATATGATTCAAACGGAAACTAATAATTTATCAGAAGATAGAGTAACCAAATTTAACATCAGAAGAATTTCTATAGAAAATCCAATTATTACTACGCGATATAGCATCCTGGTAAAACAATATATACAATCCTTAGAAGCTTACACTTACTATAAAACTGTTAAAAAGCTTTCTGGATCTGGAAATGTTTTTTCTCAAAATCAACCTGGTTTTATAAGTGGTAATATCTTCTCTGTTGATGATCGAAACGAAAAAGTAATTGGTTTTTTTGAATTATCATCCGTTTCTTCAAAAAGATTATTTTTTAATTATACTGATTTGTTTCCAAATGAATCAGCACCTCCTTACTTTGAAGACTGTACAATATTTGCTACTGGTGTTGGTAGCCCACCTCCTCCAAAAGGAGAAGAAAATAACCTTACATATGTTATTTCAAGCGGGCAGGCAAAATATTACAGTAAAAATTTAGACCCTGAAGAAGGTGAAGGACCATATGATTTAGTGCGAAGAGCTTGTGGAGATTGTACTGTTCTTGGATCCAACATTAAACCTGATTTTTGGGAAGATTAAATAAAATATCAATGAAAAAAATAATATTTATACTTATCGTCATTTTATTCTTTATAGATTACTCTGCAAATAGTCAAACAAGTGTAGCAGGAAATAATGAGCCAGGTATTGGAAATATTTCACAGGAAAAGATATTTGTTCATCATAATACATCCTTTTTACTCACGGGGGAATACCTCTATTACAAAGTGTATTGTTTAAATACTGAAACCAACAACCTAAGTAATTTTAGTAAGATCGCCTATGTTGAATTGATCAACAGTAAAAAGGAAACTGTTTTTAAACATAAGATCATATTGAAAAAAGGAATGGGGTATGGAGATTATTTTATTCCTACTTCGCTTAGTTCAGGTAATTACAAACTAGTTTCCTATACGCAATGGATGAGAAATGGCGAAATTTCCAATTTTTATCAAAATAGTATTAGTATCATCAATCCCTTTCAGGAGAATCAAAAATCTATTTTAAATGATGGAATTATTTCTAAAAATGATTTTGATACGGAATCATTTGATTATAATAAATCCAATCAAGAACATCATTTAACAAATAATCATATTGACCTTCAATTAAATTCTATAAACTATTCAAATAGAGAAAAAGTCTCTCTAAAAATGCATGCACTAAAGAGTGATCTTTCTTTTGGAAACTATTCCATATCAGTACGAAAAATTGACAACCTGAAAATACCTGCCAGGAATACTTCTTTTACTTACATAGGTGTAAATAAGAAACCTGTATATGTACAATCTGTAAATGTTAAATATTTACCTGAGCTTAGGGGCGAATTGTTAACAGGTAAGGTTCTTCTGGAAGAAACAGGTTTACCTGTTAAAAACATCAAAGTGGCACTATCCATACCTGGTGGAAATTCTATTTTTAAAATTGCCAATACGAATAGTAATGGCATTTACTATTTTAATATTAAAAAAGAATATGACAATAAAAATGCAACTATTCAAATTATAGATACAGATAAAAACAAGTATAAATTGATAATTAACAAGCAATTGCCAATAGAGTATAAAAATATAGAATTTTATGATTTCAAAATTACTTCAGCTGAAAAAGAACTCATTCTAAATCATAGCATTAGTAACCAAATTGAAAATGCCTACGCAAGAAAAAAATCAGATAGCATTAAGAGTTTAGAAACAATATCTCCTTTTTATCATAATAAAGCCAAAGAGTACCTTTTAGATGATTATACCAGGTTTAAAACACTAAAAGAAACTTTTGTAGAAATAATTCCTGAAATTTATTCGAGACAAAAAAAGGGACAATTATCATTTTATGTTCGGATTTTTGAAAAAGAAATTGAATCAGGTTTAATACCATTAGTTATAATTGACGGAAATTTGGTTCAAGATCATACAAAAATTGCTGATTTTGATACAAATAGAATCAAAACAATAAGTGTTGTAAGTGAAATGTACATGTATGGCTCTAAGTTATTTGAAGGTGTTATTTCTATAAATACTTTTAAAGGAGATTATAAAAATCCTATTTCAACTAATGCAATAAAAAATATTAAACTATCAAAACCTCTGGCTCATAAGCAATATTTCAATCAGACATATAACAATACAGAAAATTCAAACAGAATTCCTGATTACAGAAGGCAGTTACTTTGGAATCCTGATTTTACATTTGATAAAAGTGAGAAAATAATTGATTTTTATACTTCAGATGTCAACGGTGACTTTGAAATTTGTTTGGAAGGGTTTACATCCGGTGGTGAACCTGTGACAATTAGAAAGGTTATTCATGTGGGAAATAACACAAATTAAAAATCTATTTATTGGAGTTTAATTCTTCTAAAAATATACCAGATCCAGCGTTTTTTTACGATGGATCTTTTTTGTTTCTGTTTCTACAAACCATTTTACCAAATATATTTTCTTAGGGACTTCATACTTAGCTAAGGTTTCTAACTTTTTAAGTTTGTCTTTTAAATTTTCAATCTCAAATTTTGAATTTTGAATTTCTAAAATCAAAACCAATTTTTCTCCTAAAATATCATCGGGTAAACCTGTAACAAAAAAACGGCAGTCAATGACTGCTGATAACTTTTCCTCTATCTGTTCCGGGATCAATTTAATACCTCCGGAATTGATAATATGATCATATCTGCCAAGCCATTTAAATTGCTTATTAGAAATAATTTCTACAAGATCATTTGTAACTACCTCACCTTCGGCAACTCTGGGAGCTTCAATGACCAAACAATTTCTATTATCTGTGGTTATTTTTATATTTGGAAGTGTTGTGTAACTATTAAGAGATTGCCCTGTCATCACTCCTTGCATTGACGATTTGTTCAACGGTTTGATCGCAATATGTGTAATGGTTTCTGTCATTCCGTAAGTAGCATACATTTTTGTTGACAAATCCATTATTTTCAACTGCAATTCATTAGAAACTGCCCCCCCTCCAACAATCAATTTTTTTATTTTACCAATTTCAGTTAGTGAATTGAACAATTGCAGAGGAACCATTGCCGAAAAGTCATACTTCTTAGCGATTCCTTTTAAGGGAAAAGAATTTGATTCAACCACATCAATATGCCAGCCTAAAACCATAGCTCTTACCAGTATCATTTTACCTGCAATATATTGGATAGGTAAACATAAAAGAGCTGTTGTACCTTCTTTCAGATCAAAAAAATCACCTGTGGCTTTTGCCGAATTAATCATAAACTCTTTTTTGAGTTTCATGGGTTTTGGTTTTCCGGTTGAACCGGAAGTTGATACGGTTACAAAATCAGAATCATCGAACCATTCGGATAAAAATAAAAAACCACTATTTAGATGTTTCTTTGTAAAATGGAGCAGATCAATTTCTGAACCAAAAGAATTACCATTTAGCTTGAAATCAGTATGTAAAATATTATTCTTCATATTCAATAACACTTGGTTCTTCAATATTTCCAAATAGTTTTTGCTTCCAGTTACTCCAACCATATTTCTTTGAGAAGATAAAAATTACTATTGGGTAAATAACAAAAACAGGTATATAGGTTTCAATTCCTAAAGAAGGTTCAGATGTATCTACAAATAGGGCATCTGTTTGAAAAGCTGTCCAGTTCATGGTTACAAAAACAGAGGCAACAATATTATTTGCAGCATGCATTCCCAGTGACAATTCAGTTCCATCATCCATCAAGGTTGTTATTCCAAACAATAAACCCGTACCAATATAATAGATCATCACCATAGGACCTAACTTATCAAATTCTGGATTAAAACCATGTAATAATCCAAAAATAATCGAAGTTACTACCAATGGAATTGCCGCATTTTTAAAAGAAATCCCCAGTCCCTGCATAAAATATCCTCTAAACAAAAGCTCTTCAAAACTTGTTTGAAAAGGCATAAAAAGAAACGAAACCAAAACCAAAACTATAAATGGAATCAGATTAAAATTCCAGATATAATGATCGGTATTTAAAAAATAATCAATCACAATCATCGCCAATGAAATGGAAAACCACAAAGTAAATCCGTAGAACACACGCTTCCAATCGATCTTATTTCTGGCCGTAATTAAAGTTTTGATCTCTCTTATATGAATAAATTTTACCGAAAACAACAAAGCGATCAGTCCTAATAAAAATGATATAATTATAACCAGCAACAATAAACTTGAATTTATTCCAATACTTGAAAAAGCATCTTGTGATGCCATGATCAATTCATCCATGTTATTAACATTGGACCATGCTACTAAAAATAATGGAATCATACCAATAACCTGCCATCCAACAAAGATCAAAAGCATTGTTGATAAATAACGCCACCAGTCGTTTTTCCCTTTATATGCCTGTTGTATAAAATTCATATAAGTTAATTAAATATTTAAAATTGATATATCCCATCCATTTTTATCTTTGACATCATAAAATAATTCTCCGTTTTTAACAGTCAAAGGAGATATGGAATTATTGGTAAACAAACCTCCAGTTCCCAATCCCTGAGGTAATTTATTTCGCTGAATATAAGTGTATTGAGCAATTGCATTTAATCCAATATTACTTTCTAAAGCAGAGGTGATCCACCAGCCAATACCATATTTATTTGCTAGTTCAATCCACTCATCTGTACCATGAAAACCACCAATCAAACTTGGCTTTAAAATAATATATTGTGATTTAATCCTTTGTAGCATTTTTTCTTTATCAGATCTCTTAAAAATGCCTATCAATTCTTCATCTAAAGCAATATCTAAAGGAGTTGTATCACACAGTTTTGCCATCTCATCCCACTGTCCGGCTTTGATTGGCTGCTCAATGGAGTGCAATTGAAAGTCAGAAAGTTGTTTTAATTTCTCTAATGCTTCTTTTGGTTGAAATGCTCCATTGGCATCTACTCTTAATTCAATTTCGTTTGCCGAAAATTCATTTCTTATGCTTTTTAACAGTTCTAATTCTGTCTTAAAATCAATTGCTCCAATTTTTAATTTAATGGTAGTAAAGCCTGCTTTTAATTTTTCTTTGATCTGTTCTTGCATAAAGGATCTGTCTCCCATCCAAATCAGACCATTAATAGTAATCGAGTCGTTTCCTTTAGTAAAATCAGAAGGAAATAATTCAAAGTTATCTTTACTTTTAAAGGAAAGTAATGCCTGTTCCAACCCAAACTGAATAGAAGGAAATTCTATTAATTCATTTAGCAAAAAAGCTTTATCTAAATCAATATGATCACATAACCATTGTAGTTTTTCTTCATAATCGGGTCTGTCATCAGCGCTTAAACCTTTAAAAACTGCACACTCCCCTATTCCAACCTTTCTATTCTTTGTTATTTTTAAAAAATATGTTTCCTTGGTATGAAGTATTCCCCTGGAAGTTCCACCCGGAAGTTTAAACTGTAAAATATATATTTTAAAGGTTGCTTTGATCTCCATCAATTAAAATGTATTTCTACAAATCTACATAACTGAAATTAATTCTGCCAAAAAATTAAACAAAGTCCTAAAATTATTTATTTTTGCACTCATCTTGCCCTCGTAGTTCAACGGATAGAACAAAAGTTTCCTAAACTTTAGATCTAGGTTCGATTCCTAGCGAGGGTACTTTTTTAATTTATCCCTATGAAAGAAATTGAATCCTTATCTGAATTTAAAGACTGGTTGCACAAAGGTATAAATTATGAAGCTGCAGTAAAAAATTTAGATCTCATCCCTTTTGAAAAAGAAATATTAAACCATAAGTTCAATGGTAGTCTGTTTCTTGGTTGCGAATTGAGTCAACATGCAGCAGGTTGTATTACCTGTAGTGATGGTATGGTAATTTCAAATCGTGATGATATACTTTTTGAATTACACCGATCAAAATTATACACACCAATGGAACTGTTTAAAGGTTTTGACATTCAAAATAAAGATGGATATAAATCTACTTATGATTATAAGGTCTATGAAGATTATGTAAAATCCGGTATGGAAACCCCCAATTCTATTTTAGTTTCTCTAACAAGGAGATTGCATGATCATAGCATTACCGATGCTCTACAAGAAATAATTTCAGGGAGAAAGGTTGTTGCCATCATGGGTGGACATTCTATGGAAAGAAATGATCCTTATTATTTCACCATTGCTAAAATAGCAAGAACTTTAACCCAAAAAGGTTTTTTGATGGTTAGTGGCGGCGGACCAGGAGCAATGGAAGCTACACATGTTGGGGCTTATTTTGCAGCTCGTACTGAAAAAGAAATGGAGTCAGCCATCAACGAAATGAAAGTTCGTCCGGAAGGAGCTGCAATTGGCAAAGAATATACCGATAAAGACTGGTTACACAGAGCCTGGGAAGTTTATCATAAATACCCTATTCCAAAAGGGAAAGAAAAAGAATCTATGAGTATTGGAATTCCTACATGGCTTTATGGTCATGAACCACCAACCATATTTGCAACACAAATTGCCAAATATTTTGCCAACAGCATTCGTGAGGACGGACTTGTAACCATTGCAAAACACGGAATTATTTTTGCGCCCGGAAGTGCAGGAACTACGCAGGAAATCTTTCAAGATTGTACTCAGAATCACTATGCTCCGTACAATACTATAGAATCTGTAAAAAAACATATTTCACCGATGATCTTATTTGGTATTGATCACTGGACAAAAAAGCGACCACTTTGGGATTTTATGCAAATCATCTCAAAAGATCAGCCTTGTTCTGAATTGCTTTCCTTAACGGAAGATACAGATGAAGCTATTGAAAAAATAGTTTCTTACGAACCTGAAAAGTATTCTTTTCCAAGATAAAAATTTAAAAGGATCAAATCTTACTATTTTAAATTCTTATTCCAAGGCATAAGCATTAATGCCCTAGCTATCATACATCTATCAAACAGAACAACCATAAATGTACCCACTAATAACACCCAATATAAAATTAAGTTAGGAAGTAACATAAAAGCCAAAATTGTAAAAACCGCATAAACTAAACGAACTTGTGTATCTAATGCCATAAATCCATCAGAGATCGTAAAGTGAATAAATTGAATAATACTGATAAGTATTACAATATAAAATGCCTCAACTCTTCCTGTAAGACCTATAATCATTGAAATAAGCGTTACAAACCAATACCACCAATCAGGTGATTTAAAATCGATTTTTATTTCCATCATACTATTATTTTCAATATTAGTCCTATAATTAATTTTTTGATATAATTAATTTTCTGACTATTTTCTTTCAAAAAAATCTTATTAAGACCTGATTTCTCTGTGCAACTTTGTGTAACAATTCTAAAAACAGAAAAATTTATTTTGCTTATAATTTTAAACTCCAAAATCAGTATATCAATAACTAAACTAAATTCTACAACTCCAAATAAGTCCCTATTTCTAACAATATCAACTCTTTACCTTTTATATTAAATGTACTTATGGCATTTTTATGATCTATTTCAATATAACCAAAAGTATCATAATGGTATGCCAGTACTTTATCACATTCCACAAAATCAGAAGCAATTACAGCACTTTCAATTCCCATGGTAAAATTATCACCAATAGGCAAGATTGCAAGATCCAGTTTGGTTTGCATTGGAATTGTTTTCATATCCATGGTCAATGCAGTATCTCCAGCTATATAAATATTACCTTCCTCCGTTTCTAAAATAAATCCACCGGGCTGACCCCCATAACTTCCGTCAGGAAAAGAACTACTATGAATGGCATTGGTATAGGTTACTTTTCCAAAATCAAATTGCCAGGTACCACCGTGATTCATTGGATGACCTTCAATTCCCAAATTGCCAAAATGATTGACAATCTCAAAATTGGAAACCACCTTTGCTCCTGTCCGTTTTGCAATACTTTCTACATCTAAAATATGATCTTCATGCGCATGTGTAACTAATATATAATCTGCTTTAAGCGAATCTATATCTACATTTTTAGCGAGTTCATTTCCACTAATAAAAGGATCAACAATAATATTCTTATTTGCTACTTCAATTGATAAGGAGGCGTGTCCGAGATAAGTAATTTTCATAATTAAGATTTCTTATAAATTTAATATATGTTTTGCAAATAAAAAAACTGCAGCTGAAAAATTTCAACTGCAGCTTTCAAACAAAACTAAACTAACTATTTTTAAAAACTATAATTCAAGTATAAGGTGAAATTTCTACCAGGCTCTAATATTCTACCACTCATAATATTTGAGTTCTTATATGAAAAATTGAGATGTTCATAATATGCTTTATCAAATATATTCAGCACAGCTGCCCCAATAGTCATCCCTTTAAAAGGCTTAAAACCTCCACTTAGATCAAAAGTTGCAAAACCGGGAGTTACGGTTTCTCTAAAAGTTTCCGAAATTCGATCCTGAGAATCCACTAGTCTTGATCTAAAATTGAACCAGTACTTTTCCTTTTCATAATTCAAACTTAAATGAGCTGTTAAAGGCACTACCTGAGGCAATGGTTCATCAAAATCTTTATTTTGACCATAGGTATAGGATACATCAGATAAGAAATGAAAACTATTGGTAAAATTATAATTAAAATAAAATTCAAAACCGGTTTGCATGGCATTGTCAATATTGATAAATCGTTTAGCATAAATAGGTTGTACCGATGGCATAAACTTTCTTGGAAGATCCTCATCCACAATTGCTGTAATATAATCTTGCATAAAAGAATAGAATACGGTGGCACCAAGTTCCATTTTAGAAAATTTTTGGTTCACAGAAAATTCAAACTGATTGTTGACCTCAGGATCCAGATATGGGTTTCCAACATACTCATAAGGATCTATCCCTATGTTAAAATGATTGATAAAACGCTCTATCATAGAAGCTGTTCTAACTCCTCTACCAAAAGCGAATTGTAATTGTGTTCTGTTCATATTATATACATAAGAGATATTACCACTAATATTCACTTCTGACTGATCTTTGATCTCTCCACCATACAGATCCAAAAAATCCTGTTCAGGATCATTGATTGCAGCAGAAATAAAGTCAGATCTTAAACCGGCAGTAATTACAGATTGCTCAGTTACTTTATATTTTGCTTCTGCAAAAACACCAACATCATTCAACTCTGAATCCTGCCAGATCTTGTCTACTTTTGTCTTAGGCTCCGGCAATGGTTTCCCGTTCATTATTTTTATAATACGAATTCTGTCACCATCTCTTGCTATCATATTTGCATCTAAACCTGTGAAAATATTCAATTTATCTGATGGAGAGATTATTACCTCCGCTTTTCCACCGTAAGTGGTTGCAAAAACGTTGGAAGCAGCATCAGTCGCTTTAAAACTTGGCCTGTCTTCATTGGTCATTAAATGATCTACATAAGAATAAAACCCTTTAAACATAATAGAACTGATCATAGGAGATAATTCTGTGATTTTATAATCCAAACCTGCAAGATAACTATCATCCCAGGGAGAATCCATCATGAGTCCGGCATGCTTGATATCACGCCCAAAGGATTGTCGCCATGTAAATTTTAATCGTTGATTTTCTGCTGGGTTATAACCAACTTTAACCGAATAATCTGTTGATTTAAATGACGATGGAACTTCGGTACCTTCACCATCCGTATAATCACCATAATCTCTGTAAGAACCATTTAAGGTGATATCAAACTTATCTTTCTTGTATAAAAATGATCCTCTTGTAGTAAAATTATTGCCATTGGTTTCATAACCAGTTTCCAAATTTCCACTAAAACCATTTTTTCGACTGTTAATTGACTTAGATACCATGTTGATAATTCCTCCAAAATTCTGACCAAATCTTACAGTAAAAGGCCCTTTTACCAATTCAATTTTTTCTATCTCTTCCGGAATAACATGTGTTGTAATGGGATCCATTCTGTTCGGACAAGCATTCAAAATTTTCATACCACCATCATACTGAACATTCAGCTGTTCATATTTAAATGATCTGAAAACAGGTTCGGAAGCATAAGCACCTCTTTTTTGAATACCAAATCCGGGAATATCTTTAAAAAGATCACTCACATTTCTTGGCTGTGTGGCAGATTTAATATCATCATAAATAATAGTCGAACCAGTAATATCATTCATTGGATCAGCCTTCACAATAATTACATCCAGATCAATAGCTTTTTCATACAATATGATTTGCATACTATTTTCTAACAAAACCAATTTAGTTTTATAAGCAACATGAGTAATCTCTACATATCCCCCTTTATCTGCTTTAATACTGAAATTTCCTTCTTTATCTGATTCAGTAAACTGATTTGAATTCTCTGCTTTTATCAAAGCATTTTCGATTGCTTTGCCATCATAATCTGTTATTTTTCCTTTTACAACAGATTCCTGAGCATTTATTATTATTGCAACAAACATTGCAATAATCATAAAAATATATTTCATTTTTTATTATCTTTTTTAATTCAAATACATCAAATTCAAAATTTTACATGAACTGATCATTTGAATATTTTAATTAAATTATACAAGGTAATACTCTTTACATCAATAACTTATAGCATATAAAAATATGTTTTCATAAAGCAAGTTGTTAAAAATGTAAATAAATGATAGAAAATATAATTGAATAATTATATCTTCAAAAAAATGGTTCTACTGTTATTTTAATGGAATTTTTTTTTCTTTTGCCGGACAGGCATTTCATTTTTTTCTTTGATAAAAAAACGAAACAAAAAAATCAAGG
>JAOZTG010000224.1 GCA_029939235.1 Flavobacteriaceae bacterium
ATTTTTTTGTTTCTTTTTTTATCTAAGAAAAAAAGATAGTAAAAGAAATAAAAAGGTTGATTTAAAAGTATATTGAGTAAGTGTATAGAATTTTTAAGAATGAAAAATGAAGTTGGAAAAAATTTATACTCTTGCGTATATTTACGAAGAATTCTCTAAAACTTTTTTTTAAAATTATTAAGTATATAAAAGAGTTTAAATAAAAGCAGAAATTTAGCTTTTGGGATATTTGACATAATATGCAATTATAGCTATCAAATAATCTTAAAAGTATATAAGCCGTAATTTAGTTCACGCTATTCTTATTGTTTTTTAAGGAGTTCATGAATCTCCTAAAGTCGATTTCTTTTAACATAATATCTAACGATATGGAGCTAAAGCTACCATATCTGATATTATGTAAAATAGCCTAAAAAACAGCTATACAGAAATTACTGCATTTGTACTATAATTAATATTATGTTAAATAGAGTATTTGATAAACCCACTTATCTATCTTTGATAAAATAAGAACTTGCAACTATTAAAACCAAATCAGTCTAACTTTAAAATCAATCACAAGTTAACTTTATTTTATATTGAAATATTTGTGTGTGTACTAATGCTTGTTTACTTTTGCAAATCGAATTTTTTATCAAAAATCCAGACTTCTTTTAGTCCTTGATAGATATATAAACGATATATTAAAGCATGAAAAAACGAATTTTAATAGTAAATAGCGGTGGCGATTGTCCTGGTATGAATGCAGTGATCAGAGCTATTGTAAAACGTGCTGATCGTGAACAGGAACTGGAACAGGATACCGAATGGGAAATAATTGGAAGTATAAATGCCTTTGATGGAATAATAGCTGAACCACTGGAATTGGTGTCTTTAAATAGTAAAACTGTTAGAGGAATTCATGTTAAAGGTGGTACAATTTTAATGACCAACAACAAACGAGATCCGTTTCACTACCCTGTAGTACAAAAAGATGGCTCAGTTAAAAATGAAGATGTAAGCGACCTACTTATCTACAATTTAAAGGTACATGGATTTGATGCCGTAATTCATATTGGAGGTAATGAATCACATAAAATATCTCAAAAACTGTATGAAAAAGGTGTAAATATTATTGGAATTCCAAAAACGATCAATAATGACCTTTCTGTTACTGATTATACCTTTGGATTCCAATCTGCTGCTCAAACAGCTACAGAAGCTGTTGATAAATTAGTAACTACTGCAAGATCACATAATCGTGTTTTAATATTAGAAGTGATGGGACGTGATGCCGGATGGATAGCTCTGCATGCTGCTATTGCTGGAGGTGCTGAGGTTTGCCTTATTCCGGAAATTCCATTTTCTATGGAAAAGATCTTGAAAAAACTAAAATCCCTTTATAACAGAAAAGGTAGAGGTTTTGTGAATATTGTTGTTGCTGAAGGTGCTTATCCTATAGGTGAAAAACAAAATATAGTTTCAGGAGCTATTTCCAGAAGGATCTCATCTTTTTTAAAAGAGAGAAATTTTGAGGCTGATGTTCGCGAAACTATTCTTGGACATTTACAAAGAGGTGGCAGTCCGATGGCTTTTGACAGAATTTTAGCAACAGAATTAGGTGTAAAGGCCTTTGAATTGGTAAAAGAGAAAGAATTTGGAACAATGGCAGTTCATCTTAATTCACAAGTGACCAATATTGAAATAGAAAAAGTAATCGACAAATATAACAAGGTTAATTTGTCGCATGATTTAATTCAAACTGCAAGAGGAATCGGAGTAAGTTTTGGAGACTGATCCCCCTGTTACATTTGAAAAACATATAAAAGAATAAAACATAATAAATAGTACCTATAATGAAGAAAAGAGCATTAGTATTAACAGGTGGCGGTGATTGTCCGGGGTTGAATGCAGTAATTAGAGGAATGGTAAAACGTGCTGCTCAAACAGAAGACTGGGAAGTAATTGGTAGCATTCAATCATTTGACGGAATTTTAAATGAACCAACCGAAATTGTAGAATTGGATGAAAAAGCTGTCTCCGGAATTCATTTTCAAGGTGGTACTATCCTGGGAACTACAACCAAAGGAGGGCCTTTTGCATGGCCTGTTAAAGAAAATGATGGAACATGGTCTTTTGTAGATCGTTCTGACGAAATGATTCGAAAACTAAAATATTTAGGTATCGATGCTGTAGTTAGTATTGGTGGTGATGGTTCACAACGTATTTCTCAAAAACTTTTTGAAAAAGGATTGAATATCATAGGTGTTCCTAAAACAATTGACAATGACCTCTCTTCTACCGATTATACTTTTGGATTTCAAACAGCTGTTCAAATTGCAACAGAGGCTGTAGATAAGCTGGTTACTACTGCTGCTTCACACAATCGTGTGATCATTTTAGAAGTAATGGGACGTGATGCAGGATGGATTGCTTTACATTCAGCTATAGCAGGAGGTGCAGAAGTATGTTTAATACCTGAAATACCTTACGATATCAATAAGATCAGTAAGGTTATCAAAAAAAGATTTAAAAATGGTAAAGGTCATGTGATCATTGTTGTTTCTGAAGGTGCCAAACCTATGGATGGTGATGTTTTAGCAGCTAAAAGTGATGAAATTGGTAATGAAAATCTTAGATTGGGTGGTATTGCCAATAAACTATTAAAAGATCTAAAAGTAGCAGGTGTTGATGCTGATATGAGAGAAACAGTACTTGGTCATTTACAGCGAGGTGGTGTTCCTATCGCATTTGATAGAATTCTGGCTACTGAATTTGGAGTAAAAGCAATGGAACTTGCAATTGATGGAACTTATGGTGAAATGGTAGCATACCGTCACCCAAATATTGTATCTGTTCCGTTTTTAGAAGCAATCAGCAAATATAATATCATCAAAACAGATTCTTCTTTAGTACATACCGCACGAGGTATTGGTATGTGTTTAGGAAACTAACTTATAGAATATATTAATCTATATTACAGCCTGTTAGATATATAATCTGACAGGCTTTTTAATGCAGTAATCTCTAATTTAATTTAAGCTACTTTTGCAGGATGGTTAAAAGTCGATTATCTCAATATGAATTTGTTACTTTAATGGCATTTCTTATGTCAATTGTAGCATTGGCAATTGATGCACTATTACCGGCAATTAATCAGATAAGTGCTGACATTGGTATCCAGAATAGCACCAATAATCAACTATTAATTACCATGATCTTTCTCGGACTTGGATTTGGTCAGCTGATCTTTGGGCCAATCTCTGACAGTGTAGGAAGAAAACCAGTTGTTTTTATGGGGTTTGGTGTTTTTATCATTGCCAGTTTTATTTGCATCAATGCAACTAACCTGAATACCATGATCTTTGGAAGGATCTTACAGGGTATCGGACTTTCAGCACCAAGAACCATAAGCATTGCTATTATAAGAGATTCATATAGTGGAGATTATATGGCTCGTATCATGTCATTTGTTACGGTGGTTTTTATTTTGGTTCCCATCGTTGCTCCTGCAATGGGTAAATTTGTGTTGGATCATTATAATTGGCAAACAATATTTTATATTCAATTGTTTTTCAGTGTATTAGTATCTATATGGTTTTGGATTCGGCAACCCGAAACACTTTTAGAAAACCAACAAATTAAATTTTCTTCTCATATTTTTTCCGATGGATTAAAAGAATTAATGAAATACAAAAGAACGATTGGTTTTACTATTATTTCAGGGTTTATCACAGGATCTTTTATGGTTTATTTAAGTACTGCTCAACAAATATTTCAGGTTCAATATCAGCTAACCGATGAATTCCCCTTTATTTTCGCTGCGCTGGCCATATCAGTTGGTTTTGCAACATTCTTAAACGGTACACTGGTTCTAAAATATGGTATGGAAAAATTAGTGACTATTGCTATGGTCGCGTTTTTTATTGTTTCTATTCTTTATGTCACTGTGTTTTATAACAGTCCAAATCCAAATATTTATACCTTGCTGGTTTTCTTTGGTTTACAATTTTTTGCCATTGGTTTCCTTTTCGGAAATTTAAGAGCATTAGCGATGGAACCCGTTGGTCATATTGCAGGAATAGCCTCTGCAATTACAGGCTTTACCTCTACAATGATGGCAGTGCCTATTAGTACATATATTGGTAAATATGTGACAACTACTGCCCTGCCCCTGTTTGTTGGTTTTACTATTTGCGGATTGCTTTCCATTTTTATTTTGATCTATTTAAAAGTGTATCTAAGATCAAGCGAATCCCTGGAGAGTTTAAAGGACAAGTAATTATTCTTTTTAATCTAACTCTCGGAAGAACTTCGTACTCTTCGAGGTTTTATCAACTAACGTCTTTGGAACGTAATGAAATGAAGTGTGGCATTCTTTCTCTTTCTATATTAAAATCTTTGATCAGATCACCACGTCGTTC
>JAOZTG010000225.1 GCA_029939235.1 Flavobacteriaceae bacterium
TTTTGATGATAAAGAAAAATTAAAGGAAGTTATAAAAAATTATTATCATAGTTATAAAAATAAGATATTGCAAATTGACTCTAAAAATATAAATCAATTTCACCGTAAAAATCTTACAAAGGAATTAGCTGATGTAATACATTCAATTATTAATTGAACGTATTTTTTCTCAACTGTAAAAAATCAAAATTGTTTGTTTGATATGATTTTTTAGAACAGTTTTGCAATACCAAATCCAAAAGAAAGACTATCATAAGCATCAATATTTATGTCATATGTTAATGCTCCAAATATTTCCCAGTTATTTGGAATATGGAATGGAACTTCTACACCGAATCTAACCAATGCAAAGTTTTCATCTTTCGAAAACTCCATACCTCCACCAGCCATTAAAGCTAAATGTTCCATAGGCTTATAGGATAGCATTATTGCTGGTGCGATAGGGTAGCTACGTTCAATACCTGGTATTTCCACTTCCTCATTTTTAGCAAAGTATTTATTACCGGATTCACTTTGACCTTCTACAATAAACTCTTCGACAATAATATCCGTATGTAAGCCTAATGCCCATTTTTCATTAAATGCATAATTGTAATTAAAACCAAATGAAGGTAATGAAATCCATTTGTCACCTGAGTCATTCTTAACTCCTGATCGGATATGGGTGTGACTCAAAACCAAAGAAATCGCATGTTTCTTATGATGTTCTTCATGATTTTCTTCGTGTTCAGTTTCCTGAGCACAAGAATTATAATTACTAAAAAACAGAAGAAAAGCTACTAAAAAAAAGATGCGGTAATTTATCATAACAGAAAAAGTTTAAAATGGATAAATGATTTATTTAAGATAATACGGATAATTTTTTAGGTGATTATAACAAAGATATAGTTTTATTTGAATCTAATGTTAACGGAAGTTGTAAATTAGTCAGACCATCTTTTTTGAACATTAAACGCAATCATCTGTGGGTATTCTTAAGTAATAAAGTTTATATTTGAAGCTTATTAAACCCGATATGAAAATTTAATATTGAATGAAGAAAATTGTAACCATTTTAGGAGCTCGTCCACAATTTGTTAAGGCAGCTGTATTGAGCAGGGTTATTTCTGATAAAGATGAAATAAAAGAAATTATCATACATACCGGTCAGCATTATGACAAGAACATGAGTGATGTGTTTTTTAATGAAATGAATATTCCAAAGCCCAAATATAATCTTGATATCAATGGTTTAGGTCATGGTGCAATGACCGGACAAATGCTAGAGAAGATAGAAGATGTTTTAATAAAAGAAAAGCCAGATGCGGTTGTGATTTATGGAGATACTAATTCAACCATTGCAGGTGCTTTGGCTGCTAAAAAATTAGATATTAAGGTAATTCATATTGAAGCTGGTTTACGTTCATTCAATATGCAAATGCCCGAAGAGATCAATCGTATTTTAACCGACAGAATTTCAGATCTGTTACTTTGTCCTACAGATACTGCTATTGATAATTTGCAAAGAGAAGG
This sequence comes from Flavobacteriaceae bacterium, assembly GCA_029939235.1. Lineage (GTDB taxonomy): Bacteria > Bacteroidota > Bacteroidia > Flavobacteriales > Flavobacteriaceae > Lutimonas. Next base: position 1,513 of record JAOZTG010000225.1, read on the forward strand.
GTTTGATAATTTGGATATTAAAGTTGTAAAAAGTGGTGATATTATGAAAGATGCTGTTGAGTTTTACAGTAAAAACTCAGCTAAAAGGTCAAATATTATCAAAGATCTGAAATTAGAAAGTAAAGATTTTGTTTTAGCCACGATACATCGGCAGGAAAATACGGATGATCTAACAAAATTGAGATCTATTTTTGAGGGATTGGAAGAAGTATCCAAAGAGATGGAGGTTGTTATTCCTTTACATCCCAGAACTAAAAATATTTTAGAAAAGAATGATTTAAAATACAACATTACTTTAATAGATCCGGTAGGTTATTTTGATATGCTTGAATTACTTAAAAATTGTAAAATGGTAGTTACCGATAGTGGTGGTTTGCAAAAAGAAGCATTTTTTAATAAAAAGTATTGTATTATTATTCGCGAAGAAACGGAATGGGTAGAACTTGTTGAAAATGGATTTGCTATAATAGTTGGTCATAATAAGGAAGAAATAGTGAATGCTGTCCAATATTTTAAAAGTAAACAGAGTGATTTTGATATTCATTTATATGGAAATGAGGTTGGGTTGAAAATTTATAGTGAAATTATAAATTTGTTAAACGTGTGAAATAAAGAAGCTTCCAATAGTTAGTGAAGTACATATTATCAACAATGTAAAACTGAACATAAATAAAGATTTGTATCTTTTTTCTTTGATAAGGAATTTAATTCCGATAAAGATAAAAATGAATTGAGCAACAAAAAAGGGGATAGTCAGTAGCTCTCTAAATACTCCAATGAGTACTAAATCAATTTGATAGATGTATAATAAGTATAGAAGAATAAAGTAGAATACTATTATAAAATTAACAATGGTAAGTTTGTTTTCATTTGATTTTACTTTTATATTTGCCATTCTACAGTACTTTTGAAAAGAATTCAGGTAGAAACCTAATCCAATCCAAATCTAGTTATTTTTTGATAATTTATAATTGTTAGTGTATGTTATGTTTTTGTTGTTATATAGTTATGAATAGTTATAAAAAACAGATAAAAAGTTAATAAATATAATCAAAAACTTAATTAGTGTTTGTCATATGTAATTATAAACGCATATTTGCATCAGAATTAAAACAAAGATAAAACTTAAAAATATAAAACATGTGTGGAATTGTATGTGCGTTTGATCTAAAGGAAAAAGCGGAGGTTCTAAGGCCTAAATTATTGGAGATGTCGAAAAAAATTCGCCATCGGGGTCCGGACTGGAGTGGAATATATAATGATGATAAAGCGATATTGACCCATGAGCGTTTGGCAATTGTGGATCCGACTTCCGGAAAACAACCATTGTACAGTGAAGATGGAAAAATTGTTTTGGCTGCAAATGGTGAGATCTATAATCATTTGGAATTAAGAAAACAATTTGAAGGAAAATATAATTTTCAAACAGAATCAGATTGCGAGGTGATCATACCTCTTTATAAAGAAAAAGGTCCTGCTTTTTTAGATGAAATGAATGGTATTTTTGGTTTCGCAATTTATGATGCTGAAAAAGATGAATATTTTGTAGCACGTGATCATATTGGTGTAATTCCATTATATATGGGATGGGATGAAAATGGAACTTTTTATGTTGCATCTGAATTAAAAGCTTTGGAAGGAACCTGTACTAAAATAGAGTTGTTCCCTCCGGGTCATTATTATACAAGCAAAGATGGTAAAATAACGCAATGGTATAAACGAGACTGGAGTGATTTTGATGCTGTAAAAGAAAATCAAACCAGTATTGATGAGATCCGTGATGCTTTAGAGGCTGCCGTGCACAGACAGTTGATGAGTGATGTGCCTTACGGAGTTTTGTTATCTGGTGGTTTAGATTCATCGGTAATTTCTGCAATAGCAAAAAAATATGCCGAAAAAAGAATTGAATCAGGAGATACACAAGTAGCATGGTGGCCACAGTTGCATTCCTTTTCTGTTGGACTGGATGGTTCACCTGATTTGATCGCTGCACAAAAAGTTGCCGATCATATCGAAACTGTACATCATGAGATCAAGTTCACAATACAAGAAGGCTTGGATGCAATAAAAGATGTTGTTTATAATCTGGAAACCTATGATGTTACAACCATTAGGGCTTCTACACCAATGTATTTAATGGCCAGAGTAATCAAATCTATGGGTGTAAAAATGGTACTATCTGGTGAGGGAGCTGATGAATTATTTGGAGGTTATTTGTATTTTCATAAGGCCCCAAGTGCCGAAGAATTCCATAAAGAAACGGTACGTAAATTAGAAAAATTACATATGTATGATTGCCTAAGAGCAAATAAATCACTGGCAGCATGGGGAATTGAAGGTCGTGTTCCATTTTTGGATAAAGAATTTATGGATGTTGCGATGCGTATCAACCCTAAGGATAAAATGATCAACGGTGAGCGTATGGAAAAATGGGTAGTGAGAAAAGCTTTTGAAAGTTATTTACCTGAAAGTGTTGCATGGCGTCAAAAAGAACAATTTTCTGATGGTGTTGGCTATTCATGGATAGATACATTAAAAGAAATTGTTGAACAAGAAGTGACAGATGAACAATTGGCCAATGCCAAGTATAAATTTCCAATTCAAACCCCTACGAGTAAAGAAGAGTTTTATTATCGTTCTATTTTTACTGAACATTTCCCGTCAGATACTGCAGCACTTTGTGTTCCTCAGGAGGCATCGGTCGCGTGCAGTACCAAAACAGCACTGGAATGGGATGAGAGTTTTAAAAATATGAATGACCCGTCGGGTAGGGCAGTTGCCAATGTGCATGACGATGCATATTAGTGAAACTCTGCTTTGAAAAGTTGCATAGCAACGAATTCAAAGCAGTAAGTTGAA
>JAOZTG010000072.1 GCA_029939235.1 Flavobacteriaceae bacterium
CGTTATGATCAATTTTGGCATATTCTTTTGCGGTAACAGATTCTAAAATACCAATAGACCAACCATTTTTTGTTTTTCCACTAAATTTTGCGGCACCTAAAATAGTTGTATTTACAGGTGATTTTGCAAATTCATTGCCACCAAGATCGGGATAACCTTGAGGTTGTCTTCCAATTCGTCTTGAATAAAAAACATTATCCTGGTTATCAGCAAACTGATAATTAAAAATATTTTTGTTTTCAACAAAAAACGGTCGTTGTTCTTCAAAGAAAATTTGAAACCCATCTAAAGAAATAGCTGCAGGATCTGCTTCCACCTGTCCAAAATCGGGATTGATCGTAAAATCTACTGTAAGATCATTTGTCACTCCAATTTTACCATCTATACCTCCGTTAAAAGTAAAATCATTACCATCCCGAAAAGGATTATTTTCTTCTTTCGGATACGTATCAAATTGTGCCAGTAAAAATGGTTGAATTTCAATTTGTTTTTGAGGTTTTAAATTAAATAAACCGCGCAATTCACCAAATTCGCTAACCCAACCGGGAGCATCTTGAGGAATTCTTTGCCATAAGGAGCGCTCTTCTTCTCTAAATAATCTTCTCATTACCTGTAAACCCCAAACTTGTTCTTCACTTTTTCCAAACCTTAATTGACTTAACGGAATTCTTACTTCTGCTGTCCATCCTTTAGAATCAATATTTGTTTTTGTATACCAAATAGGATTCCAGCTTTCATCAAAATTCTCTCCATTTTCAGAAATTGCTTCATCTGCCTTCACTCCTGCTGCCGTGACCGTAAATGAAAAAGCTGTCCGCAAATCGTGATAGCTATCAAAATGAATCTCCATATAATCTCCTTCAAAACCATCTCTTCTGGATAATCGTTTTTCAATTTTATCTGGCTCGGTATCAAACACTCTAAAAGCTAAATACAAATTCTTATCATCATATAGAATTTTGAATTTGGTTTGTTGCGATGGAGGTGTATTCTCATCAGGACTTCTTTCAATAAAATCACCTTGCCATTCTACTATATCCCAAACATCTTCTTCAATAAAACCGTTAATCACAGGAGCTTTAGCAGTACCAATGCTTTGTGTAATATAAACTCTTTTGGGTATTTTTTCTTTGATTTCCTGCGCTTTTACAGATAATTGCAAGAAAAATATAAGATAAAGTAGTAATATTTTTTTCAAATTATTGCTTTTAACATCAGTTAAAAGACTCTTAAAAAATATAAATGTTACAATTGTCACTACAAATAAAATTCAATAGATAAAAAAATCAGCATCGCACCAAAAAGGTTTACTGTCTGAAACACTTTAAATTATTCATCATATAAATCGAAAAATTCAGTCGAAAAATATTTTTAAAATATATCTAAAATCCTGTTTGCTAAATTAATAAATAGTTGTATTTTTGCAAACTCTTTTACAGAAAGAGAAAAGTGAAGTTTAATCATACAAAAAATTTAATTGTGAACACATTAAGTTACAAAACAGTATCAGCTAACAAAGAAACCGTTACTAAAGAATGGGTTTTAGTTGATGCAGACGGCCAAACGTTGGGTCGTATGGCCTCAAAAGTAGCAATGCTTATAAGAGGAAAGTACAAAACTAACTACACTCCACATGTTGATTGTGGTGACAATGTAGTTATTATCAACGCAGACAAAATAGTACTAACCGGAAACAAATGGAATGACAAAACTTATATTCGTCATACAGGTTACCCGGGAGGACAAAGATCATTAACTGCAACAGAGTTATTCGCTAAGGATCCGGTGAGAGTAGTTGAAAAAGCAGTAAAAGGTATGTTACCAAAAAATAAACTGGGAAGTGCATTATTCAGAAACCTTTATGTATATGTAGGGGCAGAACACAAACAAGAAGCACAAAATCCAAAAACTATTAACCTAAACGATATCAAGTAATATGGAAACTATTCACAAAATAGGTAGAAGAAAAACCGCAGTTGCTCGTATATATCTTTCAGAAGGAAAAGGTAACATTACTATAAATGATAGAGAATTTGAAAATTATTTCACAACCGACACTTTAAAATATAAAGTGTTACAACCTTTAACATTAACTGAGAATCAAAGCAATTTTGATATCAAAGTAAAAGTTTTTGGTGGTGGTGTAACCGGTCAGGCAGAAGCAATTCGTTTGGCTATTTCAAGAGCATTGGTTGAATTAGATCAGGAAAACAAGAGTATTTTAAAACCAGAAGGATTGATGACAAGAGATCCGAGAATGGTTGAACGTAAAAAATTCGGTCAGAAAAAAGCTCGTAAGAAATTCCAGTTCTCTAAACGTTAAAATTATCACTATATATCTCCGATACAAATCGGAGATATATTTCTTATTATTTAAAATTTTATTAAACTGTTGTCGTAAAAGTATAGCATCCAAATAGTCAAGATCGAACTATCGCTACTTGATTATTGCTAAAAATAACGGAACGTAAACTAAAACAAAATGGCAAACATTGAAATTAATGAATTAATTGAATCAGGTGTACACTTTGGTCACCTAACAAGAAAATGGGATCCAAATATGGCTCCTTTCGTTTATACTGAGCGTAAAGGAATTCACATTATTGATCTTTACAAAACTGCTGCAAAAATTGAAGAAGCAAATGCTGCTTTAAATAAAATTGCTTCTTCCGGAAGAAAGATACTTTTCGTAGCTACAAAAAAACAAGCAAAGGATATCGTATCTGATAAAGCAAAATCAGTAAACATGCCTTATATTACTGAGCGCTGGCCAGGTGGTATGTTAACAAACTTTGTTACTATCAGAAAAGCTGTTAAAAAGATGGCTCATATTGATAGAATGAAAAAAGATGGTTCTTTTGAAGCTCTTTCAAAAAGAGAAAAATTACAAATCAACCGTCAGAGAGCTAAATTAGAAAAGAACTTAGGTTCAATTACTGATATGACTCGTTTACCTGCTGCAATTTTAGTAGTAGACATCAAACGTGAGCATATCGCTGTTGCGGAAGCCCAAAAATTAAACATACCAATTTTTGCAATGGTAGATACAAACTCTGACCCAAGAGCAATTGATTACGTAATTCCTTCTAACGATGATGCTTCTAAATCAATTGATAAAGTTTTATCATATTTAACCAGTGCTATAGCAGAAGGTTTAGCTGAAAGAAAAAGTAGCAAAGACAAAGAAGCTAAAGCAAAAGAGGCTCCTGCAGCACCAAAAGCTCCTGTAGCACCGAAAGCTACAGAGGCTGTAAAGAAAGAAGTAAAAGAAGCAAAAAAAGAAGAAAAATAATTGAATAACTTGTTGGAATAATTCATTTTAACAATTTTAAAAAATATATCATGGCAAAAATAACCGCCGCAGAGGTAAACAAACTAAGAAAATCTACCGGAGCAGGTATGATGGATTGTAAAAATGCTTTAGTGGAAGCAGAAGGTGACTTTGACAAAGCAATTGACATTTTACGTAAAAAAGGACAAAAAGTTGCTGCTAAGAGAGCAGACAGAGACTCAAGCGAAGGAGCAGCAATTGCTGTTGTAAATGCAGACCATACAGAAGGAGTAGCAATTGTTTTAGGTTGTGAAACTGATTTTGTTGGAAAAAACGACGCTTTTGTTAGTTTAGCAAAAGAGATCGCTACAATAGCATTAGGTTGTTCTACGAAAGAAGAATTATTAGCTTCCAATATTGGTAACATTACAGTTGCTGAAAAATTGATCGAACAAACAGGAGTTATTGGTGAGAAGATCGAACTACCAGCATTTGAAAAAGTAAATGCTGCTTATGTTGGTGCTTATACACACATAAATAAAATTGCTGCTATTGTTGGTTTATCTGCAACTGTTGATAATGTTGAAGAACTTGCAAAAGATCTTGCTATGCAGGCTGCATCTATGGGAGCTACCACTTTATCATTTAAAGATTTTGATCCTGCCTTTATTGAATCAGAAACAGAAGCAAGAATCGCGGTAATTGAAAAAGAAAATATTGAATTGGGCAGATTAGGAAAAACTCTTAAAAATGTACCAAAATATATTTCTATGGCTCAGTTAACGGATGAAGTTTTGGCTGAAGCTCAGGAAGCTGCTAAAGCAGAATTAAAAGCTGAAGGTAAACCAGAAAAGATCTGGGACAGAATTTTACCTGGTAAATTAGAGCGTTTTATTTCTGATAATACAACCCTAGACAATGAACTTTGTTTATTAGATCAGGAATTTATCAAAGATGCTAAAAAATCAGTTGCTGATTATGTTAAAACTTATGGTGATGTTGAAGTTGTTGACTTTAAACGAGTTTCACTAGGTTAGAGATTATCTAATATCTTTTATAAAGATCCTCATATTATTGATTTTCATCATGATATGAGGATTTTTTTTGTAATTTAATTCAACTCCAAATAAAAGGTATAATTTAGTATATTTGTACAAGTTTCTAATTTATCTAATACATGAAATACAAAAGAATTCTTTTAAAATTAAGCGGTGAAGCTTTAATGGGAGAACGAGAATACGGAATTGATCCAAAACGATTGGCAGAGTATTCTCAAGAAATTAAAAAAATGGTTGATAAAGGAGTTGAGGTTGCACTGGTAATTGGTGGCGGCAACATCTTTAGAGGGTTGGCAGGAGCCAGTAATGGAATGGATAGAGTGCAAGGTGATCAAATGGGTATGCTGGCAACCATTATTAATGGCTTGGCTTTGCAGGGTGCTTTAGAAGATGCAGGTATGAAAACCAGACTTTTAACTGCCATTAAAATGGAAGAAATTGCTGAACCATACATCAAAAGAAGAGCTGTTAGACATTTAGAAAAAGGACGTGTAGTTATTTTTGGAGGTGGTACAGGTAATCCTTATTTCACAACAGATACTGCTGCAGTTTTAAGAGCTATTGAGATTGGTGCAGATGTAATTTTAAAAGGAACCAGAGTTGACGGTGTTTACACATCTGACCCTGAAAAAAACAAAGATGCGGTGAAATTTGATGAGATTTCTTTTAAAGATGTAATGGCAAAGGGATTGAAAGTAATGGATATGACAGCTTTTACACTTAGTGAAGAAAATAAGTTGCCTATCATTATTTTTGATATGAATAAAAAAGGTAACTTAGAAAAAGTTATTTCAGGTGAAAATATTGGAACAAAAGTAGATCATCCAGATAATTTTAGGGACTAATTTAAAATACAGCAATCATGAATGAAGACGTTAAATTTGTAGTTGAAAGTACCAAGGAATTGATGCATGGATCCATCGAGCATCTTGAACGCGAACTAACCAACATCCGGGCAGGTAAAGCATCACCAATTATGCTCAAAAGTGTTATGGTTGATTATTATGGTGCAAGCACACCATTAAGTCAGGTTGCAAATGTAAACACACTGGATGCGCATACTATAACTATTCAACCATGGGAAAAATCTCTTATCCATGAAATTGAAAAAGGAATTATGGCTGCAAATCTCGGATTCAATCCAATGAATAATGGTGAAAGTGTTATCATAAATGTACCTATTCTAACCGAAGAAAGAAGAAGAGAACTAGCAAAGCAGGCAAAATCTGCTTCAGAAGATGCAAAGATTAGTATCAGAAATGACAGAAAAGAAGCAAATACCGAACTTAAGAAATTAGAAATTTCAGAAGATCTTTTAAAAAATGCTGAAATGGATATTCAAGAACTTACCCAAAAATATTCTAAAATTGCAGATGAGCATTATGCAATCAAAGAAAAAGAGATCATGAAAGTTTAATTCATTTTATTGTTATCCAACTAATTCTTGATAAAATAAAAACATACATACCAATGTATCTTTTTACAAGATCCATATATAATTATTACCTATGAGTTTTTGGCAAATTATAGCCCGCTTCATTTTAAAGCAACGAATATTTATTTTATTGGTATTAGCTTTAATAACTATTTTTTTAGGAAGTAAAATTCAAAATATTCAGTTTTCTCGTACCGAGGCTAATTTACTTCCACAGGATCACGAAGAAAACATTAAATACAACCACTTTCTCGAAATATTTGGAGAAGAAGGTAACCTTGTTATTTTAGCTGTTAAAGACTCTACTCTATTCAATGTTACTAATTTCAATAAATGGAATCATCTTACAAAGGAACTAGAATCCTATTCTGAAGTTGATTTTACAGTTTCCATTGGAGATATTAAAGAATTAAAAAAAGATAAAAAAAATCAAAAATTCATTACCAAACCATTATACGATAAGGAACCTTCTTCAGATGAAGATGTTAAAAAAATAAAAAAGGAATTATTTGATAATTTACCTTTTTTTGACAACTTTCTTTTTAATAAGAATTCAGGCACCATTCGTAGCGCTGTCTATCTTGATAAAGATATAGTTAACTCAGAAATTCGTGAGCGATTTGTTTTTGATGTATTAAATCCTGCCATTGAAAGTTTTGAAAAAGATACTGGTTTAGATGTACGTATATCGGGTATGCCCTATGTTCGTACCATGAATGCCCAGAATATCATTGATGAAATTGGACTTTTTGTTGGTCTGGCATTATTTGTAACCTCCCTAATTTTCTGGCTCTTTTTCCGCTCATACAGAGCCACTTTTATTACCCTGCTTGTTGTAAGTATTGGTGTAATCTGGTCTGTTGGATTTATTGGATGGTTTCAATATGAAATATCCGTATTAATGGCATTGATTCCTCCTTTGATCATTGTAATTGGAGTACCAAATGCTGTATTTCTTATCAACAAATACCAGCAGGAAGTAAAAAATCATGGTAACCAAGCTAAATCTTTACAAAGGGTTATTACTAAAATTGGTAATGCAACTCTGATGACAAACATTACTACTGCATCAGGATTTGCCACATTTATGTTTACCAACAGCCAGTTATTAAAAGAGTTTGGTACTATTGCCTCCATAAATATTATGGCCATTTTTGTACTGTCTATTCTTATTATCCCAATCATCTACAGCTTTATGCGTAAACCCAAAGACAGGCATTTGGAGCATTTGGAAAGACAGTGGATGGATACGATTGTCAACTGGATGGAAAATACTGTTAGACATAATAGAATTGCCATTTATGTCTCAACTGTGATCATAATCATTGTGAGTATCATTGGTGTATATAAAATTCGTGTATCTGGAAGTATGATCGAAGATATGCCAAAAAGTAAACAATTTTACAAAGACATAGTGTTTTTTGAGAATGAGTTTGGAGGAATCATGCCTTTTGAAGTTTTTATTGATACCAAAAGAAAAAAAGGTGTAATGAATATGGCTACGCTTAGGCGAATGGATAAAATTGATGAAGAAATTGATGAAATTCCAGAACTTTCAAAATCAATTTCTATCTTAAACATGGTAAAATATTCCAAGCAAGCATTTTATAACGGAAACCCAAAATATTATCAATTACCTACTGAACAAGAAAAGAACTTTATTTTAGCCTACACAAAAAATTCTGATGCCAATTCTGATATGCTTAAAGACTTTGTAGATTCTACAGGTCAATATGCAAGAATAACAACTTTCATGAAAGATACTGGCACAGAGAAAATGGAGAGAATTGAAGAAAGGCTTAAAGATAAGATCGATCAGGTTTTTCCAAAAGAGAAATATAACGTAACTCTTACAGGAAAAGCTTTGGTATTTTTAAAAGGAACCAATTATTTAGTTAAAAACCTGGCCATTTCACTTTCACTCGCTATTTTACTTATCTCGCTGTTTATGGCATGGATGTTCCGTTCTTATAAAATGATTATTATTTCATTGATACCCAATATGCTACCATTACTAATCACTGCAGGTTTAATGGGTTATTTAGGAGTTCCTATAAAACCATCTACTATTTTAGTATTTAGTATTGCCTTTGGGATCTCAGTAGATGATACCATACATTTTTTAGCAAAATACCGCCAGGAACTCATACACCATAAATGGAATGTAAGAAAATCTGTTTATGCAGCATTGAGGGAAACCGGAGTTAGTATGTTCTACACTTCTATTGTTCTGTTTTTCGGATTTTTAGTTTTTACTGTTTCCAGTTTTGGTGGCACAAAGGCTCTAGGTGGTTTAGTTTCAGTAACCCTATTATTTGCAATGGTATCCAATTTATTATTATTACCATCGTTGTTACTTTCACTGGAGTCTAAATTTGCCAATAAAAGAACGATCAAAGAACCAACAATTGCAATCCTCCCCGAAGAGGATGATGAAATTTAATACAGATAAAAATCAATATGAAAGGAATTATTTTAGCTGGTGGTAGCGGAACAAGATTACATCCACTTACTTTGGCCGTTAGTAAACAATTGATGCCAATTTACGATAAACCAATGATCTATTATCCTTTATCGGTATTAATGCTGGCAGGAATAAAAGATATTCTGATTATTTCAACTCCAAATGATCTTCCTTTATTTGAAAGACTTTTAGGCGATGGGAAAAATCTTGGTTGTAATTTTGAATATGCTGTTCAGGAAATCCCTAACGGACTTGCTCAGGCATTTGTAATTGGTGAAGAATTTATAGGAGATGAAGATGTTGCTTTAGTTTTAGGAGATAATATCTTTTACGGCGCTGAATTCGAAAAACGCCTGAAAAGAGCTGGCAAACCTGATGGAGGAGTTGTATTTGCTTATCATGTTAAAGATCCTGAAAGATATGGTGTTGTAGAGTTTGATGAAGATTACAAGGCAATTTCTATAGAAGAAAAACCTGAAAAACCTAAATCAAATTTTGCTGTTCCAGGAATCTATTTCTATGACAATAGTGTTGTTGAAATCGCAAAAAATTTAAAACCATCTGCAAGAGGAGAATATGAAATTACTGATATCAATAAAACCTATCTGGAAAAAGGAAAATTAAGAGTAGGTGTAATTGGTCGTGGTACAGCATGGCTGGATACAGGGACTTTCAACTCATTGATCCAGGCACAGCAATTTGTACAGGTAATAGAAGAACGTCAGGGTTTAAAAATTGGTTGTATTGAAGAAATTGCCTTCCGCAAAGGATTTATAAATGCTAATCAATTAAAAGAAGTCGCAAAACCACTTATTAAAAGTGGTTACGGACAATACTTATTGGATATATTAGAATAATTATTCTTTCTAAATTTTACAGCATTGCTTATCTTTGCCATTCAATTTTTTTAAGATGCAAAGATTTAACGTAGCTGAGTTATTACAATCAGAAAATTATTTACAGGAAATTATTATAAAAGGATGGGTTCGTACCTTTAGGAGCAATCGGTTTATTGCTTTAAATGATGGTTCTACTATTAAAAATATTCAGTGTGTTATCAATTTCGAAAACACACCCGAAGATATTTTAAAAAGAATCACTACAGGTGCTGCACTAAGCATTAAAGGTACTCTTGTTGAAAGTCAGGGAAAAGGACAAACAGTAGAGGTTCAGGTTTCAGATATTGAGATCTTGGGCGATTCAAACCCCGATGAATATCCTATTCAACCTAAAAAGCATAGCTTAGAATTTTTACGTGAAAATGCACATTTAAGAGGAAGAACAAATACTTTTGGTGCCGTAATGCGTGTTCGATCAGCATTGACCTTTGCAATACATCAATATTTTGTAAGCAGAGGTTTTTATAATTTACACACACCTATCATTACGGGATCTGATGCGGAAGGAGCCGGTGAAATGTTTAGAGTTAGTACTTTAGACCAAAAGAACCCTCCTTTAAATGATGCAGGGGAAATTGATTACTCTAAGGATTTCTTCGGAAAAGAAACAAACCTTACAGTTTCTGGTCAGTTAGAAGCTGAAACCTACGCAATGGCTTTGGGGAAAGTTTACACTTTTGGCCCAACATTTAGAGCCGAAAACTCAAATACTTCCCGTCATTTAGCAGAGTTCTGGATGATAGAACCAGAGGTAGCTTTTAATGATCTGGATGCAAACATGGATCTAAGTGAAGATTTTATAAAGGAAGTTATAAAATATGTACTTGAAAATTGCAAAGATGATCTTGCCTTTTTAGAGCAGCGTTTGATCCAGGAAGATAAATCCAAACCTGCAAACCAGAGAAGTGAAATGGCTCTTCTTGAAAAATTGCATTTTGTAATTGACAATAATTTCAAAAGAGTTACTTATACGGAAGCCTTTGATATTTTAAGAAACAGCAAACCCAATAAAAAGAAAAAATTCAAATACATCATTAATGAATGGGGTGCTGATCTGCAAAGTGAACATGAAAGATTTTTAGTTGAAAAACATTTTAAATGTCCGGTTATTCTTTTTGACTACCCTGCAAACATCAAAGCATTTTATATGCGTTTGAATGATGATGGTAAAACTGTGAGAGCCATGGATGTATTATTTCCAGGTATTGGAGAAATTGTTGGAGGAAGCCAGCGAGAAGAACGATTTGATGTACTTAAGGAAAAAATTGATGCTCTCGGAATTGATGAAAAAGAATTGTGGTGGTATTTAGATACACGTAAATTTGGTACTGCTGTACATTCAGGATTTGGATTAGGTTTTGAAAGATTAGTTCAATTCGCCACCGGAATGGGGAATATTCGTGATGTAATCCCATTTCCAAGAGCACCCCAAAGTGCTGAATTTTAAATTTAACTTTTGAGATAATTTAAAACCAATCCTTTTTTTGTATTTTTATCAGGAACAGGAAATTCTTATGCTAAAACAAAGTTTACAACAAAGACTACAACAAAAATTATCTCCTCAACAAATTCAGTTGATGAAGTTGATTCAATTACCTACACAGGCATTTGAACAAAAATTAGCACAGGAAATTGAAGAAAATCCTGCTTTAGAAAGTGGCAAAGACGACGATGATGAGTTTCAGGATTCCAACCAGGATGAGTATGACGATTCAGAAGCAGAAAGTATTGAAACAGAAATTAATATTGATGATTACCTGAGTGATGATGAAATTCCGAATTACCGATTACAGGCAAATAATTACAGTGCAGATGATGAAGATTCACGTATCCCATACTCAGGTGGTATAACTTTCAATCAACATCTAATCAACCAACTTAATACATACACCCTTGACGATCAGGAATTTCAAATTGCTGAATTTTTAGTTGGCTGTATAGATGACAGTGGCTATATAAGAAGATCCATTGAAGACATTGTGGATGATCTTGCTTTTTCAGAAAATATTTTTACAACAAATGAAGAAGTTGAAAAAGTATTAGAAATTGTACAGGATCTTGATCCGGCAGGAGTAGGCGCCAGAAGTTTAAGTGAGTGTTTATTGATTCAATTAAAAAGAAAAGAAGAAAGTAAAGATCGACAACTGGCAATCAGTATTTTAGAAACTTCTTTCAACCATTTTGTAAAAAAACATTATACCAAATTAATCCAAAAATATAATATTTCAAAAGAGGAATTAATTAGTGCCATTGGTGAGATTGAAAAATTAAACCCAAAACCTGGAGGATCATTTTCAGGTAATTTAACTCCAATTGAACATATTGTTCCGGATTTCACCTTAAGAATAAATGACGGTATTCTTGAATTAAGCTTAAATGCCCGAAACGCTCCCGACCTTCATATCTCAAGAGAGTATGACAATATGTTAAAAGGATATGCAGAATCGAAAGACAAAACAAAATCACAAAAAGATGCCGTCATGTTTATCAAGCAAAAATTAGATGCAGCAAAATGGTTTATTGATGCCATAAAACAACGTCAACAAACCCTTATGTTAACCATGAATGCTATCATGCAATATCAGAAAGATTATTTTTTAACAGGAGATGAGCGTAATTTAAAACCTATGGTTTTAAAAGATATTGCAGATACCATCCATATGGATGTTTCAACAGTTTCAAGGGTTTCAAACAGTAAATACGTTGACACACCTTATGGAACCAAGCTAATCAAGGAATTCTTTTCTGAATCAATGAAAAATGACCAGGGAGAAGATATTTCTACGCGAGAAATTAAAAAGATATTACAAACAGAAATAAAGAATGAAAATAAAAAAAAGCCGTTAACCGATGAAAAATTATCGGCTGTTTTAAAAGAAAAAGGATATTTGATAGCACGTAGAACAGTAGCCAAATACAGAGAACAATTAGATATTCCGGTTGCAAGATTGCGAAAAGAAATATTGTGATCAATGTTGTTTTATAAATTCATATCTTATATTTTTCATCCATTACTATTTTCATTTATTGGTTCTTTTTTATATCTATTCCTAACACCAAAACATATTTCAAAAAAGCAAGAATATATTATTCTTCTGGTAGTTTTTATAAGTACTTACATCTTGCCTCTTTTTTTTCTTCTTATTTTAAAACAATTTAAACTGATAAAGAATTATCATTTGGAAACAATTAATGAAAGAAAATTTCCTGTGATTTTCTTTATTGTTTTATCTATTATGGTTGGTAAAATGTTGATGAAAACGCAAATTGTTGATCTGCTTGCATATTCTTTTTTTGGAATTGCTTTCGCATTAAGTATTACCTATTTACTTTTTAAATACAATATAAAAACGAGTTTACATACATTAGGAATTGGCGGCATCACAGGTTTTGTAGTTATTATGAGTTACGAATACCAATTAAATTTCAACCTTCTAATCGCTTGTTTATTCATCCTTTCAGGAATCATTGCTTTGTCAAGATTAAAATTAGAAGCTCATACCCCGAAAGAAATATATATTGGTTTTCTTATTGGATTTTTGACACAAATTGGCAGTTATCTTTTCGCTTTGTCAAGATATATGTGATAAGATATTAAATCATAGTATATAAAAGATCAAACCAAGTCGTAAATCATGAATTCCGATGGTATAATCGTTATTTTTTGTATTTGTGAACAATTCACTCATACCATAATAAACATGTAAATTCCATTTATTATAACCTATAGAAATTGTAGGACCATATTGAAACTTATCGATTTCAATTACATCTTCAACATCAAACCCTTCTCTCTGTTTTAATTTTGAATTAATAGCAAAAGCATATGAAAATTTAAATCCCGGGTAAATTCTCCAAAATTTATAATTAGCTGGAGTGGATGTCCTAAATCTGATCTCAAAAGGAACTTCGACATTGTGCATTCCAACTCTATTCGTACCTGATTCATTACTTTCTGCAGGAGCAGGTGTAGGAATATCTTCATTTACTTTAAAGTAATAAACATTCAT
The DNA here is from genome assembly GCA_029939235.1 of Flavobacteriaceae bacterium. Lineage (GTDB taxonomy): Bacteria > Bacteroidota > Bacteroidia > Flavobacteriales > Flavobacteriaceae > Lutimonas. The sequence continues at coordinate 13,138 of JAOZTG010000072.1, forward strand.
TCCATATCCAAGACCTAAGCCAAAACCTATATTACGTCTTTTATTAACAGGTAAATCTTTTATAAAACCTAAACCCAGACCGTACGAAAATCCTGTCTGAGAAATTGGCTCAGGTAAACTCAACATTTTTATATAGGTTAGATTAGCATATAACTGATCTTCCAAATATTTTGTGTCCACAAAAGTACTATCGCTTTGCGCATTTATACTTGTCGTAAAAAGAAAAATTAATACTATCAGTTTTCGCATTGGAATATTTTAAAAACCAAAGGTAACTTTTTAAAAGAAGAATTCCCAAAAAGGATAAACCAGAAATTCATACTAAAAACAGGCAACAAAAAACTTAAAAAAAGCAAATAAAGATCCTTTTCTAATTCATTAAACTGATCTCTAATTTTTCACTAAGTATACTGTTAAGCTCCGTAGATGTTTGAGGGTCAATTAAATTTAATGCTTTTACATTACAAAGTTTCTCTATTAATTCAGCACCAGCATATGTATTGGTAGCTATACCACTCACTATATCTGGTTTTAGGTTAAAACTTTTCATAACACCAAAAACAGCATAAGGATCAGAAGCACATAGAATGATACATTTTACATTATTTTTAAGTTCTTCAAATGCGATATCACCATTATAGGGTTCAAGAGGTGATGCACCAAGTTCAATTACGGCAACATCAGCGTTTACTGAGTTAATTTCACTCAATAACTGAATAAGTTTTTTTCTGTATTTTTCACGTGGGTAAATAGTTGAAGGTAATCCAATATTAACAAAGTCAAATATAAAATCGGCTCCAACATCTTTAAAAGATAAAATATCACTATACCTGCTGGCACCTGTTAATTTACCTGCAACTACTTTTAACCCCGCTCTTTTCAAATGATTTACTACTATTTTAGCGGAAGTTGTTTTACCTGCAGACATGGATGTTCCAACTAACAGGACTACGGGTGTATTAAATTTAGAAAAATTAAAATTATGTACATAATCATCCATGATGCATATTTTCCCATCCATAAAAGTGTGCCCTGTATATTGTATTTCTATAAGGTTAGGAAGATAAACTGATTTTGAAGTACATTTTCCAAATAACCCGGCACCGGTTAAAAGATGCATTTTACCATCCTCATCAACTTCTTTCCATGTACCGGTAGCCTCTAAAGTTGCATATCGCTCACCCAAAGCACCTACCACCAGATCTCCTTTCATGATACTTCTCATTCTTCCGTTGATCAATTCTACTTTAAGAATATCACTTCCTGTATCGGTGATCTCCCCAACAACATAATCACCTGTTTTCCATTTAATTTTATCTAATTTTTTTACAGAAAATGGTTTTTGATCCAAATCAGATATCCTTAGCATCGAAGTGAAAATATATTGTGAGTTCATGATTCTATCGTTTTAGTATTTAATGGTTTTGCCGTTAACAGTAACGTCAATAAAGCTGTACGTTCAATAAGTTTTTCAATAAAGATAAATTCATGTTTTGCATGTGCTCCATCTCCAACAGTTCCTAATCCATCTAAAGTTGCGGTAAACAGACTGGTTGTATTACCATCAGATCC
>JAOZTG010000073.1 GCA_029939235.1 Flavobacteriaceae bacterium
TCTATTAAATTGCCATAATGATCGTGCAAAGATATTTCTAATGGCATTTGACCAATAGCATGAGTGGCACAACTCAAACATGGGTCATAGGCTCTTATTGCCACCTCTACCTGATTCATCATACTTTCTGTAATTTTTGCTTTTCCATCCATCACATTGTCGGCAACCCATCTAACCGCCTGATTCATTGGTTCGTTATTATGTGTAGTTGAAACGATCAAATTACATCGGGTAATTCTATCTTTATCATCCACTTCATAATGATGAATTAGTGTTCCACGAGGCGCTTCAATAATACCAACACCTTCTTTACGCCGTTCTCCCTTCCTTACCAAATCATTGCTTAAAATATCATCATCTTCCAGCAATTCTTTCATCATCTCCGCACAATGTAATATTTCAATTAACCTTGCCCAATGGGTGTACATGGTTTTATTATTGGTTTTGCCATCTGTTGCAGCCAAAAAAGCAAGTCTTTCAAATGCAGCCAAGGGTGTTGAAATCCCTTCACAAACATTCAACCTTGCCAACGGACCAACCCTGTTCCAGCCTTTTTCTCTTCCCAAATGTTTTAAATATGGAAATTTAAGATATGTCCATTTTTCGACACCTTCATAAAAATAATCTTGATAATCATCATTATGAATATCATTCAAAGTAATATTTCCATAGGCATCTATCGCTCTTAAATTGCCATCATATAATTCTAAAAAGCCATTCTTTTTATTAACCAGACCTAAATGTCCGGAAGGATACTCAGCAAATGTATCTAACCAGTTTGAATTTTTAGAATGATAGATCTTAATAAAATCTATCATTTCTTTTGACCATTCGATCATTGCCTCAATAGATGGAATATTTTTTCCGTTCAAAAAGTAATCTCTTTCTTTGGCTGTTACTTTTTTATGTACTCCACCCGGTGAAGCTGAAATTCCATGGATACGTTTCCCTGCTATCATTTTGATTATTTCCTGACCAAATTTTCGCATTAGAATTCCTTTTTTAGCCAGCTCAGGATATTCCATTGCAACGCCTACCACATTTCTTTTGGTTGGTGCGGCATCAAATCCAAAAAGAAGATCAGGCGAAGCCAGGTAGAAAAAATGCAAAGCATGAGACTGAAATATTTGTCCGAAATGCAACAATTTTCTGATCTTTTGTGTAGGAACTGAAAGGTCTTCAGGTTCTAAACCAACAATTTGATCTATTGCTTTAGCAGCTGCTAAATGGTGACTTACCGGACAAATTCCGCATAAGCGTTGCACCAAAACAGGAGCTTCCCAATAGGGATGACCTTGGATAAACCGTTCAAATCCTCTAAATTCAACAATATGAAAAAATGAATCTTTTACTTTATTATTTTCATCTAAGGTGATGGTAACTTTACCATGCCCTTCTACTCTTGTTACGGGGTCAATTACAATTTTTTTACTCATGATCAATAAGTTTAATCGTATTTAAATTCTTCATGTTCAATAGGAAACTCTTCACCTAATAATATACTTTTAACTACTTTCCATATATGGTTAGCATTAGGAGGGCAACCCGGAATGAAATAGTCAATTTTTACTACTTCACTGCAAGGATAAACATTGTTTAAAAGTTTTGGAATATCATCGTGGTTCGGAATTACATTTGCTCCAATTTCACTTGTAACACCATGAATATAAGCTTCTTCCAAACATTCTTTTAGTGGAACGAAATTTCGCATTGCAGGAATTCCTCCCATAATGGCACATTCGCCAAAGCCAATTAAAATATCACATTTTTTTCGGAACTCTTTTAGTACCTCTACATTCTCAGAATTGGCACAACCACCTTCAACCAAACCAACATGACATCGTTTACTAAAATTTTTAATATCCGTTATTGGAGATTTATTAAACTCAACAATTTCAAAAATGTCCAGTATATCCAGATCAATATCTAAAAGCGACATATGGCAACCAAAGCATCCGGCAAGAGAAGTAGTGGCAACAATAAACTTTTCATCTTCATTCAATTCTATAATTTTCTTATTTTTTTCAATTGCATTCTTGGTATTACCCAACAGGTCGTATTTTCTTTCACCAAAAGGCTCCTCATAAATCATTCCTTTTACTAAAATTGCTCCAACCGGACACAAATTCATAGCGTGAATGGCTTGTGCTTCCGTCAATTTTTGCTCTTGTTCATAATCAATATGAACACGGGTTTTTACACCTCTGTTTACAAATGAAAACACATCTTTTCCATCATCGGTTTTAATTTCTACCACACAGCGTTTACAAAGAATACATCTATTTGACTCCATGATTATCCTTTGTGGATTGAAATCAACAACTTTATTGCTAAAAACATGTGGAAACCTTGTATTTGTCAAACCCATATCATAAGCAAGATTTTGCATATCACAATTTCCGCTTTTTTCACAGGATGGGCAGAAGTGATTTCCCTCTGCATACAACATTTCAATAATTGCTTTTCGGGTATCAATAAGTTCAGGAGTGTTAATTTCAACCTTCATTCCTTTCTGCACTTTTGTAGTACAGCTTGTTGTAAATTTATTATTCACCATAACTGTACAGATCCGGCAAGTTCCCAAAGGTGGATTTACCTCATGAAAATGGCAAAGCGTTGGTATATATATCCCCTGTGCTTTTGCAACATCAACCAAATTTTTTCCTTCCGGCACTTTGTACTCTTTGCCATCTATATTAATGTTAACTATATTATCCATAATTAGTTTCTATTTCGTTGACTATTTCATTGTAATTCTCCACAGCTTTATCAAGATCAAAGGACTTGCTATAATCTGTGTTTTCTGTAATTTTAGTCTGAAAGACTTCCGGGAATTTCTTCATTGCACAAAGTAATGCGGTAGAAGATGTTTGCCCCAAACCACACCTGCTGGCACGTTTGATGATCTTACTCCATTCTTTGATATCATCCAAATCTTTTTGCTCAGCATTACCCAATAAAAATTTATTGAGCTTTTTCTTTAATAAAAAGTTACCTGTTCTGCATGGAACACAAATTCCACAAGATTCTTCAACAAAAAACCTATTGACATTCTTTAAAATATACAGCAGATCCCGGTCTTTGCTAAAGGTCATAAATGAACCTCCACTTCGTATACCAACAGCGCTCATTTTTTTAGAGTATTCAATAGGATCATCAGGATTAAATCTTATTTGCTCTGCCAAAAGATTTTCTCCTGATATCTCTCTTTCAAAATCATCCTTTGAAAGGCATTCACCTGAATAACCATTAAAAAGTATAAAATTTGGATTCTGGGCACCAATAAGACTTAAAAAATCTTTTAATTTCATACCCCATTCAATTTCATATATTCCTGGTTTATCACAATCACCAGATACACTTATTAATTTTGTTCCGGGTGTTATTTCTGTACCTATATTTAGCCATTTTTCAACACCCATTTCTAAAATTCTTGGTACAGCACATAATGTTTCCACATTATTTACCAATGTAGGTTTTCCTAAATAACCTCTTTCTACCGGAAAAAATTCTTTGATGGTAGGCTCTCCCCTTTTTCCTTCCATAGATTGTATCATTGCAGTTTCTTCACCACATACATAGGCGCCTGCTCCCATATAAACACTAACATCAAAATTGAAATTATCAATTCCAAGAATATTATCACCCAACAAACCTTTTTCTTTAAAATCAGCAATTCTTTTTTCAATCTTATCTTTTAAATAGGCATATTCAGCTCTTAAATAAATAAAACCTTTGGTTGCTCCAACAGCATATCCGGCTATAGCCATACCTTCAAGGAGTAATCCCGGGTGCCTGTTCATTAAAACACGATCTTTAAAAGTACCTGGTTCCCCTTCATCTGCATTACAAATCACAAATTTTTGGTTGGCTTCATTATCTTTACAAAACTTCCATTTTAATCCTGTAGGAAAAAATGCTCCTCCTCTTCCGGCAAGTTTTGATAGCTTAACCAAATCAATAACCTTATTGGAGTCCATTTTTTTCAACATCCTCAAAGCAGAACCAGGAATGTTATTCTTAAAAAAAACTGTCTTATCTTTCGTTGGTGTGTATCGAATATTATTTTTTGGAACCTTACTTAGATCTTCAACTTTTTCTCCTTTTCGCAATCTGGAAATAATATTTTTAACTTTTATTGCAGTAAGATCGGTAAATGCATTAAAATTTATTAGTGCTGAGGTTTCCTGATCACTTAAACCAATACAGGCCGTTTCAAATAAACCAAACATCTTATCATCAGAAACCTGCCCAAAGTCAACCCCAACTTCTTTTTCGAAGGCTTTTTTAACCTCATCATAATTTTTATGTTTTGAAACAATGGAATTATTCAAATAAATAGTGTATTTGCCAGCATGTTCTCTATGGTAAAAATGATAAAAAGAGATTACACCCTCCAGTTCCATTCTTGAAATATGAAACTCTTTCGAGATCTTTGTCATATCATCATGACTGATAAATCTTCGCTTTTTTTGAATGTCCCATAAAACACTCATTAAGGTAGTTTTTAATGGTTTTTCTTTCAAAACTCTCATAGTGAATATAATTAATATTATATGTAACAAATGTAGCTATGAATATGTGTTTAATAAATGATAAATATCAGTAAATGAAAGATTTATTAATTTTCTGATATAGAAAGAAAACAAGTGTAAAGCTGAAAGTTTTGATAAGGACAGTAAAATAAGAAAGAAATTATTTGACCCTACAATTTTAAGAAACCTCCATCGATTTAACCCGCAATTCTTTGCCCTGAATAATTCCCTTTAAAAAACTATGACATATCGGGCAAGGGTCAAAAACATTTTCAAGGTCAAAAACAGTATCGCAATCCAGGCATTTACCTTTTGCTTCAATTACTATGGTTGTTTTTTTTGCATGTTCTAAAACGGTACCTTTTACTGCAGCCGGCCATACAAAGTCGAGTGAGTCAAATTCTATACCTGCAAGAGTACCAATTTCCAATTCAATAAGATCCACTTTTTTAGCATTTGCTTTTGTAGTTTCTTCCTCAGCAATTTTTACAATTCCCAAGGCAATAGACAGTTCATGCATTATGTAAAGTTTTATATTTTCAAATGTAATAAAACACCTTTTATAATTACAACTATTGTTATTAAAATACAACCATAAAACATTCATTGTAATGCAAATGACTATTTTTAATACTTCTAAATTAGGTAAAACATGATATATATCATCTTTTTTAAATCAAAAGCTAATAAATTAATGGTCTGATAATAAAATACATACTTATTTAATCAAAATACGGCATTATGAATAACAAATCTAAAAAAGAGGATACCTACTATGAAAGCATCATAAAAAAAGGTTATTCCCGTAGGGATTTTATGAAATTTGCTACTGCAATTACAGCATTTATGGGTTACGAATCCACAATGGTTTCTCAGGTTGTAAAAGCATTAGAAACAAAAAGAAGAATTCCGGTTATTTGGGAACATTTTCAGGAATGTACAGGTTGTTCTGAATCGTTTATACGTTCAGACCATCCTTTGTTAGCTGATCTGATCTTAGATAATATTTCATTAGATTATTCAGACACTTTAATGGCAGCCTCCGGTCATAATGCGGAAGAGGCAAAACAAGAATCCATGAAAGAGAATTACGGAAAATATATTTTGGTTGTGGAAGGTGCTATTCCTACAAAAGATGATGGTGTTTATTGTACAATTGCAGGAAGAACTGCTGTAGATATTTTGAAAGAATCTGCTGAAGGTGCTGCTGCAATACTTACATTTGGAAGTTGTTCAGCCTGGGGTGGAGTGCAGGCTGCTCATCCAAATCCTACAGGATCTGTTCCTGTAGATGCCATCATAAAAAATAAACCAATTGTTAAAATTCCTGGCTGCCCTCCTATAGCAGAAGTGATGACAGGTGTTGTTGTTCATTATGCTACTTTTGGAACACTTCCTGAGTTAGATTCTATGGGAAGACCAAAACAATTTTATGGAAAAAGAGTACATGACACCTGCTACAGAAGACCCAATTTTGATGCTGGATTATATGCTGAAAGTTTTGATAGTGAAGAAGCAAAAAAAGGTTATTGCCTGTACAAATTAGGGTGCAGAGGTCCTGTTACCTATAATGCCTGTGGAACAATGGAATGGAATAATGGTGTGAGTTTCCCTATTAAATCCGGTTATCCATGTATTGGCTGTAGTGAAGACAATTTCTGGGATAATGGACCATTCACAGAAAGGCTAACAAATGTACCAGGAATGGGAATTGAAGCTACTGCCGACAAAATTGGTAAGATTGTATTAGGTGCAACTGCTGTCGGAGTTGCCGGTCATGCAATTCTCACCAATCTGGCGAAGAAAAAAGAAATGAATGCTGCACAGAGAATGGCAGATGAGAATAAAAAACGTATCAAAGAATAAAATTAATCAAAAATTTCCCAATGACTGGGAATAGTCTAATTGCTATTTTAAATATGGTCACCGATCTGTTGAAAATAGAGTTTCACTAAATAATAATAAAAATTATGGCAAATAGAATTGTAATAGATCCGATAACCAGAATAGAAGGACATTTACGTGTTGAAGCAAAAATAGAAGATGGAAAAGTTGTAGATGCATATTGTTCCTCCACAATGGTTAGAGGAATGGAAAAAATTGTGGAAGGAAGAGACCCAAGAGATGTTTGGGCTTTTGTGCAAAGAACCTGTGGTGTTTGTACAACAGTACATGCTATTGCTTCCATACGATCCGTTGAAGATGCACTTGGAATAGTTATTCCACCAAATGCTGAGTTAGCTCGAAACATTGTTACCATATCGCACGCCATGCAAGACCATGTGGTGCATTTTTATCATTTACATGCGCTTGACTGGGTAGATATAACCCAGGTTTTAAATGCCGACCCGAAAGCAACTTCCGCTTTAGCGCAAAGCATTTCAAAATGGCCAAAAAGTTCTCCCGGTTATTTTTCGGATGTAAAAAAACGAATCAAAAAATTTGTAGATAGCGGTCAGCTGGGAATCTTTGCAAAAGGATACTGGGGCCATCCTGCTATGAAATTACCTGCCGAAGTCAATCTGTTGGCAGTTGCACATTATTTGGAAGCACTGGAATGGCAAAAAGAGATTGTAAAAGTACACACCATATTAGGTGGTAAGAATCCACATCCTCACTTCTTGGTTGGCGGAATGGCATCTGCTTTAAATTTAAAAGATGCAGGTGGATTAAATATTGAAAAATTAGCTTACATAAGTAAGTTGCTTAAAGAAGCTCATACATTTGTAAATGAAGTATATATTCCGGATCTTTTGGCTATTGCTTCTTTCTACAAAGACTGGGGTGCTATTGGTGGGAACAAATTCAATAATTATTTATCTTATGGTGATCTGCCAACAGGAAATTACGGTAATACAGATAGTTACAAATGGCCTCAGGGAGTTATTTTAAATGGTGATCTTACAAAAGTGCATCCTGTTGATCTTGAAAATACAAGTGAAATACAGGAATTTGTAAATAAATCCTGGTATGACTATACTGCTGGTGATGATGCAGGATTACACCCATATGACGGTGAAACAAACATCCATTATTCCGGTCCAAAACCTCCTTACGAGCATTTGGATGTAGACAAAAAATATAGTTTTGTTAAAACACCTCGCTGGCAAGGAAAACCTATGGAAGTGGGTCCGTTATCCAGAATGCTGATAGGTTATGTAAAGGGAATTCCTGAGTACAAAGAAATTGTTGATTATGCTCTTAAAACATTAGATGTTCCGGTTGCTGCTCTTTTATCAACCTTAGGAAGAACTGCTGCCCGCGGACTGGAAACTAAATTATTAGCTGATTGGGGATTAGAGTTTTTCGATCAATTACTAGCAAATATCAAAGGAGGGGATACCCGAATGGCAAATACTGAAAAATGGGATCCAACCACTTGGCCTGCAGAAGCAAAAGGTGTGGGTTATATGGAAGCACCCAGAGGTGGACTTGCTCACTGGATAAAAATAAAAGACAGAAAAACAGAGAATTATCAAATGGTTGTACCAACCACATGGAATGCAGGACCTCGCGATCCAAAAGGACAAATGTCAGCCTATGAATCAGCTTTGATTGGTACACCAATTGCAGATCCTAACAATCCTGTTGAAATATTGAGAACGGTTCATTCATTTGATCCTTGTTTAGCCTGTGCAGTTCATTTATATGATGAACATGGTAAAAACATAAGTCAAATTCAAATTGGTGGGGCTTGTAGTATTTGATAATAAATAATTAAAATGACAGAAAATGACAGCAATAACTTATAATTACAAAAGAGTCTATGTATGGAGTCTTGTAGTTCGGTTTTTTCACTGGACTACTGCATTTTCCACAACAATTCTAATTATTACAGGGTTTATAATAGCCGATCCGCCAGCAATCACCCAAAATGTAGAAGCTACAAATTCCTATTGGTTTGGATATGTAAGAGCCATTCATTTTATAACTGCATTTATTTTGGTTGCAGTTGTAATTTTCAGAATCTATTGGGCTTTTGTTGGTAATAGATTTGCAAGCTGGAAAAACTTTACTCCCTTTTCTAAAAAAGGTATAAGCAATATCTGGCATGTTATTAGAGTTGACCTTTTGCTCATGCCTGACAAAGATCATAATCTTTCAAACATCAGTATCGGCCATAATTATCTTGCAGCATTCTCTTATTTTGTGATGACCTTGTTATTTATTTTACAATTTTCAACAGGATTTGCTTTAATGTCTCCAACTTCCGATTTTTGGTTTACTAATTTGTTTGCGTGGATCTTACCACTTTTTGGTGGTGATATTCCGGTACGATATTTCCATCATATTTCTACATGGGTATTTATGACCTTTATTGTGGTACATATTTACCTGGTGCTTTATCATGATTATGTTGAAGGCCGTGGTGAAACCTCTTCCATGATCAGCGGATTTAAATTCGTTAGATCTGAAAGATTTGAAAAACCAGAGTTAGAAGAAGTTTTAAATGAAGAAAAATAAATAGGCCTATGATTTCAGATGATGTGATAGAGCTTCAGAAGCTCTTTTATCAAACACATGATTATTTAAACAGTGAAAAAAAAAATAAGATTCTGGTCTTAGGCATAGGTAATTACCTGATGGGAGATGAAGGTGTAGGCGTTCATTCCATTCATGCTTTAAGCAAAATAGAATTACCAGATCATGTGGACATCATGGATGGCGGCACCGGTAGTTTTGATCTGATGCCTATTCTTTCTCAGTATCCTTTGGTGATTTTTATTGATGCAACCATGGATGCAAGACCGGCCGGAACCATAGATGTCATCTATCCAAAATTTGCGGCTGATTTTCCAACAGTACTGTCTGCGCATGACGTTGGGTTAAAGGACATGATCGATGCTTTGGAATTTCAGGATGAATTACCAAAGATCATTCTTTTGACTGTTTCCATAAAAGAAATGATTCCTATGACCATCAAATTAACGGATGATGTTCAAAAAAGTATCCCAAATGTGGTTAAAAGAGTTGTGGATATTCTGGGAAAGGTAAAAATAACAGATAAACAAGTGACAAATTAAAGATTGACAAAATGATGAAAGGATCAAAAACAGAACAGAACTTATTAAAAGCATTTGCCGGTGAATCACAGGCTAAGATGCGCTATGAATTTTTTGCAAAAGTAGCTGCAAAAGAAGGTTATAAACAAATTGAAGCCATATTTCTGGAAACAGCAAATCAGGAAAAACAGCATGCAAAACGATTCTTTAATTTTCTGGAAGGAGGAGATACGGAGATTACTGCATCCTACCCTGCCGGAATTATTGGTACTACCAAAGAGAATCTAAAGGCTGCTGCCGAAGGTGAAAATGAAGAATGGACAGATCTATACCCGGAGTTTGCTAAAATAGCCGAAGAGGAAGGTTTTAAAAAAGTCGCAACTGCCTTTAAAATGATTGCAAAAGTAGAAGCAGAACACGAACGAAGATATTTGAAATTATTACAGAACCTATCTGATGACAAAGTATTTATCAAAGATGGTAAGGTATGGTGGAAATGTATCAATTGTGGTTATGTATACCAATCTGAAAAGGCGCTAAAAACCTGCCCTGCCTGTTTACACCCAATTGCATACATGCAAATTCGAGAAGAAAATTACTAGTAATTAAATTACCAGAATTTAACTAACAAATTGAGGTAAAAGCTTATTCATTTATTTGGGTAAGCTTTTTTATTTTTCTTAAATTAGTCCAATCTAAAAATGATTGATCAAATGCTTAAAACAGTTAAAATTGAGATTACCGGCAGAGTGCAGGGAGTTGGTTTTAGGCCATTTGTATTTACTTTATCTCAAAAATTCAATCTTCGTGGAACCGTTTCAAATAATGAAAATGGAGTTATAATATATCTTTCCGGAAGTGATAAAAATATACAACTTTTTTATAGTGAACTCATACATTTTCCTCCTCCTGTTGCTCAAATAAAAGAAAGCAAAAGAGAAGAGATCCCGTTGCGTAAATTTGATAATTTTTGCATTATTCCTTCTATCAAAAAAGGTAAATTAAATCTTACACTTACACCTGATTTTGCTATTTGTGACGATTGCAAAAAGGAAATAACAGATAATAAGAGCAGAAGATTTAATTATCCTTTTACAACCTGTGTCAATTGCGGACCACGATGGGCAATCACTAAAACATTTCCATTTGAAAGGGAAAATACAAGTTTAGATAGTTTTGAAATGTGCGAAGAGTGTTTGGAGGAATATACAAACCCAACCAACAGAAGGTTTCATTCACAAACCAATACCTGTCAAAACTGTGGCATTACAATTTCTTTACACAATTCAAAAAGTTTACAATTAAACATTCCACCGAATGAGATCTTTAAACAAGTTGCAGCCCTGATCAAAAAAGGAAAGATCATTGCTGTAAAAAATACGGGGGGTTATTTACTATGTTGTGATGCTAATAATAAAGACGTTATTACTAAATTAAGAAAAAGCAAAAAAAGACCTCATAAACCTTTTGCAATTCTATATTCTTCCTTATCACTTTTAGAATCACATTTAACTATAAATTATTCTCAAAAAAAAGCATTAGAATCAACGGAAAGACCTATTGTTATTTTACAAAAAAAAGATTTTAATGGAGATCTGGCTTTCACAGAATTAATTCCTGGCTTAAATCAGATTGGAGTTATATTACCCTATTCCGGAATTTTACAATTACTTGCCAATGAATTAAACATACCTATTGTCGCAACCAGTGGTAATTTACATGGTTCACCAATTATTAGTAACAACGTTCAGGCAGAAAAGGTTTTATCTGAAATTGCAGATTATTTTGTGCACCACGATCTTGAAATTACAAATCCACAGGATGATTCAGTAGTGAAATTCAGTACAAAGTACCAGCAAGAAGTTTTATTTCGACGTTCCAGAGGTTATGCCCCAAATTATTTTAATTTCACCGGTAAAACCAATCAAAAGATCATGGCAATGGGTGGAGGATTAAAAAGCACCATTGCATACTTGCCAAACGATTATTTATACATTAGTCAATATTTAGGAAATCTGGAACATTATGATGTTTATAAAAGATTTGTAGAAATATGCAATTATTTTATCGAGCTTTTTGAACAAAAACCTGATGTGATACTGGTTGATAAACATCCTTCTTATCAAAGCTCTCAGTTTGGTGTAGAGATCTCCAAAAAATGGCGTACAGATCTTTTTAAAATTCAACATCACAAAGCACATTTTGCTTCTGTTTTAGGAGAACATCATTTATTTGATTGTAAAGAAAAAGTTCTTGGTGTAGTGTGGGATGGAACCGGTTATGGTGATGATAAAAATATTTGGGGTGGTGAATTTTTCACTTTCCATGATCATCAAATAGATCGTTTAACACACTTTTCCTATTTTGACTGGCTTGCAGGAGATAAAATGTCTAAAGAACCCAAACTCTCTTTATTTTCTTTATCAGATACGGAAATGAAAGATCCTATTGCTACTAAGTTTTCAGATAGTGAAATAGCTATATATAGATCCATCAAAAAAAGAAACAAACTTAAAACTTCTTCTGTTGGAAGGTTATTTGATGCAATTACTTCTTTATTAGATATATGCGATATCAATACTTATGAGGGCGAAGCAGCAATTTTACTGGAAAATCAAATTACAGAATATGATCTGAAGAAATGCAAAAGCTATTGCGATGTTTCGCAAAACAATAAAATTGACACAAAACAAATTATAAAAAATGCCTTTTACGATCTTAAAACAGGAATTAGCAAAAAGCAGATCATACTAAATTTTTTATTTACGCTGGCATCCATTATTTTAAAGGTGGCAGATCAAAATAATATAAAAAAAATAGCATTGAGTGGAGGTGTATTCCAAAATACAGTATTGATCGATATGCTAAAAGAATTAAATGGAAATGAGTTCAAATTATTTTTTAATATTAACTTAGCACCTAACGATGAAAATATTTCATTTGGACAGTTAATGTACTATTTACACATTATTAATGTCTCAAAAAAATTAAGAAAAAGTTGAAATACCTTAGTGAATATAGAGATCTGGAAGCAACAAAAAAGATTTTACAGGAAATTGAAAATACTGTAAGCAAACCATGGAATATCATGGAAATTTGTGGTGGACAAACCCATAGTCTGGTTAAAAATGGTATTTTAGAATTACTCCCAGAAAAGGTAAGAATGATCCACGGACCAGGCTGCCCGGTTTGTGTAACGCCTTTAAATCTAATCGATAAAGCCATTGAATTATTAGAAAATGGAGTAATTGTTTGCTCTTTTGGGGATATGATACGGGTCCCGGGATCTAAAAAAAGTTTATTGGAAACGAAAGCGAATGGAGGTGATCTTCGAATTTTATATTCTCCTTTGGAAGCGGTAAATATTGCCAAACAAAATCCCGATAGAGAAGTGGTTTTCTTTGCTGTTGGATTTGAAACTACTGCACCTGCAAATGCCCTTTCCGTTTTACACGCACAAAAAGAAGGTGTTAAAAATTATTCAATTTTAGTTTCGCATGTTTTGGTTCCCCCTGCAATGGAAGCCATTTTAGATGATGAATTCAGTAGTATTGATGCCTTTTTAGGGGCAGGACATGTTTGTGCTATCATGGGTTTTAAAGAGTATTTTCCATTAGCTAAAAAGTATAAAATACCAATTGTAATTACCGGTTTTGAACCCTTAGATCTGGTTCAGGGAATTTTATTTGCCGTAAAACAACTTGAAAAAGGAGAACATACTGTTGAGAATCAATATAGCAGAATTGTTAAAGAAGAGGGGAATCTTGCTGCCATCAATGTCATCAAAACTGTTTTTGAAATTGGTGACAGAGAATGGAGAGGAATAGGAAAAATTCCTCAAAGCGGATATCAGTTAAGAAAAGAATATGAGAGTTTTGATGCCGAGAAAAAATTCGGTATTGGAAATATCAAAGTACCCGAAAATGCTTTGTGCATAGCCGGCGATATTTTAAAAGGTATTAAAAAACCAAATGAGTGCAGTCAATTTGGAAAAGTCTGTACCCCGGTCAACCCACTTGGAGCCCCAATGGTTTCTTCTGAGGGTGCATGTGCAGCTTATTATCATTATTCAGACAATTTAATGACAAGTAATTAAATGGAAAAAGAAAATTTAGGATTTGACACCATAAATCTCGGTCATGGCAGTGGAGGAATTATGACCAGAGATCTGTTAGATAGCATTATTTTTAAAACTTTTAGCAATCCATTTTTGGATGCCAAACACGATGGTTCTATTGTTAAAATAGATGGTAAAATTGCCATCTCCACAGACAGTTTTGTAATTTCTCCCATTTTTTTCAAAGGAGGAAATATTGGTGAACTTGCTGTTCACGGAACCGTAAATGATGTTGCTATGTGTGGTGCCATACCAAAATATTTATCACTTGCATTTATCATTGAAGAAGGGTTAAAAATTACCGACTTTATTAAAATTGTACATTCCATAAAAAAGGCTGCCGATATCAGCGGGGTTCAAATTATTACCGGAGACACAAAAGTTGTTGAAAGAGGAAAAGGGGATAAGATTTTTATCAATACAACCGGTTTTGGTGAAGTACACCCTAAAGCAAATATTGATGTCAACCGAATTAAAATTGGTGATAAAATAATCATCAATGGAAATCTTGCACAACACGGTATGGCGATCATGTCACAAAGAGAAGGTCTTGAATTTGAGACTACTATTAAAAGTGATTCTACAAATCTTAACTTTTTAATAAGAGATCTGCTGGACGAATTTGGAGAGCAGATCCATTTATTCAGAGATCCAACCCGTGGTGGTTTAGCGAGTGTTCTCTCAGAAATTGCAACAGATATTCATCTGGGAGTTGAAATATTTGAAAATAGAATTCCACTGGAAAAGCAAGTTGCAGCAGCATGCGAAATTCTTGGCTTAGATCCTTTATATGTAGCAAATGAAGGAGTGTTTTTGACTATCGTTGATTCTGCTATAGCAGAGGAAGTTTTAGAAAAAATGAAAATACATGAGAAAGGAAAAAATTCAGTTTGTGTTGGTGAAATCACAGCTGAACATGCGAGCAAGGTCTTAATGCATAGCCTGATTGGTGGAAAACGAATTGTAAGTCCGTTGATTGGAGAACAACTACCCCGAATTTGCTAAAATAACTCACTTTAAATTCTATCGAATTTCAAATATTTTTTT
>JAOZTG010000074.1 GCA_029939235.1 Flavobacteriaceae bacterium
AAAAAATGGAATGGTTTAAAGATGCCAAACTTGGAATTTTTATCCATTGGGGAATTTATGCTGTGAACGGTATTAGTGAATCCTGGTCATTTTATAATAACTATATTTCCCATGAAGATTATATGAAGCAGCTAAAAGGTTTTACTGCTAAAAAGTATGATCCTGAGTATTGGGCAAAGTTGATCAAGGAAAGTGGTGCTAGATATTCGGTTATTACTTCAAAACATCATGATGGTTTTGCTTTATGGAACACAAAATATGGTAATTTAAATGCTGTAAAACAATCTGCTGCAAAGAAAGATGTTCTTACTCCATTTGTTAAAGCACTACGTAAAAATGATTTAAATGTTGGCATCTATTTTTCTTTACCGGATTGGTCTTCTGATCTTTATACAGATTACACCAGAGACATCAAACGATACAAAATAGAAGATGATCCAAAACGATGGGATAAGTTCAAAAAGTATTACCTAGGGCAGCTAAAAGAACTGGCTACAAATTACAAACCGGATATTTGGTGGTTTGATGGTGACTGGGAGCACAATGACAAGGAATGGGATGTGCCTAAGGTGAAATCAATGTTGCTTTCAAGCAATCCAAAAACGATCATAAATTCAAGATTAAGACAAAAAGGTGATTATGATACACCCGAACAGGGCTTGCCAATCATGAAACCTAAATCAAAATATTGGGAATTATGTATGACAATGAATGAATCCTGGGGTTATCAGCACAGCGATAATCATTATAAATCATCTCAACAGATCATTGATATATTTGTAGATTGTATTTCAAAAGGAGGAAATTTACTTTTAGATATTGGTCCAAAAGCCGATGGTACAATTCCTGATGAACAGGTGAAGATATTAAAGGGTCTGGGAAGATGGACAAAAAAACACAGCAAGGCAATTTATGGAACTCAAGCCGGAATTCCATATGAATATTATTATGGTCCAACTGCATTATCAAAAGATAGCACTATGTTATATGTTTATGTTCGGGATATTCCTAAAGATGGAAAAGTAGCATTACGAGGAATAAAAAATAAGATCAACAGAATTTATGTCGTAGGAAATGGAGCCATGCTTGAGCACGAAGTGTTTAGCAAAGTATATTGGAGTTCCTATCCAGGCTTGACATATATTGATATGCCAAAGGAAGTTATTGATGAAAATTATACGGTTATTGCAATACTTTTGGATGGTAAAATTGATTTGTATGATAAAGTGCATGGAGCAATCGAGAGCAATTAGGGTTTGATTAGTAAGAAATATTATAAAGATGAAATTGTTTAATGATTTAAAAATAAATGATATAGGGATTTTTATTGCTATTTTCTTCTTGATTTCTTTTCAGGAATTAATTTCTCAGGAACCAGCAAGTTATGTAAATCCATTTATTGGAACATCTAATTTTGGAACAACAAATCCAGGACCAATTGCACCCAGGGGAATGGTTAGTATAACACCGTTCAATGTATCAGGTAAACAAAATAAATTTGATAAAGATAGTCAGTGGTTTTCTACATCTTATGAGTACTACAATACATTTTTAACGGGTTTTAGTCATGTAAATTTAAGTGGTGTGGGCTGCCCCGAACTGGGAGTTTTGCTGTTAATGCCAACAACAGGAAAGGTAGAAACAAATCATTTAATATATGGTACAACTTATTCAAATGAAGTTGCGAAAACTGGATATTACAGCAATGTTTTGGATAAATATGGAATTAAAACTGAGTTTACTGCCACGAAAAGAGTGGGAGTGAGTAGATTTATTTTTCCAAAAGGGCAATCAAACATATTGCTGAATTTAGGTTTGGGACTTACAAATGAACAAGGTGCAATGGTGAAAATTGTTTCATCAGCTGAAATTGAAGGAATGCGTACTGTTGGGTCTTTTTGTTATAATAGTCCAGAGGCAGCATATCCTGTTTATTTTGTGGCTAAATTTTCAAAACCGGCAGACAACTTTGGAGTTTGGAAGAAGCCAGTCAAGTACAAAGGAATAGAAGCACAATGGATGGGTTATAACGGAAAAATCCGTATGATGGATCACGCAACAAAAATGGTGGTTGGTGATAGTATAGGAACATATTTCATCTATAATTTTGATAGAAAAACGGAGGTTGAGGTGCAAATAGGAGTCTCTTATGTTAGTATCGAAAATGCAAGAGATAATCTAAAAAAAGAAGCGGCAGGTAAATTATTCGAGGAGATTTACAAAGAAACTTATAATCTGTGGAATGCTGAACTTTCAAAAATAAAGGTTGAAGGAGGTACCAAAGATGACAAAACAATTTTTTATACTGCTTTGTATCATACCTTGATCCATCCCAATACATTGAATGATTTTAACAGAGAATTTCCTGAAATTAAAACCGGTAAAATCGGCAAAACCAAAGGAACCAGATATACTGTTTTTTCTTTGTGGGATACCTATAGAAATCTACATCAATTATTGAGTTTAGTGTATCCAAAGCAGCAATCAGATATGATTAAAAGCATGCTTGAAATGGTTGATGAAAATGGATGGTTGCCAAAATGGGAGTTGAATTCAACCGAAACTTTTACCATGGTTGGTGATCCTGCAAGTATTGTTATTACAGATACTTATCTAAAAGGTATTCGTGATTTTGATATTCAAAAAGCATATAAAGCTATGTTAAAAGGTGCAGATCAGGTAAACGACAATCCGGTTAGAATTGGATTGGAAGAATATCTGGAAAAAGGTTATGTCACAGAGAGATCGGTAAATAGTGGAGCAGTTTCCATTACACAGGAATTTAATATTGCTGATTATGCGATAGCTCAATTAGCAAAAGAACTTGGTAATACAACGGATTATAAGCGGTTCACAAAACGTTCGGTGACCTATAGAAAATTATTTGATAAAGAATTTAATCTGTTAAGGCCGAAGAATGCTGATGGTAGCTGGCACGAACCTTTTCATCCGGACACAGGTGCAAATTTTGTAAAAAATATTGCATTTATTGAAGGTAATTCATGGCAATATACCTTTATGGTGACGCATGACACGAAGGATCTAATAAAGTTGATGGGTGGCAACAGGTTTTTTGTTAAACAACTGGAAAAGGTATTTGATAATAAACAATTTGATATGGCAAATGAACCTGATATTGCTTATCCGTATTTGTTCAATTATATAAAAGGAGAAGAATGGAGAACTCAGAAAAGAGTTCAGGAGCTCATAATTAAATATTTTAAAAATGAGCCAAAAGGATTGCCGGGAAATGATGATACTGGTACTATGTCAGCCTGGCTGGTATTTTCAATGATGGGCATATATCCAATATCACCGGGAGATCCAATGTATGCAATCACAAAACCTGTTTTTGATAAAGTGACGGTTCAGTTAGATTCTCAGTATTATAAGAACAAACAATTTGTTATAGAAAAAGGGAAAAATAGTGATGGTAATATTAAAAAGATAATGTTAAATGGAAAAAACCATAAAGATTATTTTATTTCGCATGATGATCTGGTGAATGGAAATCAGTTGAAAATTATTTTAGACTAAGATGGATTTATTTAAAGAAAAAAAAGGCAATCGTTTGATTGCCTTTTTTTAACTTTTATTTTATCATGATTCGTCTTGTTGCTTGCTTGTTTCCTTCATTAATTTTTAAGAAATATAAGCCGTTTTTTATATTAGACAGATCCAAAGCATAATGAGCCTTTAAGATATTCTTATCCGTAAAAACAAGTTTCCCTGTAATGTCATAAACAGATATCTGCATTTCAGCACTGGTTTGTCGTTGAATATTAAATATGGCATAAGATGGATTTGGGTAAATCTTGAAATTATCTAAAGTATTATTTTTAACAGCAAGAATAGCGGTTGCATCAATTACAAAATTATCAATAATTGCTCCTTCACCATTTTCTGCCTCGTCAGAAGCAAATACATATCTGAAAATAATACTGGATTCATTTGCCAAAGTTGACAAATTGTAACTGTATTTTTTTACTGTTGTATCCGTTCCCGTCCATTGTTTTCCAACAGTAATTGGTCTTTCCGGATTAATATAATCACTGTTATACCAATTAGGATCATTTGCTGTACCCAAAATATTCCATGTTTGCCCGGAATTTAGCGTGTATTCCATATATAGAACATCCCAGTCTTTTTCAATGTCAAAAGCCATTTCAAATTCTAAAACAGGGTTTTCCATCTGTGTCAGATCATAACAAGGAGATACTAAATAACCGGTTGTTTTATCCGAATAATTATTCCTTGAATTTGTAATATAAGCTTTTTCAAAAGCTTTAGCGAATTTGTTTCCTATTGGAGAAGTCTTTGTCCAGAGTTTCTTGGAACTACCTATATTATAAGAAATCCATTCATCTGGGTTAACATCTCCAAAGGTATTAATATATTTACCAACACTTGATTCGTTTGCAGAGATTGATCCTTTTAGTTTGTTGTTATCAGAAAAAGTGTCATTATCAACTGTTACCTCTACTTTCAATGTGTGAGAACCAAGTTCAACCTGATCATGGTTAGGTAATTCAATTTCCTTTGTTTCACCGGATGCAACATTACCACTATAGTTAAATTGGAAAGCTTCATCGTCAATAAAGTAGTTGACATCAATTGAATTAAAACTATTCTTGCCATTATTTTTAATGGTGATCTTTGGAGCAATCCCATTACATTGCGTACTGTTATTCGAATTTATTTCTAAGAGGCTAATATCAATATCAGCAAGTTTTACCTCAATAGGTGATTGCCAAACACCTCGACCATAGGTTGCAACAATTATTTTTTGATCTTCAATATTAAATTCAATATCTTTAATAGGTACATTAGGTAAGTGGTTGTCATAAGCTTCCCACTCTGTCATATCATCATTTATATGATAAACGCCTATGCTTGTTCCAACATATAAATCATTATCCAGACTATGATTTTGATGTTTGATCACTAATTTTGGTTCATCGGGCAAGTTTTGGGTAATATCTTCCCAATTATCTCCTCCGTTTAAAGATCTATATATTTTACCGGATATACCACTATTTGAAATGTAAATAATATTCTCATCATGATTGTTGATGTCAATTGAACTGATAGAATAACTAAAGGCAAAACTGTTTTCAGTAAATGTTACTCCACCATCTGTACTTTTAAAAAGTGAATTAGATATAGAAGCATAGATTATATCATTATTTGTGTTTGCAATTCTAATATTATCTAAATCGCCAATAAAGGGAGTTGTAGTTACTTCCTCCCAGGCATTATTATTCAATTTATACAATTTAGAATATCCAGCATACAAAACTCCTTCATTGTTTGCTGTCAAAGGTGTGATCCATTTACCCCCACTGTCATCTGTACCGGTTTCACTGTCTGGTGCACTGGTTACTCTTCCTCCATCTGTTGCACCACCATCATGAGAAATATTTAAACTACCTCCGTATTGCGTAAATCCATAATATTTGTTTTGATCATTTGGGTCAATAGCACAATCCATTCCATCTCCACCATGGTATTTATGCCAAATATTATTACTAAATCCAAAACCACCATTATCTTGCAGACCACCGACAATATTTGAGGCAGAATTTTTAGCTACAGATATTTTATAATATTGACTAATATTTAAATTTTCGGTTAAGTCTGAAAAACTATTTGAATTATCTGATGAAACATAAATACCACCATCGGTTCCAGCAAATAATTTATTGTTGAAATAGCGCAAAAAATGAATATCAGCATGTGTATAGGAAGCTTGATTATGATCCCACCATCTGTTTTTTTGTGTAAAATCATCTCCACCATTGTCAGATCTCCAAATGTCTAAAACTCCAACAAATACAATATTTTCATTTACGGGAGATACGGTCAATGCCATATCGTACCATGCTTGTGAACTCCCTCCAAAAATATCATCTTTTTCACCAGTTTGAGTGAAATTTTCTCCACTGTTTACAGATTTGTACAAGCCTTGAAAGGATTGATCCTGTTTTGCACTTAATAGATATACAATTTCCGGATTTGCAGGAGTGACTTCAACAGCAAACCGGGAAGGTTTATCATCATTTTCGGCAGGGTTTGGATCGGGTAAACCACTTGAAATAACAGAGAAAGTGTCTCCTCCGTCTGTAGATTTATAAAATTTTGATTTACTAACAGTATAAATGGTATTCGGATCTCCAGGTTTCAATTTAAAATCTTTTATGTTTCCGGTTATTTTTTTGCTCCAGTTTTCTCCTGCATCTGTAGTTTTATAAAAACCCTGATTTGTGGCAACCCATAATATGTTTGAATTGTTTGGATGAATATAAATTTCATTGGAAGTGGAATTGGATGATGATAAAACAAGCCCGGTTGTATTCCATGTATTTCCTCCATCAATGGATTTTAAAACACCAACACTATAAGTATCTCTGGCATCATCATCACCGGTTGATATGTAAATTATTTTTGAATTATTTGGGTCAATTGCAATTCCTGAAACTCCTATTTGAGGAAGATGATCAGAAAGAGGTATCCAGTTGATTCCTGCATCTGTTGATTTCCATATTCCACCAGACGGTGCACCCACATAAAAAGTATTTGGTTCATTTGGGTCAATTATAAAGGAATTTACTCTCCCCTGACCGGTTTTTACGTTGGTTGTGTAGGGGCCAATAGATTCCCAATTGCTAATATCACTTTTTGCTAAATTTTGTTTTTGTTCCCAGGCTTTCCATAAAACATTTGGTGTTGCGATGGTTCCATTTTCTAAAAGATAATCTTTCCAGTGGTTTTCCCAACGTTTAAAAGGTTTGTGTCCGCTTCCTTT
Organism: Flavobacteriaceae bacterium; assembly: GCA_029939235.1. Lineage (GTDB taxonomy): Bacteria > Bacteroidota > Bacteroidia > Flavobacteriales > Flavobacteriaceae > Lutimonas. The sequence continues at coordinate 6,806 of JAOZTG010000074.1, forward strand.
TTTAGTAAAATCCTTTCCTTTCCAATATGCATTAAATGCATTAGATTGCTCTTTAAGGGTGATTTTGGTATTGGATGATTTTTTCGATGAGGTACTTATCCAAGGGGCACTTTCATTGAACTGGCTATATGCCTGATATGAAAAAAACAGTACGAATAATAACAATAATTCTTTGATCATGAGAAAATAGGGGTTTTCTTAGTAGCCTTTTTTACAGAAATCAAATGTATAAAAAAAAAGTGATAAACTAATTGCCTAGTTTAACAGTTATTTAGGCGTTTTTATTGTGTCAATGGAATCATTTCTTTTCAATGAATCATTTAACTCTAAAACCTCATCCACAAAACTACTCACCTGTTCATTAAGATTTTCCTGGTTTACAATATTATTAATCTTCAAATTTAAGGCTGAATAAGCATTCAAAATATTATTATTCTCTTCAATTACTTCCAATTCGGTAATAGAAGGAATTGTTTCCATGTCAGCCAGTCTTAACGTTTCATTGTGTAGCACATTCAACCTTGTTTTAACAGCTGGAATATTTAATTTTTCAATTCTGACAGAATCTTTTAATTGCCTGGAGAGAACGGATAATTCTTTTGCATTTAGTAACGCTAGATTTGTTGTAATATTTTGATATTGCTTTAGTAGTTCATCTATATTTTGATATTCATCCCAGTCTTCAACAAGCTTTTTTGCTTTACTGTTCAATTTTGCGATGGGATGATTAACTTTAACGACATTACTAATAAGTGAATCTCTCTTTATTTTCTTATTTTTCTTTGAAATGCTATTATTGCAGGAAATAACAACAATAATTAAAATCAGGAAAATAATTTTTTTAAAAAACATACAGATGTAAGAATTGAGGTTCAAAAGTAAGAAATTTTACGATGATTTTAGTAAGTTGAATAAATAGTTTCAAATGATTATTTAGGTATATTTACACTCTCTTAAAATAGTTGAAAAATGAATCAAAAAATTCTAATCATTGGTTCCAGTGGCCAGATAGGTACGGAACTTGTTTTGAAATTACGCCAGATATACGGTAATGAGAATGTAATAGCCTCTGATATTAGAAAAGCTAATTATGAGGTGATGGAATCGGGGCCGTTTGAGTTATTGGATGTGATGAATAAAGATGATATCTATGAGGTTGTTGAAAAGTATAATATCAAGCAAGTGTATTTAATGGCAGCAATGCTTTCTGCAATAGCGGAGAGAAATCCTAAAAAAGCATGGGATCTAAATATGAATTCCTTGTTCAATATTTTAGATCTTGCCAAAGACAAAGTAATTGATAGGATTTTTTGGCCAAGCTCTATTGCTGTTTTTGGACCTGATACACCCAAAGAAGAAACGCCTCAAAACACAATAATTAAACCAATTACTGTTTACGGAATTAGCAAACTTGCCGGAGAGAACTGGTGTGCTTATTACCATGATAAATATGGAGTTGATGTAAGAAGTGTACGATATCCTGGGATTATTAGTTATAAAACCACTCCAGGAGGTGGAACAACCGATTATGCTGTTGAAATTTTTTACGAGGCAATTAGACGAAAATCATATGCATCCTTTTTAACAAAGAATACTACATTGCCAATGATGTATATGGATGACGCCATTGATGCAACAATTAAGTTGATGCAAGCTGATAATACCGGTGAGTATATTGCCTATAATATTGCTGCATTGAGTTTTTCTCCAAAAGAATTGGCTGTAGCAATTCAAAAGTATATTCCTGAATTTGAAATGAATTACAAGCCTGATACAAGGCAGGAAATTGCAGATTCCTGGCCAAAAAGCATTGATGATTCCAAAGCAAATAATGACTGGGACTGGAAAGCTAAAATTGACCTTGATCAATTGGTAAAATCAATGTTACAAGGTTTACACTATTTAAAATAGTTAGGTATTACTTTTGTAACGACTAACTAAATAAATTTTGGAAGATGAATGATTTAATTGAAAAAAGCATAAAAAAAGCGAAATCGTATATTGAATACAAGTCAATGGTACTTGATTTGATCAAAGAAGGTAGACCAACCGGAGCTAATCAAAGTGAGGATCTTTTTAACTTTACAAAGCTTAATGGTAAGAGAATGAAGCGCTTGGATAAACAAACTAAACTTGCAGAATCCTCCAAAGAAAAGGTTCAGGAAATCAATAAAGATTTTACATGGCTTGTGTTGACAGAAAGCTGGTGTGGCGATGCAGCACATGTATTACCTGTTCTGAATAAGTTTTCAGAAGAAAATTCAAATATCGATCTAAAAGTAGTGCTTAGAGATGATAATGAAGACCTAATGAATAAGTTTTTAACCAATGGAGCCATGTCAATTCCCAAAGTAATTGTGATTGAAAACAATACCAGTAAAGTGGTCGGTTCATGGGGCCCAAGGTCAAAAGTTGCTACTAAAATGGTGATAGATTATAAGCAGAAGCATGGAAAGATCGATGCCACGTTTAAAAAAGATCTGCAAATATGGTATAATGGTGATAAGGGAGTTCAGATAGAAAATGATATTGTTGAATTGCTTAAAGAAATGAAGTAAAATGATTGTAGATTATAATATATTATCAGATTTTTCTAAAGTTTTTATATATCCTTCAGGTAGAAAGTTTTATAAAGATGAAGTCCCGGAAATTAGTGAAAAACTTACTTCATTCTTAAATAGAATGGAAGATGTAGATTCTTTTTTTGAATTGAAATACCAAAGATTTATTGTCATTATTGTTTCAGAGAAAACTCCGTTGACCATTGAACAAAATGATCAATTGGCTACTTTTATTTTAACAATGGAAACAGAATATAAAATTTCTTTATTAGATAAAATAAATGTTTGCTTTAAGCAGGGAGAATACGTGCAATTAAAAGAAACGCCAGAATTTAAAAAATTAATTAAAAACAGAGGAGTATCCAAAAAAACTATCGTTTTTAATCATTTTATCAATATAAAAGAAGAATATGAAAACGAATGGGAAATGCCTGCAGCCGAAAGCTGGGTTTCGCATATGTTTTAATTTTTTAATTTTTTGCTTTTAATTGATCAGTCCAGAGTTTTAATAAAATCTTCTGGAGTAACTGCAGAACCAACATGGAGATTGCCGCTTTTTGTCCTGCGTAAAGCAGATAAATGTGCACCGGTTTTTAATTCTTTTCCAAAATCATTTGCTAACGATCTGATATAAGTTCCTTTACTGCAAACTACCCTAAAATTTACTTTTGGCGTTTCAATTTTAGTGATCTCAAATTCATAAATGGTTGTTTTACGAGATTTTATCTCTGTGGTTTCTCCTTTTCTTGCTAGTTCATATAATCGAACACCATCTTTTTTAATGGCCGAATATAATGGTGGCACCTGATCTATCTCACCTAGAAAGGATTTAGTAGTATCTTTTATTATTTTATCCGTTAGGTGACTTATTGGAAAGGATTTATCTATTTCAGTTTCCAAATCAAAAGATGGAGTAGTTGCACCTAATGTAAATGTTCCGGTATACTCTTTTGTTTCTGCCTGAAGCTGATTTATTTTTTTGGTGAATTTACCTGTGCAAATTACCAGTAAACCTGTAGCCAACGGGTCTAAAGTTCCGGCATGACCAACTTTAATTTTTTTGATGTGAAATTTATTACGAATTGCCCATCGTAATTTGTTCACAACCTGAAAAGAGGTCCAGTTTAATGGTTTATCGATTAGAATTGTTTGTCCGTTTTTAAAATCATCAACATCCATTACATGTAGAAATAGGAGTAGGATATTGCTATAATTCCCACAATAAAACAATAGATGGCAAAATAGTGAAGTTTACTTTTTTTAACCAGACTAATCATCCAGCTACAAGCAATTAAACCGGAAATAAAAGCAGCAACAAAACCTAATCCCATGCTGCCAATATTTTCACTTTGAAAATCAATTTCACCTCCCATCAGATCTTTTGCAACTTTACCGAAGATCAATGGAACTACCATTAAGAAAGAAAAACGAGCAGCTTTTTCCCGGTCAACACCCAGTAAAACAGAGGTTGAGATGGTTGCTCCTGATCTGGAGATACCCGGTAACATAGCAATTGCCTGAGAAATACCTATGATAAATGAATTTTTATAAGATACATTTTTATCAGTATTTTGTGCCTTATCGGCAAGTAATAAAAGCAGTGCAGTTATTAAAAGCATAAAACCAACCATTAATAAATTTCCATTGAAAAAAGCTTCCAGTTGTTCTTCAAACATTAAGCCAATTATAACTGCAGGAATCATTGAAATAATAATTTTCAAAGTGAATTTTGATTCATCATTCCATTGAAATTGAAACAGCCCTTTGATTATATCAAATACTTCTTTTCTAAAAACTACCATGGTACTCAATGCTGTAGCAAAGTGTAAAACGATGGTAAAGGTCATACTTTCTTGTGGAATCGTACTATCTCCAAAAAGAACTTTGGCAATTTCTAAATGACCACTTGATGAAACCGGTAAAAATTCTGTTAAACCTTGAATAATTCCAAGGATTAATGCCTCTATATAACTCATTAAAAGCGTATTAATTAAAAAAAATGAATTTATTTTGTTTTGTTAGGATTGGCCATAATTGCATAAACCTCTATGGCAAGTCCAATTAAAACTAAAGTTGGAGCAAGTCTTATTCTTCGGAAGTTGTAAATATCTTCATTAAAAATAGCTGGATCATCACTGCCTCCACCTGCCATCAAAGCAAAACCAATCATGATAACAATAATACCAACGACCATGATCATATAATTTCTTTTTTCAAATAAAAATTCTCCTTCTTGTTTTTGTTTTTTTTGTGCCATATAAATTTATAATTTGATTAAGAAACTAAGCTTAATAATACAGTTCGTCGGTCCTTAAATTTAAGAATCTTTGGGTTGCAAAAAAAGTACTAAACCATGTAATTAATACTCCGATAAGGAAAATAACTCCAAATAATCCGGCTATTTCAATCCGATTATCAATAATTCCAAATTTTGGAAATTGCTTGTCTAAATATAAAAGCATGATGGTAAGTCCAATTAAAGCCAGTATTCCACCAATTATTCCAAGTCGTACACTTCGCCAAATAAAAGGTTTTCGGATAAATCGTTTGGTAGCTCCTACCATTTGCATGGTTTTGATGGTAAATCGTTTGGAATAAACGGATAGCCTTATGGAACTATTTATCAAAACTATTACAATCATAGTAGCCAATGCGCTAAAGACAAGGATAAATAAACTGATCTTTCTTACATTTTTTGTCAAGAGATCAATAAGAGGTTTATCATAAGAAACTTCGGCAACAAATTGATTGTTTTGATATTTCTTTTCTATTTCGAGCATTTTATCTGGAGTAACAAAATCTGCTTTTACATTGATATCAATTGCATTTTGCAGAGGGTTATAGCCTAAAAAGTCCATAAAATCCTCCCCATTTTGTTTTTTGTAAATTTCTGCAGCTTCTTCTTTTGAAATAAATTTTGTTCCTTTTGTAAAAGCTTCTTCATCAATTGAAACCTGTAAGTTTAATACATTTTCTTTTGTTACATCATTTTTTAAAAATAAGGTAATTGCTGCTTGTTCTTTAAAAAAATCAGCAACTTTTTTTGTATTTAAAATTAGCAAACCTAAAATTCCTAATAAAAAAAGCACCAATGAAATACTTATTATTACAGAAATATAAGAGGATCTTAATCTTCTTTTTTGGTATTTTTCAAAAGATGTACTCATTAATTTTCACTAAAAATTGCGTGCTGCAAGGTAATTAATTTCATTTATTTAACAAGAAAAAAAAATGAAATCTGATGAACAAATTTATCTGCTTCAAGACTGATTTTTATTGAAAAGTTTGTAGCAGGTCTATCAGGAAACTGAATTTAGAAACTATCATTTTATACGAAAGGATACTTTTCTTTTGAAATAGATAAAAATTGAATTAATTAAATCTTATTTTTGCAATTATGGAGACAAACAGACAAAAAAAAATAGCAGGGGTAATTCAAAAGGATTTAGTTGATATTTTACAAAGTGCTGCCCGAGAAAATATGAAAGGAGTAGTAATTTCAGTTACTAAAGTACATGTAACCAGTGATTTGGGACAGGCAAAAGCATATGTGAGTATTTTTCCTTCTGATAAAAAAGAGGAAATATTTGAGGGGATTGTAGTCAATAATCAAATGATTAGACATGCCTTGGCGATTAGGACAAAAAATCAATTAAGAAGAATGCCCGAACTTTCTTTTTATATTGATGATTCATTAGATTATATTGACCATATTGAATCTGCTTTAAGAGGTGAAGATGAAGACCCGATCAAAAATCCAAAAACTTATAATAAAAAGAAATAAAATTTGAACTTTCCATTTTACATAGCAAAGCGCTATTTATTTTCAAAAAGCAGTAACAATGCGATCAATATTATCACTTTTATAGCTACTCTAGGAGTGATTGTTAGTAGTATTGCCTTATTTATTGTTTTGTCTGTGTTCTCTGGTTTAAAGAATTTTAGTTTAAGTTTTATACGAACTGTTGATCCTGATCTGAAGATCAGTTCCGTGGAAGGAAAATCCTTTTTTTATAATGATTCCATCAAAAAATTATTGGTTAAGGATAAAATTGCATCTTATACCAAAGTTGTGGAAGAGCGGGTTTTTTTAAATTATAATGATAAATCACATGTAGCAAGTATCAAAGGAGTTGATACCAATTATTTATATGTAAACCGATTGGATACAGCCGTATACTTTGGTAACTGGTTGAATTATACGGCAAAACATACGGTTGTTGTTGGAAGTGGGATTGCCAATGCATTATCTATAGGTGCTTATGATTTTTTAGAATCCCTAAAAATATTTGTTCCAAAACCGGGTACAGGTTATATTACCAGTCCGAAAACTGCTTTTACTCAGGTAAATACGCAGCCTATAGGAGTTTACCGATTGACAGATGATATTGATAAAAAATATGTCTATGCTAATTTAACACTTGCTCAGGAACTATTAAATTATAAATCCAATCAGGTTACAGCCATTGAGATTAAGCTAAAGGAAAAAACAAATGTCAAAGATCTACAAAGTGAAATTCAAAATGATCTGGGTAGCAGATTTAAAGTTCAGACCAGGGAGCAATTGAATTCTGTTTTCTATAAAATGCTTAATACTGAAAATTTAGTTTCCTATCTGGTCTTTACATTGATACTGATCATTGCACTTTTTAATGTTATTGGGGCAATTGTTATGATGATCATTGATAAACGGGATAATTTAAAAACACTTTTTCATTTAGGTGCAGATATCAGAGAAATTAGAAAAGTTTTTGTTTTACAGGGTTTTTTACTTACTCTGTTTGGTCTTTTCATAGGGTTGGCAATAGCGATTCCTTTTATTTTGTTGCAAAAAAAATACGGCTTTGTTATGATCACGCAAACTTTGGCCTATCCTGTTGAATTTCATTGGATCAATGTTCTGCTTGTAATTTTTACGATCGTTGTTTTAGGATTTATTGCGGCAAATATTGCCAGTGGAAGGATTAGTAAAAAGCTGGTGGAGTAGCATAATTTTCTTGAGTCTTTTTTTTGAACTTGTGCTTTGAAGTCATCTTTACTTTATTGATATTGTAAAAAAAATGATGAATAGTTTGATGTTACAAAATGTAATTTACATTTTGTTTAATGATGTTATAAAAACTTCTCCAATACTCCCTCAAAAACCTTAAAAACTTCTTCTTTACTATCGGATGTTACCATGCGTAATCGATATTCTTTAAAATGCGGAATTCCTTTAAAATAGTTGGTATAATGACGGCGGGTTTCAAATAGTCCGGCGTGTTCACCATTCCATTTTATTGCCATTTCTAAATGCCGTTTGGCAGTATTTACTCTTTCAG
>JAOZTG010000075.1 GCA_029939235.1 Flavobacteriaceae bacterium
CCATAACGAATAAAATCACCCGTTGACTCTTTAGCAATAGTGCTTTTTATTTGTAACTTTACACTTTTAAAAATCACAAAAGAACAATGTCAAAATTATATTTAGTCCCAACTCCTATTGGTAATCTGGAAGACATGACTTTTCGTGCTGTAAAAGTTTTAAACGAAGTGGATGTTATTTTAGCAGAAGATACCCGTACCTCGGGTAAATTGCTAAAACATTTTGAAATAGCTACTCCCATGCAAAGTTTTCATATGCACAACGAGCATAAAATGTTGGATAGGATCATCAATAGATTAAAAGGAGGAGAAGTGATGGCTTTGATCTCTGATGCTGGAACTCCGGCAATTTCTGATCCAGGATTTTTAATTACACGTGCCTGTATTGAAAATGATATTGAAGTAGATTGTTTACCTGGTGCTACTGCTTTTGTCCCTGCTTTAGTAAATTCAGGGTTGCCAAATGATAAATTTATTTTTGAAGGTTTTTTGCCTGTTAAAAAAGGAAGACAAACCCGTTTAAAATTTTTAGCAGCAGAAACCCGAACCATGATTTTTTACGAATCCCCACATAAGATCTTAAAAACTTTAAACCATTTTGCGGAATATTTTGGTGAAGAGAGATTACTCTCTGTTTCAAGAGAAATTTCAAAATTGTACGAAGAAACTATCCGCGGAAGCATAAAAGAAGTTATCAAACATTTTGAAATTAAACCGCCAAAAGGAGAATTTGTAATTATTGTTGCCGGTAAACAAAATTAACTGCTTTTATAAATTGAAAAATGTGTTAATGATATATTGTTTAAGAAGTTAATTTGAAATAGGATAGATTAATTATTTTATCATTGCGGAATTAAATCATGGTAATATTTTTCTGTATAGAAGCTTAATGAATTATTTGTCAAAATCAACTGTTGAATTATAAGAAATAAACCTGTGCCAAACCAAACCTCCTTTCAAGTTTATAATGCCTCGGCAGGCAGTGGAAAAACCTTTACGCTGGTAAAAGAATATTTGAAAATTCTTTTGCAGTCTAATGACGATTTTTTATTCCAAAAAATTCTTGCCATTACGTTTACAAATAAGGCAGCCGGAGAGATGAAAGAACGTATTTTAAGTAGTTTACTTGAATTTTCAACGGATGATTCAGGTGATATGTTAGATTTAATGGTAACTGATACAGATCTTGAAAAATCTTTTATTCAAAAACGATCAAAAGTAATACTTCAAAATATTTTACAGAATTACACTGCTTTTCAAATAAAGACCATTGATAGTTTTACCAATAAACTTATCAAATCTTTTGCTTATGATTTGGGAATGTCGCTTGATTTTGAAGTAGAACTGGATACGGATGCTGTTTTTGAAGAAGTAATTGATATTGTAATTTCAAAAATTGGTATTGATAAAGAACTGACCGATATACTGGTGACTTTTGCCAAACAAAAAACACTGGAAGATAAGTCCTGGGATATTAGCAGAGAATTACGGGAAATATCCAAATTATTACTGAATGAAAACCATATTCATGAACTTCAAAAACTTGAAAATAAAAATATTGCCGATTTTAAATCATTAGAGAAAAAACTGAAACAAGATCAAAAAGAAGCAGAAAAATTATTTGTAGATCTTGGAGAGAGAGGTTTAGATATTATAGAGAATATAGATGTTATATATAAAGATTTTTATTATACGGATTTACCTAAATTTTTTATAAAACTAATAAGATTTAAAGACCTACGATCCGGAGATTTGAAGTTTGAAGGCAGGTTGTATAATAATATGGAACAAGGACTTTTATATGGGGCAAAAAAAACTTCAGATATAAAAGCACAAATTGATAGTGTGAGTGATGATTTGATCAACTTATATTTTGAGGCTGAAAATGTTTTCGATAAGAAATACTCTACTTATCAGTTAAACAAACTCATTTTAAAGAATATTATTCCTTTGGCAATTATCAAGTCCATTAATCAAATTTTGGAAGAGGTAAAAACAGAAAATAATTTTAGGTTGAATGCCGAGTTCAATCAAATTATTAGTGAGCATTTACGTGAACAACCAGCTGCTTTTATTTATGAAAAAATTGGTGAAAAGTTCAAACATTTCTTTATTGATGAAATGCAGGATACTTCAGTTTTGCAATGGGAGAATTTGATACCGTTGATTGAAAATGCCTTAAGTGAAGAAAATGCAAGTTTGTTGTTGGTTGGTGATGCCAAACAGGCGATTTACAGGTGGAGAGGAGGCAGGGCAGAGCAATTTATCGATCTGTCAACAGAAGGAAACAATCCGTTTTTGATTGAAAAAACAGTTAATAATCTGGATACTAATTATAGAAGTTATTCAGAAGTGATCAATTTTAACAATCAATTCTTTACTCATATTTCTCAATATTTTCAAAATGATATCTATCAAAATTTATATCAGACAGGAAATGATCAAAAAACTCATACTAAAGAGGGTGGTTTTGTACAACTGAATTTTGTTCCGGAATGTGCAAATGTAGAGGAGAGAGACGAGGTTTTTCCTGAAAAGATTTATAATACTATTTTAGATCTGGATAAACAATTTGACAGAAATGAAATATGCATTTTGGTTAGGAAAAAAACACAGGGAATTGCTATTGCGAATTATCTTTCAGAAAAGGATATGGAGATTGTAAGTTCAGAAACCTTGCTGATCAAAAACAATGCAAAAGTGGATTTCATTATTCAAATGTTGTATTTTTTGCAAGATGATGAGAATGACGATGCGAAGTTCGCCATAGTGGCATATTTATACGATCATATTGAAATACAGGAAGATAAACATCTTTTTATCAGTGATCTGGTGGCTTTGAAAAAAGAAGAAATGTTTAAAGCTTTAGGTCGGTACCATATTTTTTACAATAGCAAAAATTTTGATCAGAGTCCGTTTTATGAGAGTGTTGAAGAGATTATACGATGTTTTAAATTGCTTAAAGAATCAGATGCCTATATACAGTTCTTTTTAGATTTTGTTTTGGAATACACCCTAAAAAAATCTCAAAAAAATGCTACTTTTTTAGATGTCTGGGAACAGAAAAAAGAAAAGTTGAGTATTGTTGCTTCCAATAATAAAAATGCTGTTCAGATCATGACCATTCATAAATCAAAAGGGTTAGAGTTTCCGGTAGTGATCTATCCTTATGATCTGGATATTTACCGACAGATAAACCCACAGTCCTGGTTTGATCAACTGGATAAAGATTATTACAATGATTTTGAGAGTATTTTGGTAAGTTCTTCTGCTCAAATTGAATATACAGGAGATTATGGAAAAGAAATTTTCAAACAACAAACAGAAGAGCTGGAACTGGATAATTTTAATTTATTATATGTTGCTCTTACTAGGGCAAAAGAGCAGTTATTTATTATTTCAGAGTTAAGAGAAGCGAAAGACAAGTTGAAGCTATATTCTCACTTTTTTATTGATTTTTTAGAAGAATATGGAATTTGGCAGAATAAAAGATCCATTTATAATTTTGGTAAACCGAAAAGAGTATCTAAAAGAATGGAGGATCAGGAAAACCTTGAAATTCAAAAAAAATTTATTAGTACTTCCTGGCAGGACCATCAGATCAATATCGTTGCAAGTTCTGATGTGCTTTGGGATACAGATAGAGGAGAAGCTATTGTTTTTGGTAATTTGATACATGAAATGATGGCAAATATCCTATCTGAAAAAGATATTAGTAAAACAGTTATCAATTTTTTTAACAAAGGATTAATTGCTAAAACGGAGCAGAAATTAATTACCGAAATTATTACTAATATTGTGAATCATAAAGATTTATCTGATTATTTTGCAGCAGATAAAGTAGTAATGAATGAAAGAGAGATACTTACCAATGACAATCAGATATTGATACCTGATCGTTTGGTTTTTGATGGAGATTTGGTAACTATTATTGATTATAAAACGGGTAAACCCGAAGAAAAACATAATATTCAAATTAATAATTATGCATTAGTTTTGCAGGATATGCATTTTGAGATCAATGAAAAATTATTGGTCTATATTGATAAGGAGATAAAAGTTAAAAAAGTATAAAAATATGACAACAATAGATATTATAATTGCAGTAATCTTGCTTTTCGGTTTGGTAAAAGGCTATATGAAAGGTTTGTTTATTGAGATCACCTCACTCGTAGGACTGGTTTTAGGAGTTTATGGTGCTTTGCATTTCTCCTTTTATTTGTCTGATATTTTACAGGAAAATGTAAGCTGGGATAAATCCATGATTCAAATAGTTGCTTTTGCAGGAACTTTTTTGGTTATTCTTTTGGCTTTGGTCTTTTTAGGAAAGGCATTGACTAAAATTGCAGAAACCATATTTTTAGGGTTTTTTAATAAATTGCTTGGAGCTGTTTTCGGAGTTTTAAAATATGCTTTGATCTTGAGTATTGTTTTTTTGATCTATGATCAAATAAGTGATTCATTAAAATTTATCAATAAAGAAAAGTCAAAAGAGTCTGTATTATATGAGCCTGTTAAAAATCTGGCTCCTACTATTTTTCCAAATTTGATTAAGGTAGTGGAGAAGGCTAATAAAAAATAATGACTATTTTTACAAATAAATATAAAAAACATGTCAGCAGCAGTTAGAAATAAATATAGAAGAATAACTACTAAAGTATTGGTAGATATGAAAGCAAATGGTGAGAAAATATCCATGCTTACCGCTTATGATTATACCATGGCTAAAATTGTAGATCGTGCGGGGATTGACGTTATCCTGGTTGGAGACTCAGCATCAAATGTGATGGCTGGTCATGAAACTACATTGCCGATAACACTTGATCAAATGATTTACCACGCATCATCTGTTGTTAGAGCAATTGAAAAATGTTTGGTAGTTGTTGATTTGCCATTTGGTACATATCAGGGTAATTCACGAAGTGCTTTGGATTCTGCCATCAGAATTATGAAAGAATCAGGAGGTCACTCTGTTAAAATGGAAGGCGGTAAAGAAATTGCTGAATCTGTTACCAGAGTTTTATCTGCAGGGATTCCGGTGATGGGTCATTTGGGGTTAACACCTCAGGCCATTTATAAATTTGGTTCTTATGCCGTAAGAGCAAAAGAAGAAGAAGAAGCTGAAAAATTGAAGAAGGATGCAATATTGCTTGAAGAATTAGGTTGTTTTGCTGTAGTACTTGAAAAAGTTCCTGCACAATTGGCTGAAGAAGTTGCCAAGAGTTTAACTATTCCTGTGATTGGAATTGGAGCAGGTGATGGAGTTGACGGGCAGGTTTTGGTTATTCATGATTTGTTGGGTATGACGCATGAATTTAGTCCGAGGTTTTTAAGAAGATATTTAGATCTTTACAGAGAAATGGGAGATGCCATTAAACGTTATATCACGGATGTTAAAACACAGGATTTCCCTAATAAAGAGGAGCAATATTAAAAATATTACAAACAAAAAAAATCGCCAATTGGCGATTTTTTTTGTTTGTAATAAACGCAATTTATTCCTTTAAAAACATCCATTTTTTCTTTCAATTTTTTTAACCAAATTTTAACAACTTAAAACCATTCAAACTGTTAGTTTTGTTGACCTTAAAGTATTTTTAAATTAATTCAATTTTCATATATAAATGGATACACAAAATACAAATGTTGATATCAGAGCTATCAACGAAAAAATAGAAAAAGAGAGTGCTTTTGTTGACCTCCTGCACCTGGAGATGAACAAGGTAATTATTGGCCAAAAGCACATGTTAGAGAGACTACTGATTGGTTTGTTAGGAAATGGACATATCTTATTAGAAGGGGTTCCTGGACTAGCAAAAACACTGGCAATCAATACGTTATCTAAAGCTGTTAAAGGTTCTTTTAGCAGGGTGCAGTTTACACCCGATCTTTTACCTGCAGATGTTATTGGTACCATGATCTATAATATGAAAGAGAATGATTTCACTATAAAAAAAGGACCGATTTTTGCCAATTTTGTTTTGGCAGATGAGATCAATCGTGCTCCGGCTAAGGTGCAATCAGCACTTTTAGAAGCAATGCAGGAGCATCAGGTGACTATTGGTGATACGACTTTTAAATTACCCGAGCCATTTTTAGTATTGGCTACACAAAATCCAATTGAGCAGGAAGGAACTTATCCTTTGCCGGAAGCTCAGGTCGATCGTTTTATGTTAAAAACAGTGATCGATTATCCAAAGATGGATGATGAACAAATTATTATGCGTCATAACCTTAGCGGGAGTTTTGGAAAAGTGAATGAAGTAGTTTCTATTGAAACGATCCTCAATGCACGTGAAGCGGTGAAAGAGGTTTACATGGATGAAAAAATTGAAAAATATATATTGAATATTGTTTTTGCAACCCGTTTTCCGGAAGATTATCGTTTACCTGAATTGAAACCATTGATCAGTTTTGGAGCATCCCCAAGGGGAAGTATTAATTTGGCAATGGCATCAAAATGTTATGCATTTATCAAACGAAGAGGTTATGTAATTCCGGAAGATGTGAGAGCTGTTGTTCATGATGTTTTACGACATAGAATAGGTGTTACTTACGAAGCAGAAGCTGAAAATATTACTTCAGAAGAGATTATCAATAAAATTGTTAATGAAGTAGAAGTACCATAGAAAATGTTTAATTGTTGATTTGTTTATTTGGTTAAAAAAAATAAAAGAATATACGATTTAACATATACGCAAATCCCCAAAAGTGGGACTTTAGATTGTGGGAAAGAAGAATAAAACAATTAAATTAAGATATTAAAAGTCCTTCCCTTTGGGAAGGATTTAGGATGGGAAATGGATACCAAAGAATTACTTAAAAAAGTTCGAAAAATAGAGATCAAGACAAGGCGTTTGTCTGATCATATTTTCTCAGGTGAATATCACAGTTCATTTAAGGGAAGAGGTATGACTTTTTCTGAAGTTCGTCAGTATCAGTTTGGTGATGATATTCGTTCTATTGACTGGAATGTTACGGCTAGATATAATGAACCTTATATAAAGGTTTTTGAAGAAGAACGAGAACTGACCATGATGTTGATGGTGGATGTAAGTGCCTCAGAATCTTTTGGAACCATTCAGCAATTTAAAAGAGATCTGATCACAGAAATTAGTGCAACCCTTGCGTTTTCCGCAATTCAAAATAATGACAAAGTTGGATTATTGTTGTTTTCTGATGAAATAGAATTGTTTATTCCTCCAAAAAAGGGAAAAACACACGTGCTTAGGATTATTAGGGAATTAATTGAGTTCCATCCAAAAAGTAAAAAAACAGATATTACTCATGCATTGCGTTATTTATCGAATGTGATGAAAAAGAAAGTGATTCTTTTTATTCTTTCTGATTTTATGGATGATGATTATGATAATGCATTAAAAATTGTTGGAAAGAAACACGATGTTACCGGAATAAGAGTTTTTGATAAATATGAAACCGAACTCCCTAAATTAGGAATGGTACTCATGCAGGATGCCGAGTCAGAGAAATTGGTTTGTGTAAACACAAATTCAAAAGCAGTCAGAACAAATTATAAAGCTAATTATTTGAAAACGGTTGATTATTTTGAGAACTCATTTAAAAAAAGTGGAGCGGGTACGATCAGTACAAGGATTGATGAAGGATATGTTAAAAAATTATTAGGATATTTTAAGCGAAGAAATTGATCCTAATTGGGATCATGCCTTAGAGTATAAATAAAATATGAGAATGAATATTATATCTTATTTGAAAAATATAATAAATAGTGCCAGTAAATTATTTGGAATGAAGCGGTCAGGAACCGTTTTTCAAATGATTTTATCTGTTGCATTTTTGTTGTTTGGTCTTGTTGGATTTTCTCAGGTAACTACAAAAATAGATACCACTAAGATCAGAATTGGTGAGCAATTTCATTATAACATCATTGTGGATGGTACGGAGGATATTTTGTTTGCAAAATTCCAAACCGACAGTTTAAAAAAGGTAGAGGTTATTGAATCTAAGGTTGATTCACTTAAAAACAGTTTGGTAATAAAATATGCGCTTACCAGTTTTGATAGTGGAAGATGGGTGTTACCACCACAAAAGGTGATTATCAATAAAAAGGCTTTTTTAACAGATTCTGTTATCATTGATGTGGCAACAGTTGCTGTAGATACGATCAAACAGCCAATGTATCACATAAAAGATATTAAAAATGAGCCATATACTTTTGCAGATTATAAGAATTATATATGGGGATTGTTAGCATTGCTGTTACTGATAGCTGTGATCTTATATTTTGTATTGAGGAAGAAACCATCAGAAGAGGAAATTATTGCTAAAATTCCACCTTTTGATCTGGCAAAACAAAGATTGAAAGATCTTGATGATAAAAAATTGATCAAACATAACAGAATTAAACCTTATTATGTGGAGCTTACAGATATTGTAAGAACTTTTATTGAGCGGGAAATGAATATTCCTGCATTGGAATCTACTACAGATGAATTGATGGAGATCATTACAGATTTTAATGAAAGCAGTAAACTGAATATTCCAAAGGAAACAATTATCAAACTTAAACAATTATTAAAGGAGGCTGATCTGGTAAAATTTGCAAAATCAAAACCTTTATTAAATGAGATTGAATTGCATAGAAATTATGCCGAAATTATTATTGATAAATTTCATCCTGATCCAGTTGAAGAACAGGAAAAAGAAATAAAACCGGAAGATCATGTGGGGGAGTAATTTAGAATTTTTAAATCCAGGGTTTTTATGGTTGCTGATATTGGTTCCAATATTAGCAGTATGGTATTTCTTTGTAAAAAATAAAGATAGTGCTAATTTAAAAATAGCAAGTACGGGTGGTTTTGACCACAGAAATATATGGGCAAAATTAAAGCCAATGCTTTATCTATTTCGGTTGTTGGCAATATCAGCTTTGATCATTGCTTTGGCAAGACCAAGAAATGTACAGGTTAGTAAAAAAACAAAAACAACCCGTGGTATTGATATTGTAATGGCTATTGATGTATCTGCAAGTATGCTGGCAAAAGATCTAAAACCAAACAGGTTGGAGGCCTTAAAAAATGTAGCAACAAAATTTGTAAGTCAGCGCCCAAATGACCGTATTGGAATAGTGGTTTATGCAGGTGAGAGTTTTACGCAAACTCCAATTACCAGTGATAAGACTATTGTGAAAAACACCATTAGAAAGATCAAATGGGGGCAAATTAATGATGGTACTGCCATTGGTATGGGATTGGGATCTGCGGTTAACCGATTAAAGGACAGTAAAGCAAAAAGCAAAGTGATTATTTTACTTACTGACGGGGTAAATAATACAGGTTTTGTGGATCCGAAAACGGCAACAGAATTGGCTAAAGAATTGAATATTAAAGTGTATACGATTGGTTTAGGAACCAATGGAACAGCATTATTTCCGGTAGCAAAAGACCTGTATGGTAAACTTATTTTTAGAAATGCGCCTGTTGAAATTGATGAAGCTCTGTTAAAGTATATCGCAAAAGAAACAGGAGGTCAGTATTTTAGAGCAACAGGAAATAAAAAACTGGAATCTATTTACAATGAAATTAATAAACTGGAAAAAACGAAAGTAGAAGAATTTAAGTATTATAATTTTGAAGAAAAATACAGGCCTTTAGTTATTTTAGCCGGATTTTTAATTATGCTGGAAATGCTGTTAAGGTTTACAGTTTATAGAAGCTTTATATAGTTGTGGATGGGTTTATTTGTTGAATTATGTAGTTGTAAAAAGGATGTTTGAGTATTCATTTGAAAGATTAGAAGTTTGGAAGGAATCAATAGAGTTGGTTAAAATGATTTATGATGTGACTAAAAGTTTTCCTGTTTCGGAAAAATATGGATTGACAAGTCAATTACGAAGAGCCACAGTTTCGATTTCTTCAAATTTGGCAGAAGGAACATCAAGGATATCAAATAAAGACAAAGCACATTTTACAACTTTGTCTTTTAGCTCGGCAATGGAAGTTTTAAATCAAATATTAATTGCAAAAGAATTAGAGTTTTTGTCAGAAGAGAATTATATCGAAATCCGAAAAAAGATCTCAAAAATAACAAATATGTTGAATTCACTAAGAAAGTCACAAATTAACGAATAAACAAATAAACGGATAAACATTAATAATGTATCAATTAGAAGAACCAAAATATTTTTATTTGTTTGCATTCATTGCAATATTACTTGTGATGTATTTTGCTGTTTCTTTATGGAAAAGAAAAAAACAGAAAGAATTTGCTGATCTGGCTTTACTTAAAAAATTGAGTCCGGGAAAATCAAAATTCAAACCTGCTTTAAAAATAACCATGATCGCTTTAGGTTTGTCTTTTTTAATATTTGCCCTGATAAATCCAAAAATGGGAACACAGTTGAAAACGGTGAAAAGGCAAGGAGTAGATATTGTTTTTGCATTGGATGTTTCTAAAAGTATGCTTGCTGAGGATATTGCCCCTAACAGATTGGAAAAGGCAAAACAGATCATTTCAAAAACCATTGATAAACTTGGAAGTGACCGAATAGGAATTATTATTTATGCAGGTAGTGCATATCCGTTGTTGCCTATTACAACCGATCATAGTGCAGCAAAAATGTTTTTGCAAAATGCAAGTCCTGATATGGTTTCCTCACAGGGAACAGCCATCAATGAAGCTTTAAAATTAGCAAAAACCTTTTTTGATGATGATACACAAACCAATAGATTTTTGTTTATCATTTCAGACGGAGAGGATCATGAAGAGAATTCGGGTAAGATTGCCAAAGAAATATTGAATGAGGGAATTAGAACCTTTACTGTTGGCGTTGGATCTAACAAAGGTGTACCAATTCCAATCAAGAGAAATGGAAAATTTGTTGGTTATAAAAAAGACAACAAAGATGAGGTAGTAATAACAAAATTACATGTTGAAACGTTAAAAGATATAGCTGAAAATGGGGAAGGAAAATATCTTTTAGGAAACAACACATCAAAGTCTATTGAATATATTGAAAATCTATTGTTAAAAGCAGATAAAAAAGAATTTGAAACCAAACAGTTTTCTGATTATAAAGATCAGTTTCAATGGTTTATAGGTATAGGTTTACTGTTTTTAGTTTTAGATGTATTTTTATTGAACAAAAAAACAAAATGGATTCAAAAATTGAATTTATTTAATGAGGAATAGATAGAATGAAGTATTTATTTTACATATTATTATTTTTACCAATGGTCTTGTTCTCTCAAAAAGAGAAAGAGGTAGCAAAGGTGAAATTGGAGGATAAGCAAATCTTACGAAAAGGAAATGATCTGTTTAAGGAGCATAAATATGTTGATGCTGAAGTAAAGTATAAAAAAGCCTTAAAACAAAATCCAAATTATGAGAATGCAGCCTATAATTTAGGAAATTCACTATATGAGCAAAACAGATTCAAAGAAGCATTGCCCCAGTATGAATTTGTTGCAAAATCAACAAAAGATAAAGAAACAAAGATCCAAACGTATCATAATATTGGAAATTCTACAATGAAGTTGAAACAATATGATAAGGCGGTTGCTGCGTATAAAAATTCACTTCGTTTAAATCCGAAAGATGATGAAACCAGATATAATCTGGCTTTGGCTCAAAAGCTATTAAAAGACCAGCAGCAAAATTCTGAAAATAAGGATAAGGATAAAGACAACAAGGATCAGGACAAAGATAAAGACAAAAATAAAGACAAGAACGATCAGAATAAAGATCAGAAAAAGGATCAGGGTGATGATAAGGAAAAGGACAAGGATCAAGATAAAGGAGACGACAATAAAGATAAAAAAGATCAGGATAAGGGCGATAATCAACAAAAAGACAAACAACAACAAAAACCTAAACCTGATCAGTTAAGCCAGCAGCAAATGCAACAGCTTTTAGAGGCAATGAATAATGAAGAGAATAAGACACAGAAAAAAGTAAACGCACAAAAGGCAAGAGGTAGAAAAACAAAAAATGAAAAAGACTGGTAGAATTTATTTTAAAAAATGATTCAGGAAGAGAATATTTGAGATGAAAAGAAAATATTTTTACATATTATTTTTGCTATTCGGAATACAATCCGGATTCGCTCAGGTAACATTTAAAACCGCAGTAAGCAAAACAGAACTGGGTTTAAATGAACGTTTACGAATTGAATTCTCTATTGATAAACAAGGTGCAGATGATTTTACTCCACCTTATTTTAATAACTTTAAAGTTCTTGCTGGTCCTAGTCAGTTCAGTAGTTTTTCAGCTGTAAATGGCAAAACCTCCTATAAATTAACGTATACCTATATCATTCAGCCTACTGTTAAAGGTACATTTACCATCCCGTCTGCCAGTATAACCTACAAAGGAGAAACCATAAAGTCAAATACTATACGGATCAAAGTTAAAGAAGCGATTGATATACCAAAAGACGCTAATGACCCCCGATATTTAGCTTCTGAAAATATACATTTGGTTGCCGAAGTTTCAAATATGAATCCTTATGTGGGCGAGAGCATCTCGGTAGTTTATAAATTATTTGTGAATACAGGTAAAGTTAATGTACAAAACACAAGAGAAGTTTCAGCGCCTTCTTTCAGTGGATTTTGGAATCAAAGTATCAATGTAGAAAAATGGGTTTCCAGAAATGGTACTTATGGTGGTAAACCTCACCGATATGTGATTGTTAGAAAAACAGTATTGATACCTCATAAAGCTGGGAAAATGGTAATTGATCCCATGGAAATGGAAATTACCGCAGGTATTCCTATTGGCAGAAGAGATTTTTTTGGTAATATGTTGATGAATGATGTTAGTTTTACTACAACATCCGGCAAGAGAATTATCAAGGTAAAGGAATTACCATCAGAAGGAAAACCATATAATTTTACCGGTGCAGTTGGTGATTATGACTTTAGTGTTACCAGTAGTAAAACAGACTTAAATGCCAATGAATCTGCTCAGATCAGAGTGGAAATTAGTGGTAAAGGGAACCTGAAACTTGTGAAATTGCCGGGTATTGAAACTCCTAAAGGTCTGGAAGTGTATGAACCCGAACACAAAGAAGAAATTAAAACTACTTTGAGAGGCTTAAAAGGTAAGATCTATGATCAATATGCTGTAGTCCCACAGTTTAGAGGTAAATTTAAGGTCCCTTTGGTTTCCTTTTCTTATTTTAATCCTAAAGAAGAAAAGTACCATACTGTTAATACAGAGCCTATTATATTGAATGCATTGCAAGGCAAACTACCTTCGGGTGGTGATGATGTTACATCAACGACTAAAAGGAGAGTAGTTGGAGATGAAAATGATATTCGGTATATTCATTTAAAAACCGATCTTGTTTTCAAAGAAGCCAAAGAAGATTTCTTTCGTTCTAACCTGTTCTATTTCCTATTGCTGTTACCTTTACTTTCTATTCCAATTGGAATTTATATTGGAAAAAAGAAACAGGAAAGAGATAGTGATATTATTGGAAATAAACGCAGAAAAGCAGATAGGCTGGCACGTAAGTATCTATCTCAGGCCAAAAAACAATTGGGTAAAAAAGAAGAGTTTTATATTGCTTTAGAAAAAGCTTTGCACAATTACTTAAAAGCAAAATTACATGTGGAAACCAGTGATATCAGCAAAGAAAGAATTGGAGAAATATTGCATGGTAAAAATGTAGATGATCAAACCATTAACGATTTTAAAACCGTTTTGGATAATTGTGACTATGCCAGATATACTCCGTCTACAGATGTAATGATGAAGAATGAGTATGATAAAGCAAAAGAAGTAATCTCTAAAATTGATAAACAGCTTTAAAAGTTTAAAGTAAAAAGGATAAAGTTGAAAGTTTTGTAAAATGAAAAGAATTGTTTTCTTATGGATAGTATTGATTAGCAGTATTGCCTATGCTCAAAACCTGGATAGTTTGTTTGTGAAAGCAAATAAATTATATCAACAGGAGAATTATTTGGAAGCTTTAGAGTTATATCAAAATATTGAAAAACAGGATGTAGAGTCAGAGGCATTGTATTTCAATATGGCAAATATTTATTATAAGACAAATCAGGTTGCTCCTGCAATTTACTATTATGAAAAGGCACTTCAATTAGATCCGAATAATAAAGATATAAAATTTAATTTAGATTTTGCAAACCGGATGATCTTAGATAATATTGAACCATTACCAAAAAGTTTGGGTCAAAAATTCAGAGATGGGATCATTCTTAAATTTAAGTATGAAACGTGGGCCATTATTGCGGTAAGTCTGGCATTTTTATTTGCACTTTTATTTTTGTTGTACCATTTTTCTTATAGTACTTCAAAAAAACGTTTTTATTTCATTACCAGTATTATGAGTGCAAGTTTTGTTGCCGTTAGTTTATTTTTTGCTTTAAAGAATTATCATTACGTAACCACTACAAAAAGTGCCATTATTTTTGCTCCACAAACACAGGTTAAAAGTGCACCCACAAAAAACAGTGAAGTTAATTTTGAATTGCATGAAGGATCTAAAGTACAGCTTTTAGAAGATTTGGATAACTGGCGAAAAGTTAAGATTACCGATGGTAAAACCGGTTGGATGAAAATGGAAGATCTAAAGGAGTTGTAAGTATACTACGTAAAGTCTCCGACTATGAGTAAGTTACATTGAATGATTTTGGTC
>JAOZTG010000076.1 GCA_029939235.1 Flavobacteriaceae bacterium
CGAACTAATCCCGCTTTTTTTAGCGGGATCTTGGTTAATACCTCGACCCTTGGATCGATTCCTATTATTGGGTCCAGGGCTTGCCCTGGGGTTTAATACCTTTTATTAATTTTTTAATATATCAATATCATATTTTTAGAATCCGTATAAAATGGGGTAAGAATTATATAAATGTAAAATATTACACTATTACCCCTAAAAAAATTGGGGTTTAATAGTTAAAATGCAATAAAATATCTATTTTTGCAGTATATTTTGAAAATTTAATTATAATTATGTCAACATTTAGATTTAAAGCATTAAAAGAGACTCTCAATCGAACACCAATCGATTTTAAAGAAAACGGAAAACACTCAGAAAATTTTGGAATAAATGTATTTAGTGAAAATACAATGCGCCAATATTTAACCAAAGAAGCATTCAAAGGTGTAATGAGTTCAATGGAGCATGGGACAAAAATTGAAAGAAAAATTGCAGATCAGGTTGCAAGCTCCATGAAAGATTGGGCACTTTCAAAAGGTGTTACACATTATACACACTGGTTTCAACCATTAACAGGTGGAACAGCCGAAAAGCATGATGCATTTTTTGAGCCTATTGGTGGCGGAAATGCCGTTGAAAGATTTGGCGGTGACGCATTAGTTCAGCAAGAGCCGGATGCATCAAGTTTCCCAAGTGGTGGAATTAGAAATACTTTCGAAGCTCGTGGATATACCGCATGGGATCCAACTTCACCAGCATTTATTTATGGTACTACGCTTTGTATTCCAACAATTTTCGTTGCTTATACAGGAGAAGCTCTGGATAATAAAACTCCCTTATTAAGGGCATTACAAGCTGTTGATAAACACGCGACTGCTGTGGCCAAATATTTTGATAAAAATGTAAGAAAAGTAAATGCTTCATTAGGTGTTGAACAAGAATATTTCTTAATTGATAAAGCATTGGTAATTTCCCGTCCGGATCTTTTGATGACCGGCCGCACTTTACTTGGGCATGGATCAGCCAAAGGTCAGCAATTAGACGATCATTATTTTGGTAGTATTCCGCAAAGAGCATTGAATTTTATGCGTGAATTAGAGTCAGAATGTATGAAACTCGGAATTCCTGCAAAAACTCGTCATAACGAGGTTGCTCCAAATCAATTTGAATTGGCACCAATTTATGAAGAAGCAAATTTAGCGGTTGACCACAATTCGTTAATGATGGATATCATGGGTAAGATTGCCTCAAATCATAACTTAAGAGTTTTATTACATGAAAAGCCATTTGCCGGAATCAATGGTTCAGGTAAACACAATAACTGGTCATTGACTACAGATACCGGTGTAAACTTATTGGGACCAGGAAAAACTCCAATGCGCAATTTGCAATTCCTGACTTTCTTTATTAATACAATAAAAGCAATAAGAGAATACGAAGAACTAATGCGTGCAGGAGTAGCTTCTGCAAGTAATGATCATCGTTTAGGGGCAAATGAGGCGCCTCCGGCTATTATATCAGTATTCATAGGTGCGCAATTAACCAAAGTATTGAATGAACTGGAAAAAGTTACTGATGGGAAATTGTCTCCACAGGAAAAAACAGATCTTAAATTAAATGTTGTAGGAAAAATTCCTGAAATTCTATTAGATAATACAGATAGAAACAGAACATCTCCTTTTGCCTTTACAGGAAATAAATTTGAATTTAGAGCGGTTGGATCGATTGCAAATAGTGCAAAACCTATGACAATTCTAAATACGATCATGGCAAAGACATTAAAGGATTTTAAAATTGAAGTGGATAAACTGATCAAAGAGAAAGATCTGAAAAAAGATGAAGCTATCTTTAATGTATTGCGTGAGTATATCAAGCAGTCAAAAGACATCTTATTTGAAGGTAATGGATATAGTGCTGAATGGGAAGAAGAAGCGGTAAAACGTGGTTTAAGTAATAATAAAACCACTCCGTCTGCAATTAAACCAATTGTATCTAAGAAAACGATCGATCTGTATAAAGAAATGGAAGTGTTGAGTGAGGTTGAACTGAGAGCTCGTCATGAAATTCAATTAGATGAATATTCATTAAGAATTCAAATTGAAGGAAGGGTTTTAGGTGATATCGCTATGAATCATATTATTCCTACTGCAGTTAATTATCAAAATAAACTGATTAAAAATGTAAGAGGTTTGAAAGATCTTTTTGGAAAAGAATTTGAAACAATTGCTAAAGAGCAACTGGATTTAATTAAGAAGATCTCAGAGCATATTTCTGGAATTACTACCAAAACAAATGCAATGGTGGAAGAACGTAAAAAGGCTAATATTATGGAAGATCCAGAAGAAAAAGCAAATGCGTATTGTGATAATATCCGACCTTATTTTGATAAGATAAGATACCATTGTGATAAATTAGAATTAATGGTGGATGATGAATTATGGCCATTAACTAAATATCGTGAAATGTTGTTTACCAGATAGAACTATTGGTTAAATATATTGTAATCCCACGTAAGCATTCTTATGTGGGATTTTTTTAAAAAAAGAGATTTTTAGTTTGTAATTTTTATTGGAGCTAAGCCATTGAATGTAACACCTGTCACATTTTGCTAGAGGCATTGTTACTAAATTTGGAGGCTTTTAAAAAAGATAAGATATGAGTTTTTTTAATTTATTTGGTGGAAGTATAGGAACAGATACTATAAAAGAGTATTTGGAAAATGGAGCTGTTGTGATTGATGTTAGAACTGAAATGGAATTTGCAGAAGGTCATGTTGAGGGATCAAAAAATATTCCTTTGAATTCAATAGGTTTTAATATAGATGAAATAAAAAAATTGAATAAACCGATCATAACTTGTTGCCGAAGTGGTGCAAGAAGCGGTTCTGCTGAAAATGTTTTAAAACAAAATGGTATTGATGTTATTAACGGAGGTCCGTGGGGTAACGTTGCCAGTTGTAAGAAATAAGAATTATAAATTTTTAGATAATATCAGGGAAGTGTAAAGCACTTCCTTTTTTTTATTTGAAATTGATATGATTGTATTTTTTAGAAATATCTATTATCCTGTTGGATAATTTTTTTAAAAAGTCTTTATGTTTTTCTGAATCTTCTCTAAAAGGTTTATGGAGCAATGATTTTTGAATGTTATTGATCTCTTTCATTAAAGAAAAACTATCACTTGAGATCCATGCATTTTTAAATTTTTCCCAAATATATTCCATGGCAGTTTCATTGGGATGTAAAAGATCAATATTGTAAAAGCGATAATCTCTTAGGTCATCCATCATAATTTCATAAGAAGGAAAATAGAAAACTCTTTTGTTGTCAGTAACCTTATGAATAGCAGTATGTAATCTTGATTTACTTTGTGTATTTTCTATAAAACCATCCTTTAAGTGTCTCACCGGACTTACCGTGAAAATTATAGCAGCGTTTTTATTTATTTTTTGGATTGAAGAAATTATTTGTTTTAAAATAGAAATGTTTTCATCCATAGAAATAATTTCTTTTTCAAAATTCCTTTGTGGAATTTTATGGCAGTTTGCGACTAAATTTTCCGTTTCCTTATTTCGGTATACCCATGAAGTTCCAAGGGTAATCAATACATGAGAAGCATTTGATAAAGCCTTATGTGTGTTGCTAATATTCGTATTGATCTGTTGCAATATTTTGGTGAGATGAATGGATGAAAATTTGGTATGATGGTTAAAACTTAGCCAAATATCATCGAAATGATCTAGATCATTTTGCGTATATTCTTTTTGGTTTACACAATCATTTACAGCCCTTTCAATGGATCTGGGGTTAAACAATATACCATGAGAGTTAGAATTATTTTGAAATTTATAATAGCTTAAATGCTTTTCTATATTCTCTGTAAAACAGGATCCGAAAAGGACAATACGGGAACTATAATCAATTTGATTGGTTTGTTTTGGTACGGTTATTTCTGTGCGAAATTTCATGATAAATCCAATGCCCTTTTATTGGTCAAAACTCTCATATGCATAACATTTAAACTCATTCTCATTTACTTGGTCAAGACGATTTAAATTACATAAAACCTCTTCACTTTGCATATTATTTTTTACACAAGATAAGCAAAGTTGTGGTTTAGAAATTAAATTTGGATTTAATTCGTTTCCATCATCATCAAAGTATGGCATAATTTAACCTATTTAATAAATTCTTTTGCTTTTTCCAGGGCCTCTTTGATCCCCCCAGTATTTTTTCCTCCGGCAGTTGCAAAGAAAGGTTGGCCGCCACCACCTCCCTGAATATATTTACCTAATTCTCTAACAATATTACCGGCATTTAATTTTCTTTCCTCTACCAGATCTTTTGAAATATAAACCGTTAAAATAGCCTTATTATTTACAGAAGAACCGGCAATAAAAAACAGTTGATCTACTTTACTTGCCAGATCAAAAGCAAGAGTTTTTATCGTGCCACCATCCAGCTTTACCTCAGCAGAAATAAAATTCACACCATTGATATTTTCTATATTTTTAAGTAAATCATCTTTTAGTGATCCTGCCTTTTCTTTCAAAAGGTTTTCTACTTCTTTTTTAAGTCTGGTGTTTTCATTTTGTAGATTATCAATGGTTTGTATGATGTTTGAAGGATTCTTTAAATTCGATTTAATTTTGTTTAATTCCTTATTTTGAGCTATGAAATAATCTTTTACACTATCATTGGTAATTGCCTCAATTCTTCTTATTCCGGCTGCAATAGCACTTTCGGAAATGATCTTAAAATACCAGATATCTCCGGTGTTTTTAACATGGGTTCCTCCGCAAAGTTCCATGGAAGTTCCAAATTTGATCGTCCTTACCGTATCTCCATATTTTTCGCCAAAAAGCATCAATGCTCCTTCTTTTTGAGCTTCTTCAATGGGTATGTTTCTATGTTCTTTTAAAGGTAATTTTTCACTTATTCTGGCATTTACAAAAGCCTCTACTTCCTTCAATTCTATATCACTTAATTTTGAGAAATGTGAAAAATCAAATCGTAGTCCTTTGGCATAAACAGCCGACCCTTTTTGCTCAACATGTTCTCCCAGTACTTTTCTTAATCCCTGATGCAGCAAATGAGTTGCTGAGTGATTGCACTCTGTACTAAATCTGTTTTTTTGACCAACAACTGCTCTGAATATTTGAGAAGGGTCATCTGGTAGATTTTTTGTATAATGCAGAGTTAAATTATTCTCTTTTTTTGTATCTAAAATATAAATAACATTTCCATTAGGAGCTTCTAAAAAACCTTTATCCCCAAATTGTCCGCCTCCTTCTGCATAAAATGGAGTCAGGTTAAAAACCAGCTGGTACATTTCACCATCTTTTTTAGTGGTTACTTTTCTGTATTGTGTTATTTTAATATTTGATTCCAAATAGTCATAACCAATAAATTCTGATACATCATCTTCCAGTAGAATTACCCAATCTGAAGTATCCGTATTTGCTGCTGCTCTCGAACGTGATTTTTGTTTTTCCATTTCAATGGAAAACCCTTCATCATCAAATTCAAGTCCTTTCTCTCTAAGTATCAAAGATGTAAGGTCTTTTGGAAATCCAAAGGTATCGTATAATTCAAATCCTTTTGCTCCTGAAATAGTTTTGCTTTTTGTGTTTTTAATGATATTATCAAGCAGTATCAAACCCTGATCTAAAGTGCGTAAAAATGAATTTTCTTCCTCTTTTATAACATTTTTAATCAGATTTTTTTGTGATCTTATTTCCGGGAAAGAATCTCCCATCTGCCTGCTTAAAACATTTGTTAATTTATAAATGAATGCTTCCTTTTGGTTTAAAAAAGTGAAACCGTAACGAATAGCTCTACGTAAAATTCGTCTGATCACATAACCTGCACCATTATTGGATGGCAATTGCCCATCCGCAATTGCGAAGGCCACTGCACGAATATGATCGGCAACAACCCTGATCGCAATATCAGCTTTTTCATCTTTGCCATAAGTGGTTTCTGTAATGGTTTCAACCTCTCTAATGATAGGAGTAAATACATCAGTATCGTAATTGGATTGTACATTTTGAATGACCATACACAATCTTTCAAACCCCATTCCTGTATCCACATGTTTTGCAGGTAATTTTTCAAGATTCCCATCCGCTTTACGGTTAAATTCTATAAAAACAAGATTCCAAAGTTCAACAACCTGTGGATGATCTTTATTAACCAGTTCTTTACCAGATATTTTTTCTTTTTCTTCCTTTGAACGGATGTCCACATGAATTTCACTGCAAGGACCACATGGCCCCTGAGCGCCCATTTCCCAAAAATTATCTTTTTTTGAGCCATTTAAGATTCTGTCTGTATCTATAAATTGAGCCCAGTTATCATAAGCTTCCTGATCGAAACCTAAACCATCTTCTTTACTTCCTTCAAAAACGGTTACATACAGATCATCTTTATTAATTTTAAAAACTTCAGTCAATAATTCCCATCCCCAGGCAATTGCCTCTTTTTTAAAATACCCGCCTGTCGGAGTGGCAGGGTCACCAAAGCTCCAGTTACCCAACATTTCAAACATAGTATGGTGGTAGGTGTCCATTCCAACTTCTTCCAGATCATTGTGTTTTCCCGAAACACGTAAACACTTTTGGGTATCGGATACTCTTTTATCATCCGCTTTTTTTTGTCCTAAAAAATACTCTTTAAAAGGATTCATTCCTGCATTGATAAACATTAATGTTGGATCGTTTTTGTTTACTAATGGCGCAGATGCAACTATTTTATGCTCTTTTGAAGCAAAAAAATCTAAAAACTGTTTTCTGATTTCCTGTGAAGTCATAAGTGTAATTTGGATGCTAATAAAATTTGTTTTTCTACAAAATAAAAAAATTGTAAATTTGTTCTCGTTTGTATTAGAAAAAACCAATACATCTATTGCAAAAATAGTATAATAAAATGTTATGGCGAAGGTAAAATATTATTACGATTCAGAAACCTTATCCTATAGAAAAATAGAATTAAGGAAACGAGATAAATTCAGAAAAATGTTCGTTTTTTTATTGGCTTCTATATTGTTAGGTGCATTGATGGTTTTTGGATTATATCAGTTTATTGAACCGCCCAAGCAAAAAGTTTTACAAAGAGAGCTTGAGAATATGAAGCTTCATTATGAACTTATAAGCAAAAAAATGGATCAGGCTCAGTATGTTTTAGATGAGCTTCAAAAGAGGGACAATAATATTTACAGGACATATTTTGAAGCAAATCCAATTCCGGAAGAGCAAAGAAAAGCAGGTTTTGGAGGTGTAAATAGGTATAAATCACTGGAAGGATTTAACAATTCAGATATGATAGTTGATGTTACTAAAAATTTAGATATCCTGTCAAAGCAACTGTATATTCAGTCAAAATCTTTAGATGAAATTATAAAACTTGCAGAGGGTAAGGAAAAGATGCTGGCATCCATACCCGCAATACAACCTGTTAAAAAAGAAGATCTTACAAGGATGGCTTCCGGTTATGGCTGGAGATCGGATCCTTTTACCAAAGCAAGAAAAATGCATAAAGGTATGGATTTCACTTCACCAAGAGGAACACCAATTTATGCAACAGGAAACGGAAAAGTGATCAGAGCTGATAACAGATCAAGTGGTTTTGGAAAACATGTTAGAATAGATCATGGTTTTGGTTATGTAACACTTTATGCACACATGTCAAAGTATAATACAAAAAAGGGACGAAAAGTGAAGCGAGGTGATCTGATTGGTTTTGTTGGGAGTACCGGTAGATCTCAGGCTCCGCATTTGCATTATGAAGTTCGATATAATGGCAATGCTGTAAACCCGATTAATTTTTACTATGGAGATCTGTCTCCGGAAGAGTTTCAAGAAATGTTAAAAACGGCTTCGCAAGAAGGACAATCATACGACTAATGTACATAGATTTACCTGAAAAAAGATATTATAAAATTGGAGAAGTGGCTAAGGCATTTAATGTCAATACCTCTTTGATCAGATTTTGGGAGAATGAGTTTGATGTTTTGAAACCCAAAAAGAATAAAAAAGGAAATAGATTATTTACTCCTGAAGACCTAAAAAATTTAAAGCTGATTTATTTTTTAGTAAAAGAAAAAGGTTTTACTTTAGAAGGAGCAAAAAATAAACTGAAGGAAAGTTCAGCGGAAATTGTATCCAATCACCAAATTATCCTTAGATTAGAAGAAATTAAAAATGAATTAACACAAATTAAAAACCAACTTTAAACTTTATTATTATGAAAAAATGGCTTATTCCTTTAATTATACTTGCAGTAATTGCATTTGGAATTTATAACTGGGTTGTAGGATTTAACAACACCGCAGTTGAAAAACAAGAAACCGCTAAAACACAATGGGCAAATGTAGAAAGTGCTTATCAGCGCCGTGCAGATTTAATTCCTAACCTTGTAAATACCGTAAAAGGGTATGCAAGTCATGAAAAAGAAACTTTGGAGGGAGTTATTCAGGCAAGAGCAAATGCTACTAAAACTACTATTGACCCAACAAATGTTACTCCCGAGCAAATGGCCGCATTCCAAAAAGCGCAGTCTGGTTTGAGTGGTGCTTTAAGTAAATTAATGGTTGTGGTTGAAAAATATCCTGATCTAAAAGCAAATCAAAACTTTTTAGAATTGCAAAGCCAGTTAGAAGGTACAGAAAACAGGATCAATGTTGAAAGAAACAGGTACAATAGTCTTGCAAAAGATTACAATGTATTTATCAGGAAATTCCCGGCTAAACTGTTGGCAGGAATGTTAGGCTTTGACCCATTGGTGTTATTTCAGGCAGCTGAAGGAAGCGAAAAAGCTCCTGATGTTAATTTTTAAATAATCCAAGAGTAATTTTTTAAACTATAGCCAAAGTTTTAACTTTGGCTATTCGTTTATATAAAAATAATTATTATGTCAGAAATTGAAGAATTTTTAAACAGGGAAGAAGAGCAAAGAATTGTTGAAGCTATACGAACTGCCGAAAAAGAAACATCAGGTGAGATAAGAGTGCATATTGAAAATGATTCAACCAAGCATTGTTTAGAACATGCTAAAGAGGTATTTCATTTATTGCATATGGATGAAACGGTAGAAAAAAATGGTGTATTGTTCTATGTTGCAGTTCATACGCATCAATTTGCTATAATTGGAGATAAAGGTATAGATGATAAAGTTCCTGATAATTTTTGGAATGATGTAAAAGATACGGTTACAGGTGAGTTTTCTAAAGGAAATAAAGCGGATGGTTTGATTCTGGGTATTTTAGAAGCAGGACAAAAATTACAGCAATATTTTCCATTTCAAGATGAAGATAAGAATGAGCTCTCTGATGATATTTCAAGAAGCTAAAGAGGACATTATCTTGTAAGAGTGTTGTTTTAAAATTTTTATAAGTATTATTAAATAAAGTTAAAAAGATTCAAACATGAGTGGTGTTACTAAAATTACAATTGTTTTAGATGAAGAAGAAACAACCTATGAAATGAGTCAAGAGGATTTGATTCTGGATACGGCATTAGACCAGGGACTGGATGCTCCTTATTCTTGCCAGGGAGGAATTTGCAGTAGTTGTTTGGCGAGGATTACGGAAGGTAGCGCTGTAATGGAAAAGAATACTATTTTAAGTGAGGAGGAGGTTGCAGAAGGTTTGGTCTTAACTTGTCAGGCACATCCGGCAACATCATCTATCAAGGTAGATTTTGATGATGTATAATTTATAATCATTTATGATTCACGAGTATATCAATGCAATTTTACTGGGATTTGGTTTGGCCTTTATGGTTGGGCCGGTTTTTTTTACATTGATAGAAACGAGTATCACTAAAGGAATAAAGGCAGCTATTATTTTTGATTTAGGTGTTGTATTGGCAGACATTGTTTTTATTTTGATTGCCTATTTTGGGAGTGTGGCAGTTTTACAAGAAATTCAGGATGATCCAAGAATATTTTTGATAGGAGGGATGGTATTGATCGTATATGGTTTGTTTACTATATTTTATAAAAAGTCCAAGAAAATTGTAACCGATAGAGAATTGGTAGTTGTTGAGAATAATAATTATTTTGGATTATTTGTAAAGGGTTTCTTTTTAAACTTTATCAATATTGGTGTACTTGCCTTTTGGCTGGCAATAGTTATTGCTGCCAGTTCAAATTTTCAAATGGATGGCTCCAGAGTTTTTAGATATTTTGCTTTGGTTCTTTTCTCGTACCTCGTTACTGATATGATTAAAATAACAGCATCAAAACAACTGCAAAAAAAACTTACTCCAGTTGTTTTAAGAAAAATACGTCAGGCTTTGGGTATATTTTTTATTGTTTTTGGAGTGGTTTTAGCTGCCAAACGATACATTCCACAAAAAACAATGGATAAAATTGATCATGTAATTGAAAATGTAAAATAGCGGTTTAATTACTTTTAATTGATAAATTATACTTGGTGGCAACCTTGTTGAATATTTCAAGTTTATTTTGGTTTTTTAGATCATTGTACATATACCCAATTTTTTTTGCAGCATCTGAACCATACGGTGAATTCTGAGCTGTATAAATAGTGTAAGCATGGATTAAATTATCAAGACCTTGTTCCTGTTTGTCATTTGTATAAAGAATTAATCCCAGTCCGTAATAACCTTCCGGATCCTCATCGTAATTAGAAATAAATTTTTTGTAGTACTTTATAGACTGTTTATAATCTTTATTTAAATTATATGCAACAGCAATATTCAATAATGGAAGTCTTCCTGAAGGATTGATATCCAAGGATCTTTTATAAGCTTTAATCGCTTGATCATGTTGATTTGTAATACGATAGGATACGCCTAAATTATCCCATGCAAAAGCAAAATCAGGATCAATATCAGTAGCTTTTTTAAATTTCAAAATAGCATTTTCATAATCCTGTTCTCCCATATAATCCATGCCATCATCATAAGCCAACTGGGCCAAAACATTGGAAGATGTCGCATGTTTGAATTGTTGATTTTCAGTTAGTAGCAGGTTTTTTAATGCATCACAATTTTCAATAACGTAACTTTGGATCTTTTTAAAAGACGCTGATTCAGAATCAACATTTTTTAAACTTTTCTCTTTGTCAGATCTTTCAATTTCAGTTAATGATTTAGAAATACAATTCTTTATTGCATCATTTTTTGCCGTATCATCAGCTTTAATTTCCGAAATACAACTACAGGCTTCTATTGAAATACTTTTGATCTGAGCTGTAGTGTTACTTTGGCCAAATGCTGAGAAAGCCATTAGAAATAAGAGTAAATTTATTATTTTCATATATAATTGTTTAGATTTCAAAACTAAATTCCAGTACTGCCAAATCCACCTGAGCCACGTTTGGTATCATCTAAAACGTTTACTTCCTCCCATTTAGTATGTACATAGGCAGCAATTATCATCTGTGCAACTCTGTCACCATCATTTATTGTAAAATTATCATTAGAGAGGTTTACTAAGATCACTCCAATTTCTCCTCTGTAATCTGCATCAATAGTGCCGGGTGCATTTAAAACAGTAATTCCATGCTTGGCAGCCAATCCACTTCGGGGTCTTATCTGCGCCTCATATCCTTCAGGTAAAGCAATGAATAATCCTGTTTTTATGATGGCTCTCTCCAAAGGTTTTAAAGTAATAGATTCGGTAATATTTGCACGGATATCCATTCCTGCGGAAGCCGAAGTTTCATAACCTGGAGTTTGGTGTTTCGATTTGTTTATTATTCTAATTGTCATTTTTTTAATATTTGTTTGATTTCGTTTTTTTCATTCCAAAAAGTAAATCCTAAAAATAAAACTACAAAAATAGAGGAAATAAATAGATTTCCTCTAAAATAGATAAAAGATATATAAGACAAGGCTACTGAAAGAATTATATAAGTGAATATATTTTTCATATTGTAAGGAACATGATAATATTTTTTC
Organism: Flavobacteriaceae bacterium; assembly: GCA_029939235.1. Lineage (GTDB taxonomy): Bacteria > Bacteroidota > Bacteroidia > Flavobacteriales > Flavobacteriaceae > Lutimonas. The sequence goes on from JAOZTG010000076.1 coordinate 11,909, forward strand.
CCGTAAAAATAAGATGTAGCAGCCATGAATCCATAAGCAATAAGTGTAGCCCAGGCTGATGCCATAAATCCAATTATTGGGATAAAAACAATATTAAATGCAATAGTAATTACAGCTCCAATAATGGAAAAATACATGCCATATTTTGTTTTGTCTGTCAATTTATACCAAACGGATAAATTGTTATAAATACCTAAAAATAAATTCGCCAATAATATAATTGGTACGATAGCTAATGCCTGAAAATACTCATCTTTACCTAGCAGGATATGGGCAAAACTATCAATAAAAGTTACGATTATCAACATAAAAATGGCTCCAATAATAGTGAACCAGTTCAAGATCTTAGCATAGCTTTCTTTGGCGTTCTTCTCCTTGGCATGGTTAAAGAAAAATGGTTCAGCGCCTAACCGGAATGCCATGATGTATAAGGTCATAAATACTCCTAATTTATAACAGGCTGCATAAATACCCATTTGTTCTTTTCCTAAATATTTACTCAAAAGTAATTTATCTAAATTTTCATTGGTCACAAAAGCAATACTTCCTACCATAATTGGTAAACCATAGGTTAGCATTTTTCCAAGTATTTTTTTATCAAAAGAAATTTTAAACTTGAATATGATAGGGAGCAGTAGAATAAAAGTGGTAAAACTGGCAATCAGGTTTGCCATAAAAATATAAAAAACCAATGGATTTTGATGGAAACTCCCCTTGATAAAAGATGGGACAAAATGACCGTTCTTTATTGCATAAGGAACATAAAGCAAAAAGTACAAATTAAAAAAAGCATAGATAATAATATTGATGATCTTGTAAAGTGTAAATTTTATTGGTCGGTTGCTTACTCTTAAATATGCATAAGGTATAACTACCAAGGTATCAAAGGCTGTTACCAAAATAAGTATCTGTAAATAAACCGGATCAGCAAAGCCAAAATAACCGGCAATATTCTGACTGTATGTGAGCATTACAGCTAAAAATAATAAGGTGGTTACCATTAAGCTGATAAAAGCCGTAGAGATTACTTTGCCTTTTTCCTTTTCCTTTGTGAAAAAGCGAAAAAAAGCTGTTTCCATGCCATAGGTTAAAATGGCGTTGAAATAAGCTGCATACACAAAATAGATGGTGTTTTCAGCATATTTATCACTTTGCAAGGTGTTAGTATGCAGTTTTACTAAAATAATATTGATGGCTCTTGGCAATACTGCCGCAATACCGTAAATAATAGTGTCTTTAAAAAACCTTTTTAATGTGCTCAACTCTTAGCGTTTGGATATTCAATGAACAAAAATAAAATTTATGGCATATAAATACGAAATATTGATGTATTTATTTTTGTGCAATAAAAAACCCCTGCAATTTGCAGGGGTTCAGGTATTTTTAAAACAATTTTAAAATTAAGCTTCTATCGGAACAATAGAAACGTAAGATCTGTTATCTTTTTTCTTAGTAAATTTCACAATACCATCAACGTAAGCATGTAAAGTATGGTCTTTTCCCATATAAACATTTTCACCTGGATGATGTTTTGTTCCTCTTTGACGAACTAAAATGTTACCTGCAATAGCACCTTGTCCTCCAAATATTTTTACACCTAATCGTTTCGATTCTGATTCTCTACCGTTCTTAGAACTACCTACACCTTTTTTATGAGCCATGATCTAATTTTTTAATGGTTAAATTATTTTTTTGGACTTTCTTTTTTAGCTGCTGGCTTTTTAGCTGCTGTTTTAGTAGCAGTTTTTTTAGTAGCAGTTTTTTTAGTTGTCTCAACTTTTTCTTTAGTTACTGCTTTTTTAACAGGAGCTTTTTTAGCTACCGGTTTTTTAGCAGTTTCTTTTTTAGCTTCAACCGGCTTTTCCTCTTTTTTTGGAGCTGCTTTTTTAGCAGGAGCTTTGGTTGAAATACTTTCGATCTGGATCTCCGTTAAAAATTGTCTGTGACCATTTTTCTTTATATATCCTTTTCTACGTTTTTTCTTAAAAACGATTACTTTATCACCTTTTAAGTGACTTAAAACTTTGGCAGTTACTACTGCACCTTTTATAGCTGGGGCGCCAATGGTAATTTTTCCATCATCCATTAAAAGAACATTGTCAAAAGAAACTTTTGATCCTTCTTTATCCTGTAAACGATGTACAAAAACCTTTTGGTCTTTTGCTACTTTAAATTGCTGCCCTGCTATCTCTACAATTGCATACATAAATTTATGTTTTTCGCTTTATTAATTTTTAATATCAACACACCTAATATTTAGGCGGGTGCAAATATACATCTTTTTATCAAATTGAAAAAATATATTTTCTTCCATTAAATACTGGAAAAGGAATTGATCTGCTGTAAACTATAATTGTCATTTACTTTTATTGGTTAAGTAAATACCGAATAAAATCAAAGCTCCGGAAAGGATTTGCGAAAAATGCAATTTTTCGCCATCTAAAACTCCCCAAAAAATGGCAACAACCGGTATCAAATAAGTTACTGAGCTGGAAAAAATAGGGGAAGATATCTGAACTAATTTATTAAATAGGGTCTTTGCCATTGCTGTTCCAAATATTGCCAGAAGAATTAGATAATACAATGATTCTTTTGAGTTTTGAATGGTTTCTACATGGAAAAAATCAGTGAAATATAAAATGATAAGGGCAGGAATCAGTAGAATAACAAAGTTTCCTGTTGTTATTGCCAATGCATTTAG
>JAOZTG010000077.1 GCA_029939235.1 Flavobacteriaceae bacterium
GACCCCGACAGGATTCAAACCTGTAACCCTCAGAGCCGAAATCTGATATTCTATTCAGTTGAACTACGGGGCCTTTTTACTAATTATCTTTTTCAAATATTCTCTGCCATTTCCTGACTTTAAATACTTTTCTCTTTTTCTTGCTTCAACTCTAGTCTCAATTAATTTTAAATTTTTAAGACCTCCTTGAGTCGTTAGACCTAGGATAGTTGATTTGATATCTATTCAAATCAAATCTAAAATCTTCTTTTAGAGCTTAGTAGCTTAACTCAATAATTGCTTTACCACCATTGAAATAGCTTTTCCATCAGCTTTTCCTGCTAATTGTTTGGAAGCCATTCCCATTACTTTACCCATATCTTTCATAGAACTTGCCCCTATTTTTGAAACAATTTCTGCAATTACGGCTTTCAATTCTCCTTCACTCATTTGCACTGGTAAAAATTGCTCTAAAACTTTTGCCTGAGCTAATTCCGGTTCTGCCAAATCATCCCTATTCTGCTCATTAAAAATTGCAGCACTGTCCTTTCTTTGCTTGACAAGTTTTTGTACAATTTTTAATTCTTCCTCCTCACTTAATTCTACACTACTTCCACTCGTATTAGCCAATAAAAAAGCCGATTTTAAAGCTCTTAGCGATTCTAAAGCAACTTTATCTTTCGATTTCATCGCTGCTTTTATTTGATCCATTACTTGATTTTGCAAACTCATATTATAATTTATTTAAGGCATGCAAATATACTAAAAAGTATTCACGACCAATATCAATAATTTAATTTTTATCATCCATAATTTCTCTTACAACTTGATAGACCAAATCATTTTCAAAACCCCTGTACAATAAAAAATTAGTTATCTTTTGACTCTTTTTAAATACATTTTTTTCGATTATGGCGTTCTTTTTTTTGATAGCTATTTCCTTTAAAATTTGTAAATAATCATCATTATCAATCTCCTGTAATCCTTTTTTGATATTGTAAGCAGAGATATCTTTATACTTCAATGCACGAATAATTCTTTGTTTTCCCCATTTTTTTATTCTGAATTTTCCTCGCGCAAAACTCTTGGCAAACCTTTCTTCATTTAAAAAATTGTACTCCATCAAATACAGCAATATCAATTCTTTAGCCTCTGAAATCATTTGCATTTCATATAGTTTTTTCTCTACTTCCTGATGACAACGATCCTGATAAGCACAGTAACTTTCTAATTTTTTTTGCGCTTCTTCCACCGTAAATGTTAACCTTTTGCTTTTCATGGTATAAATGAAGTAGCAAAAGTACTCTTCGCTGAATATTAACCAAACTAATCCTGTATTATTATGCTGAAGTATGTCTTTTTTCTAGTTTTTAGTTTTGTCATAAACACTTTTTATGCTCAAATAACAATAGCACACCAGAGTTTTGAAACCAGTGGTGATGATTGGAATTTCACAACCTCCACTCCTGCCTGCTCCACTGATGGAGATTCATGGAACTACCACGTTTCGTTGGAAAATATAGAACCAAGTGACGGAATTCAATTCTGGGGAATTCGTGATCTTAACGGAAATTGTGGTGGGACAGATTTTGAATCTATCAACTTTTCCAATGTGGATATTTCCGAATTTAGAAATGTAGTTTTAAGTTTTGATTACAATGCTTTTGAACTGGATAATGGCGATGATATTAAATTTGAAGTATTTTTGGATAATGAAAGTCAGGGTGAAGTACTACTTTTTGAAGGTAGTTCGAATTTATCCACCAATGGATGGGAGACAGCAAGTATTCATATTCCAAACACCTCCTCACAGATCAGTCTAACAATATTCATTAAACAAAATGGTCAAGATGACTACTTAGGAATTGATCATGTAAAACTTACCGGCACACAAAGATCTTATTGTTCTGAGTTAATGATATCAGAATATATAGAAGGAACTTCATCAGGAAATTACAGAAATAACTTTATCGAGATCTATAATCCTTCAAATCAAATTGTAGAACTGGATGGCTACAATTTAACAAAGTACACAAATGATAATTTAGATCCAACAGGTTCAGTTTCCCTTACCGGAACAATTTCAGCCTATGACACTTTTTTGATCGAAGATGCTACAGAGAATTTAGGAATTGATTCTGAAATATCAACAAACAGTTCTGTGATGGACTTTAACGGAAATGATAAAATTGTACTACGCAGGAATGAGGAAATTATAGACATCATTGGCATCATTAGTAGCAACAGCAACTTTGCAGAGGACATTACATTGAGAAGAAAAAGTTTTATACAAAGTCCGAACAATCAATATGCTGATGGAGAATGGGAAATTTACGGATTGGAAGATACAAGTAATCTAAAATCTCATGTATCCTCTTGTAGTGGTGCTATTCCAGAAATTGAAGTTACCGGCAATTTCCACAACATTACAGATGGCAGTTTAATCACCAATGCAAAGAATAATACTTATTTTGGAGAAGTTGATGCCTCCTTAGAAAATAGTATCAACAAATCTTTCACAATTAAAAATACCGGCCATGAGATGCTCCATATTGACGAAATAAAAATTTTAGGCTCAAACGCATCTGATTTCACTTTAATCAACACAACTAATCCCCCGATTTCCCCAAACGACAGTATCCATTTTGAGATTGGTTTTAAGCCTTCCACAAAGGGAATAAAAACCGCAATGCTAACCATCATAAACAATGATGCTTCTGAAAATCCTTTTAATTTCATCATCAAAGGAGAAGGATCCGGATCTAGTTCAAGTCCATTAATGATTACCCAATATTATGAAGGAGATGGAAATAATAAGTGGCTGGAAATTACGAATATCAGTGAAAATACAACCCAGGAAAATGAATACTTTTTGGCTCTTTTTAGAAACGATGATGCAAATAATCCTATTGGTATAAAGCCTTCTGTAAAAATAGTTATTCCGGTTTTAAACGCAGGTGGAATCATTAAGTACAGAGCCAGTTTGAATGTAAACACTCCGGAATACGCCATAGACGGAACCGAAATAAAAACCAATATTTGCACCTTTGATGGCAATGATATGATTATCATTTCAACTACAGATGATGAATCCTGCTGGATCAATAAAGTTGATATTATCGGTAATAACAGCAACTGGGGAGCTAATAGTTCTTTTGTAAGAAAATATGGATGTGAAAATGTTCAACCTTCTACCGGTTTTAATGTAGAAGATTGGTTTACTTATGATATTTCTGAGATCAATAATGCTACAGAAGGATTAAACATACGTATTGGAGAATATTATTTAGGCTCTACAACATTTATTGAAAACAACACCTGGGATAACGGTTTACCCGATATCTATAGAAATGTTATTATCGATGCTTATTATAACACCTTGGCAAACGGAAATTTAGAGGTATGTGATCTTACAATTAATGCCAATAGCACTATAGAAATTGGGGCTGAAAATCACATTACCATAAAAAATGATCTAACAGTAAATGGTACACTGGAAGTATTGCATCAGGCTTCGCTATTGATGATCAATGACTCAGGGAATATAGAAAATAACGGAATAATAAATATTCATAAAACAACTACTGCCTTAAAACCATATGACTATACCTATTGGTCATCACCTGTTAAAAATGTAGCTTTATCAAATGTCTTTGCCGCCTCACCACAAAATTCATTTTACACTTTCGAAACACAAAATTATATCGATGCTGACAATGATAGTAATGATGATGATGGAAACGCCTGGCAGGCGGCAAACGGAGCCATGGAAATTGGCAAAGGATATACTGCAATGGCTCCAAATACTTCCCCATTTATGGATACCCAGTCTGTTATTTTTAGTGGTGAGGTCAACAATGGAATTATTAATATGGCAATCAATTTAAGTGGTGACGATAACAATAATGAAGACGATTGGAATCTAATAGGTAACCCCTACCCTTCTGCAATCAGCGCAGATTCACTACTGAACAACCAACACAACAAAGCATTTTTAAGTGGTTCTATTTATTTTTGGACACACAGTACAGCAGCAAACAATACCCAAAAATATTGTGCTGATGATTATGCCATGTACACCGTTGGCACCGGTGGGATATCTGCAAACTCCAGTGGATGTATACCATCTGACTATATCGCAAGCGGACAAGGTTTTTTTGTGGAAGCAAAACTTCAGGGAAACATCGAATTTAATAATGACATGAGAATTAAAACAGGGAATACCAATTTCTTTAAATCGGGTTCATTAAAAGTAGATAACTCAAATGAAAAAGATAAAATATGGATCAATCTTTACAATAATGAAGGTGCTTTTAATCAAATATTAATTGGATTTATAAATGGGGCAAGTTCTTCTTATGAATCAAATTATGATGGCTTACGATTTGATGCAAATAATTATATCTCTTTCTATTCTATTGCAGATGATCAGAAATTAGCTATTCAGGGTTTACCTCCCTTTCAAGGGGATGAAATTATTCCTATTGGCATGACCTCTAATATTGAAGAGGAAATAGAACTGAATATTGAGCTTGCACAAGTAAAAGGCATATTCAATGAGCAGGATATTTACCTTTTTGACAAAACGTTAAATAAACTACACCTATTGAATAAAGAAGCCTATACTTTTAAGATTCAAAGTAAATCAGAACTTCCTGACAGATTCTCTTTACAATTTGATAATGCAATACTAAATACGGATGCAATTGCTAATGATTCATATGAAAATGAAAAGTTGATCATATCAAAAACAGCACAACAATTAATTGTTTCAACAACAAATAAAAGTATTATTTCTTCTATTAATATCTATGATATTCTGGGAAGAAATATCAAACATTACACAACCAATAGATCAGAGGTGGTCATATCAAAAAATACATTTAATAAACAGGGAATTTTTATCCTCAAGGTCCAACTAGAAGATTCAAAAGTATTGATAAAAAAAATTATACTATAAACCTGCGTTCGACTTAATATTATTTCACAGAATTCAATCATTGACTGAATTCATGTCATAAAAAAAGCCCGCTTAAAAAGCGGGCTTTTGTGATATATATTTACCTTATTAATTTATTGTTTTTATCAAAAAACTTATAATCTAAGTAAAGAAAAGCTTCTCTTGGAATAATTTTGATCCACTTTTTGTATTTCAGAAACCATTGCATTTGAATGGAATTGAGACCTTTAGTAAGATGAGAAGCTACAAATGTATGTACATGAAGTACAACATCTTTCTTATTACCTTCTAACATCTTTTTTAGATCATATTCAATTTTATCAATTAAAACGATAGGCGCTTCTACTTCTCCATTTTTATTAGGATTCTCTTCTTTGGTTTTGATATTACGTTCTGGTCGAACTCTTTGACGAGTAATTTGTATCAAGCCAAACTTACTTGGAGGCAACACTTTATGCTTTGTTCTTGACATTTTCATCTCCTCTCTCATGAAATCATAAAGTTTTTTTCTATGCTCTGCTGCATGCATATCAATAAAATCCACTACTATAATTCCTCCCATATCTCTCAATTGCAATTGACGTGCAATTTCTGAAGCGGCTATCAAATTCACTTCTAATGCAGTATCTGCCTGTGAATTTGCTTTATTTGAACGATTTCCACTATTAACATCAATTACATGTAAAGCTTCTGTGTGTTCAATAACCAAATAGGCACCTTTTTTCATCGAAACAGTCTTTCCAAATGCGGTTTTGATCTGTTTTTCAATACCATAAAAGTCAAATATTGGAACTCTTGAAGTATATTGTTTTGCAATAGATTTTTTTTCTGGTGCAATTCGCTTTAAGTATTCTTCGATCTCCTGATGTAATGTTGGATCATTCGTTATGATACTGGTGAATGATTCATCAAATATATCTCTTAAAATGGAAGAAGCTCTGTTCAGTTCTGATAAAACTTTTTTTGGAGCCTGAGCCTGAGGTAATTGCTTGCACATGTTTATCCAACGCTGCAATGAGTTTTGCAAGTCCTGGTCTAATTCTGCAACCTTAATTCCTTTTGCTACTGTTCGTAATATTACACCAAATCCTTTTGGTTTGATACTTTGTGCCAGTCTTTTTAATCTTTCCTTTTCCTTTATATTTGTGATTTTCTGAGAAACCGAAACACGATCAGAAAAAGGCACTAAAACTAAATATCTTCCCGCAATTGACAATTCCGAACTTATTCTCGGGCCTTTTGTTGAAATAGGTTCTTTAACTACCTGAACCAATAAATTCTGACCTGATTTTATCGCATCATCAATCTTACCATGTTTATTAATATCCTTTTCAAAATGAAAATTCTTTAACGTGTAATCCTTTCTTTTTCCTGAAGAAACCTGTTGTGTGTATTTTTTTAAAGATGTTAATTGTGGGCCTAAATCATGATAATGTAGAAATGCATCTTTTTCACTTCCAACATTTACAAATGCTGCATTCAAACCGGATAATGTTTTTTTTACTTTGGCTAAAAATATGTCTCCAACTGAGAATTTATTATCCAAAGTTTCATTGTGTAACTCAACAAGTCTTCCGTCTCTTAATAAGGCAAAATCTATATCAGAGGAATTCGATCTTATTATTAATTCTGTTTTCACTCTGTTATGTTTTGCATCTAACCTTTGTATTATCACATACGAAGGCAGATAGGTTAATATATTTTTGTTAGGTTATAATGCTATAACCCTGTAATTTGTTTTACAACAAATTTTTATGTCAAAGAACTTTCTTGTAAACTCATAAAAGAAAACAATAGGTGATAAATCACCTATTTTTTCTTCTTATGTCTATTTTGTCTACTTCTTTTCTTACGCTTATGCGTAGAAATTTTGCTACGTTTTCTTTTTTTACCGCTTGGCATATTAAACTAAATTATTAGGTTTTTATTATTTTACAGGAACATTATTTTTCACGCTCTCTACAAATACTTTTGCAGGTTTAAACGCTGGAATATTATGTGCCGGAATCTTAATTGTAGTATTTTTTGATATATTTCTACCAGTTTTTTCAGCTCTTTCTTTTACAATAAAACTACCAAAACCTCTTAAATAAACATTTGTTCCACTATTTAATGAATCTTTAATTTCTGTCATTAAATCTTCAACCACTCTTAAAACATCTGCTTTCTCTATACCAGATTTTTCTGAAATGCTTGCTACTATCTCTGCTTTTGTCATTTTAAATTATTTATAATATTATGTAATCGTTATTTGAGTCGGCAAATATAATACATTTAATCAATTTTGGAAAGCTAATTGATTAAAATTTAATTAGATAAATTAATTGTACTATTGCAAAATGGATGGAAACACACAATTTTCTAACACATTAATAATGTGGTATTTATTGAATAAACGTGATTTGCCGTGGCGTAAAACCAAGAACCCTTATTTTATTTGGTTGTCAGAAATTATATTACAACAAACAAAAATAGCACAGGGCACTTCCTATTATTTAAAATTTATTGACCATTTTAATGATATTTCTCAACTTGCAAATGCAGACGAAAAAAAGATTTTAAAACTTTGGCAGGGTTTAGGTTATTATTCAAGAGCAAGAAATTTGCATCATACAGCACAGTATATTAACAATCATTTAAATGGTGAATTTCCTAATGAATACACTGATTTGATGAAACTGAAAGGAATTGGAGACTACACGGCCTCGGCTATATTATCTATTTGTTTTAAAAAACCTTATGCTACTGTTGATGGGAATGTTTATAGGGTTTTAGCCAGATATTTTGGCATTAACACTCCGATCAACTCCCCGAAAGGGATAAAAGAATTTAAAAAACTGGCTCAGTTAATGCTGGATATTGAAAGACCAGACACTCACAATCAGGCAATAATGGAATTTGGAGCTGTAGTTTGCAAACCTCAAAACCCCAATTGTATCCTATGCTCTTTGAACAATAGTTGTTATGCATTACAGAATAGTAAGATCAAAGAATTACCTGTTAAGACCAATAAAGTTAAAGTTAAGAACAGATATTTCAACTATCTAATTGTAGATAATAAAAAGCAAACCTTCATACAACAAAGGACTGGCAAGGATATCTGGAAAAACCTTTTCGAATTCCCTTTACATGAATCACAAAATGAAATAAATGCAAACGACCTAATTCATACCGAATTATTCCAACAAGTGACCGGAAAGCAAAAATATAAACTTACAAAATTCAATGAACAACAAACTGTTCATATACTAACACATCAAAAATTATATACTACTTTTTGGATCATTGAATTAAAGAGTGAACTAAAAAACGGTATTTTATGGGAAAACTTAAATAATTTTGCCGTACCTACTTTAATTCAAAACTTTATTGATAAATATAAAATTACAACATGATTTTTTATATTATCTTTGACATATAAAACTATTTTTATGGGAAATTCATTAAATAAAGTTATGCTCATTGGTCATTTAGGTGACGAAGTGAAAATGCATTATTTTGAAGGAGGAAATTCAATTGGAAGATTTCCTGTTGCCACAAATGAAACTTATACCAACAAGCAAACCAATGAAAAAGTAACAACTACGGAATGGCATAATGTAGTGGTGAAAAATAAATTGGCTGAAATTTGCGAAAAATATTTAAGTAAAGGTGATCGTATTTATGTGGAAGGTAAAATTAAGACCCGACAATGGGAACAAGACGGCATCAAAAGGTATACAACTGAAATTCACGTAGTTGACATGACTTTTTTAACAACTAAAAAAGAATTGAGTCAAAACGATTCTCAAACACCTCGAACCTAAAAAAAAATGAAGAGCTTACAATTCAGCTAAATTATTAATTAAACTATTGATCTTTGGATTCAACATTCTCGAGTATTTTATTGATAACACAAATCAACTGGCCAGTTCTCTCCGGTATATTCATGTTACTTGTTTTATTGATTTTATCCGCAACCATATCTGGTTCTGAAGTTGCTTTTTTTTCTTTATCCAAATCCGATTTTGATGAAGATCTGGAAAGCAATCCAGATCAAAAAATCGTGTACGATTTACTTCAAAATCCAAAAAAACTACTGGCAACTATATTAATATTCAATAATTTTATAAACATTTTGTTTATCCTGACATTTGCATACGTTGGGAATTATATTTTTAGAAATCTAACTTCCGAGATATTAAAATTTTTCATTGAAATAGTTCTTGTTACTTTTTTAATATTATTATTTGGCGAAGTCTTACCAAAAGTATATGCCAGTAGAAATACGATGAAATTTGCCATTACCATGGGCAAACCAATGGTTATATTAAATTCACTATTATCTTTTTTAAGCATCCCGCTTTTAAAATTAACAGGGGTTGTTGAAAAAAAATTAAGCAAAAAGAAATCTGACTTTTCTGTTGAAGTATTGTCACAGGCTTTGGAACTAACCTCCACAGGTGCTACGACAAAAGAAGAAAAAAAAATACTGCAGGGAATTGTGAATTTTGGAAATACGGAAACCACACAGGTTATGTGCCCTAGAATGGACATTTTTGCCCTGTCAGATGATGAAGATTTTGTTTCAATAATAGATAAAATTGTTACAAAAGGCCATTCCAGAATACCTGTTTACCAAGATAATATTGATAATATCATAGGGGTATTATATACAAAAGATCTAATTCCATACATAAGTAAAAACAGTTATAACTGGAAAAGTATTATTCGCGAAGCCTTTTTTGTGCCTGAAAACAAGAAATTAGATGACCTTTTAAAGGAATTTCAGGAAATGAAAAATCATCTTGCTATTGTTGTGGATGAATATGGTGGAACTTCAGGTTTGATCACTCTGGAGGATATTATTGAAGAAATTGTTGGAGACATTTCAGATGAGTTTGATCACGATGACATTTCTTACTCCAAAATAGACAAATCAAATTATATTTTTGAAGGTAAAACCACCCTGAAAGATTTTTACAAGATTCTTCAAATTGAAGATGAAATTTTAGAGGAATCTAAATTTGAAGCTGAAACTTTAGCCGGTCTTGTTTTAGAAATAACAAGTAAATTCCCTACAAAGGATCAAATTATCGTCCACAAGGGTTTTAAATTTAGAATAATTGCCTTAGACAAAAAACGTATCAAGAAAATAAAAGTAACTTTACCAAATCAATAAGGATATGACAAATTCTAAAGGAAGAAATATTATTTTTTTTATACTTTTTCTAAGTGCTTTGGTTTCTTCTTGTGAGGAAGATGTATTACCTAAACCCAAAGCTCAGTTGAGATTGGAATATCAGGAACCAAATTACCGTTCAAACAACCCTAATTGCCCCTATAAATTTGAAACATCTAGTACAGCTGTGGTAAAAACAAATAATAAATGCTGGACAAACATTAACTACCCCAATTTAAATGCAAGCGTCAATATAACCTATAGAACAATTGAAAATAACTTAAAAGAACTTTTTATTGAATCAGAAAAATTAACATTTAAACATGCAATTAAAGCAGATGGTATAAGCTCTATACCATATACAAATGATTCTAAAAAAGTTTATGGAGCAATTTATGAAGTTACCGGAAATGCTGCATCTCCAATTCAATTCCACGCTACCGACAGCGTTAATAATTTTATTACCGGGGCTGTTTATTTCAATGTTCAACCCAATTATGATTCAATAAAACCAGCTATCAATTATATTCAAAAGGACATCATCCATTTACTGGAAACAATAGAATGGAAATAATTATGAAACTTTAGTTTTGAAAAATTACAAATACAATAAAATAGTAAGATTTTGGTTAACCATTGGTTTACTCATGCTCATTGGTCAGGTTATTTTAGGTGGTATTTCAAGGCTCACCGGATCTGGCTTATCGATCACAAAATGGGACGTCATTACCGGAACCATCCCTCCTATAGGCAAACAGCAATGGAATGAAGTTTTTGAACTTTACAAACAAACACCACAGTTTCACAAGATAAATTCTGAGTTCACTTTAAAGAATTTCAAAGCCATTTATTTTTGGGAGTTCGCACATCGATTATGGGTTCGGATTTTAGGAATCATATTTCTTATTCCATTTATCATTTTTGCTATAAAAAAAACAATAGATTGGTATTTGATAAAAAGGCTGCTTATAGTTGTAGTACTGGCAGCACTAACAGCTTCTGCCGGATGGATCACGGTCATGAGCGGTTTGGTAGACCTACCCTGGGTAAATGCCTATAAATTGACTTTACACTTTATTCTGGCAATTTTAACAATTGGGGCTTTGGTAAAAACCATTGCAGATGTCTATTATTTTGAAAACAAAAGCAATGAAGACCAATCAACATTTACACTTTTTTTATTAATTATTACTTTCATTCAATTAATTCTGGCAGGATTAATGTCAGGTATGAAAGCAGCACTTTATTATCCAACCTGGCCATCCATGAATGGCAAGATCATTCCCGATGTTTTAAAAGACAACCTGAACTGGACTTTACACAATTTAACCAATTATGACAGTTATGATTTTGCTCCGGCATTGATTCAGTTTTCACATAGACTCATTGCTTATACCATTTTAGCCTTAACCATGTTCTACTATTTTTATAAAAGAAATAATTCCTATACTCGTGCTATCAAATGGCTTACTTACACTTATACACTTGTACTTTTCCAAATATTTTTAGGTATTTTAACTTTGATAAAATCAAAAACCGGTATTCCAATACTTTATGCAGTATTACACCAATTAACAGGATTATTGTTTTTTATAAGTTTGTTATTTTTACATTTATCATTAAGGAAGAAAAAAATAAAACAAGCATAAAAAAAACTGCACAAAGGCAGTTTTTTTCGATACTTTTTTTGATTGTACCACTTATTTTATACAGTAATCAATACTACTATTGTTAATCAATTACTTTATAATCAATCGGTAACACAAAATATACATCAACTGGCACGCCACCTTTTGTTGCTGCAGTCATCACTGGTAATTTATCAATTAATCTTACAACTTCCTTTTCTAATACTTCTTTCGTTGCGTCAACACGAATAACTGAAGCTTTTCCTCCTGCATTAATTTTTATAATTGCTCTTATTTTATGATCACCTTTTTCCATATTTATTTCGTTTGCCAAATCACTATCAAAGTTATTAACAAGAAACTTTTTGAATCTTTTTCTGGAACAGGCTCTTATTTCTTCTTGAGTACCTTCACAACCAGGATAAATTACAGGTGTTTCTGCCTTTGTTTCAATTAATAAACCCTCAACATTTACACCTTTTACTTCGGTTTCAATTGCTTTTTCAGTTGATTTAGCACTATTGCTTACTGGTTTAGTAACTTCTTTTGCAGCATCAGCTTCTTTCGTTGCATCAACAGCTT
The DNA here is from genome assembly GCA_029939235.1 of Flavobacteriaceae bacterium. Classification (GTDB taxonomy): domain Bacteria; phylum Bacteroidota; class Bacteroidia; order Flavobacteriales; family Flavobacteriaceae; genus Lutimonas. The sequence goes on from JAOZTG010000077.1 coordinate 12,311, forward strand.
CATCGGTAGCATCCTCTACTGTTTCAACTGCTTCTTCTAAATCTTTTTCTGCTCCTTTTTTTGTGTCATTACATGATATAGCTATCAAACTAACTATAGCAATTACTATTAATCCTTTAAATAATTTCATCTATTAAAATTTAAGTTAAAAATTTGTTAAGGCGTAAATAAAGCATAATTTCTGTAGAAAATCTAAAGAAAGGCCAAAAAAATATGAATTTCATCTAAAACCACCAATAATTAGCATAAAAAAGCCTCAAGTTAAAAACTTGAGGCTTAAATTATAAATAATAAAAAATTACTTAATTCCGTCTTTGTACTTAAATTTTTGGGTTCCTACAGAAACTTCTGCCATCAAACCTTTATTAGAATAGGTATAAACAGCAACCCCACTCTGATAATCAATGTTTTTAGAATCTGCCTTATCCCATGCTACAGCAGAAAGCTCTCCTGCAAATTTAAATTTCTTGTTTTTAAAACGATCTAGTGCAGCCTTATTTTCAAATAAGATAAACTCTGAATATTGTTGTCCACCTATTTGTGCACCAATAGTAGCCTGCATTAAAGTTGATTCACCAATTACAATACCTTTTTCAAAAACCAATCCTTTTCCTCCTGCTCCGCCAACTACAAAAGCACCTTTTGTAATTTTAGGAAAAATTGCATAGCCATAAGCTTTACCAAAAAAACCTCCTACTTTTGGGTTTGCTTTTACCATAATTTTCTTAGTTGCAATAACATCATTTTGTAACTTAACATCTTTTGGGTATGTAACAGGTGTATCTAACCAGCTTACAACTTTGTCTGCTGCATCCTGTACATCACCAGCAACCTCTTCTGCTGTTTCCTCAACAGCATCTGCAACCTCTCCAGCAGTTTCTGCTACAGATTCAGCTGCATCTTTTGTAGCTTTTACAGCTTCATCAGCTACTTCTTTTGTAGCTTCTACAGCCTCTTCTAGGTCTTTTTCAGCTCCTTTTTTTGTATCATTACATGATACAGCAATTAAACTAACAATAGCAATTGCCAATAAACTTTTTAATAATTTCATTATATTTGTATTTAGTTGTTATATTTTCTGCAAATAAACGGAATAATTTATAAAATCCCGCAAACATCACTCTATTTTATTTCTCTCAGTAAAAGATTCAACTTCTTTACTATGAGTCACTTTATACAGATCACCTCCCGCAATTTTTTGTATTTCATTTTTAATCTCATTTGTAGAAATTTTATTCGCATTAAAACTGATCTTACCTTTTTTATTATCAAAACTAATTTCAGCAAATTTTACTCCTTCAGTTTTGTATAATTTAGACTGTATCAATTTTGCACAACCTATTTCACAGGTCATTCCTTCTATATCTACCTCAATATTCTTAATGTTTTCAGCAATCTCTTTATGAACAGTTGATGGCACATCGTTCTTCTCAACTGATTTTTCACAGAAAGTAAATAAAAGAAATACGATAAACAATATTGAATAAAAGTTTTTAAATTTCATTTGCCAAGATTTGCTAACAAAGTTAATAATTAAATTTATTTAATCGACTTTTGCAAAGTCAAAATGATCAAATGAATAATAAACAGTTGCGATGGTTCTATTTAGTGCTTCTTTCCGTTATTTGGGGAAGTTCATTCATCTTAATGAAAAAGGCACTGATAAATCTTACTCCTATACAGGTTGGATCTCTAAGAATGGTCTTTACTGCAATTATTCTAATTACAATTGGTTATAAGTACATTCCAAAAATCAATAAAGATCAGTGGTATTATATTACTTTAACAGCTCTTTTAGGTACATTTTTCCCTGTGTTTTTATTTGCATATGCAATTCAGAATATTGACAGTTCCATTGCATCTATTTTAAATTCTATAACTCCCTTGAACACTCTTATTGTAGGAGCATTATTTTATGGTTTTACATTTCTTCGCAAGCAGGTTTTGGGTATTATTATCGGTCTTATTGGTTCTATTATTCTAATTTTAAAAGGTGCAGAAGTAAATCCTGATCAAAATTATATATATGCTTTTTTTATAATTATTGCTTCCGCAGGTTTCTCATTTAATATCAACATTCTTAAAAAACATTTAACCGATCTAAATGCATTGGCAATAACAACAGGAAACTTTGTTATTCTACTGATTCCTGCCC
>JAOZTG010000226.1 GCA_029939235.1 Flavobacteriaceae bacterium
AGCAATGAAGCACGTACAATTACTCCTTTCGGAACTGCTGCAAAATCCTATCAGGATAAACACAATCTTATGCCAATTCCGCTTAATGCAATTGATTTAAGTGGTGGGATCATAACACAAAATCCGGGTTACTAAAATTAATCTAATCCGATTGATTAAAAACAGGGCATTTAAATTATAAATGCCCTGTTTTTTTTATATTCATCTCCCTATAAATTAAAATTAAATTGAACGATCATGAGTAAATTGTTTTATGTAATCATTATTCTGCTAACCGCCATTTCCTGCAAGAACTCATCCACAAATAAAACATCAAAAATATTTAATTCTCTCTCATCAGAACAAACGGGAATTAATTTTATCAATGCACTTACAGAAAATGATTCTATCAATTATTTTACCTATGGCTATATTTATATGGGAGGCGGTGTTTCGGCTGGTGATATTAATAATGATGGGCTTATTGATCTTTACTTTACAGGAAATATGGTTCAGAATAAATTGTACCTCAATAAAGGAAACATGAAATTTGAAGATATTTCTGATAAAGCTGGAATAGCAGGTGATAACAGATGGTATACCGGTGTTACGATGGCCGATGTAAATAGTGATGGATATTTAGATATTTACTGTTCTGTAGGAGGTAAATTCAGTCCAAAAAATAATGTGCTTTATATCAATAACGGTGATGAGACCTTTACAGAAAGTGCCAAAAATTACGGTATTGACGATATTGGAAATGCTGTTCAGTCAACTTTCTTCGATTATGATATGGATGGTGATCTTGATCTTTATGTAGCTAACTACCCTCCTACCAGGTTTAATGCACCAAATAATTACTATTTGTTTAAGATGGGTGATCCAAAGGATATTGAAAGTGACCATCTTTACAGAAATGATGGCGGTTCCTTTACGGATGTGACAGATGAAGCAGGTGTAAGATCATTTGGTCTTACCAATAGTGCAACGATTTCTGATCTTAATAATGACGGTTATCCTGATATATATGTTTCCAATGATTTTAATGTTCCCGACTTTCTGTATATCAATAATGGAAACGGGACATTCACCAATCATATGCAGGATGCAGTAAAACAAATGGCCCAGTTTGGAATGGGTGTTGATATTGCTGATTATAATAACGACTTGCTACCAGATATTTTTCAAATGGACATGACCCCGGGCGATAACCGCAGATCAAAAGCGAATATGGCCGGTATGGATCCCGGAAAATTCTGGAATACTGTTAATACAGGTTTTGGCTACCAGTACATGCAAAATATGCTGCAGTTAAATAATGGCAATTTAAAAGCTACTATTCCTGTGTTTAGCAATGTTTCACGATTGGGAGGAATTGCTACAACCGACTGGAGCTGGGGACCTCTTTTTGCCGATCTTGATAATGATGGATGGAAAGATATCTTTATTGCCAACGGAACGAGAAGAGAAATCAATAATAAGGATTTTTTCAATAAAATTGGAAAGAAAAAATTGAGCAGAGACAGTCTGCTGGCAATGAGTTTATCCATCCCTTCTGAAAAGATTGATAATTTTGTATTTAAAAATAATGGTGACCTTACTTTTAAAAAGGTAAATGAAGAATGGGGCATTGTTTTTAAAGGTTTTTCCAACGGAAGTGTATATGCTGATCTTGACAATGATGGCGATTTGGAAATCGTGATCAACAATATTGATGATCAGGCGTCTGTTTTTGAAAATTTTAGCTCTGAGAAAAATAATTATCTGTCTCTGAATTTTAACGGACCAAAAGGCAATTCTTTTGGAATTGGTGTAAAAGTTATTTTGCTAACGGACAGTTTAAAACAATTACAGGAACTTACATTAACAAGAGGTTTTCAATCTTCGGTTGCGCCACAGATCCATTTTGGTGTAGGAAATATCAAAACGATTGATTCTGTCAAAATAATTTGGCCCGATAAAAAACAGCAAATCTTAACGAGTATCAAAAGCAATCAGTTTTTAAAAATAAATTATAACGATGCTGTTGCAAGTGTTTCATCTAAGAAAAATCAAATAAAGAATTATTTATTTACTACTATCCATGATTCTATTCTAAATATTCACCATAAACATACAGAAAATACTTATGATGATTTTGAAAAGGAAGTCCTTTTACCACATAAAACATCCAGTTTTGGCCCCGGGATATCTGTTGGTGATCTTAATGGAGATGGTTTAGACGATTTTGTTATCGGAGCTGCAAGCAATTATGAAACAGGTATTTATTTTCAGAATTTAAATGGCTTTGAGAGAAAAGAATTCAAAACTGTTAAGGAAGATCGATTGTGTGAAGATATGAGTAGTCTTATTTTTGATGCAGATAATGATGGAGATAACGATATTTATCTGGTAAGTGGCGGAAATGAATTCGATTACGATTCGGAATATCTGCAAGACAGATTATATGTAAATGACGGGAAAGGAAATTTTACCAAATCGACTGATGCCTTACCAAAAATGCTCACAAGCGGTAACCGGGTAAAAAGTTTTGATTATGATAAAGACGGGGATCTCGATCTTTTTGTTGGGGGAAGACTTGTTCCCAAAAATTACCCTGTTCCCGCCGACAGCTATTTGCTTGAAAATATTAGTACCAAAGGAAAGCCTCAGTTTAAAGATGTAACTACAGAAAAAGCTCCCGGATTTAAAGATCTTGGATTGGTTACAGATGCTGTTTGGACCGATATTGATAAAGATGGCTGGACAGATCTTATGATCGTTGGAGAATGGATGCCAATAACTGTATTTTTAAATGTGAATGGGTCTTTTGAAGATGTAACAAAAAAATTAGATCTTGACAAATCCAACGGCTGGTGGTTTAGCATTGACCAAGGAGATTTTGACAAAGATGGAGATATGGATTTTATTGTTGGAAATTTAGGTCTGAATTACAAATATAAAGCCACTGAAAATGAAACATTTGATGTGTATTTAAATGATTTTGATAAAAACAAACACCAGGATATTGTTTTAAGTTATTATGATGAAGGTACTAAATTTCCGGTACGTGGCAGATCATGTTCATCACAACAGATTCCTGCTATTAAAAAGAAGTTTAAAAATTATGATGAGTTTTCTACTGCAACCTTAGAAGATGTTTATACCAAAAAAGATCTGGAGAACTCTTTAAACTACAGAATAAGATCCTTTGCAAGTATCTATCTTGAAAATAAGGGTGGAGAATTTACTATGCATAATTTGCCCAATCTGGCACAGATCTCCAATATCAATCAGATCCTCGTTCAGGATTTTGATAATGATGCTAACCTCGATATTGTTATAGCAGGAAATCTATATGGTTCAGAAGTAGAAACTCCCAGAAACGATGCTGGAATTGGTTTATACTTAAAAGGAAATGGCAAAGGTGTTTTTGAACCGGTAAAGGCATATGACAGCGGTCTTTTCATTGAAGGAGACACCAAAGATCTTACAATGATCTATATTGCCGGGAAAAAATATATCATTGCTGCTAAAAACGATGATTATTTACAGTTTATAAAAGTAAATTAATTTTTGATTGAATAATTATTTTAAGTAATGAACACTTTATTAAAAGAAAATGATAAAAATCATACAAATAATTTCAACTTTCCTGTTAATTTGGTCTTTATTTGAGGTGAAAAACAATTTCTTAAAATAACTTTTGATACGGTGTAAAACTAATATTTTAGCATCCGTATTTAATTATAAGATACTACCACAAATTTAATGTAAAATCTAAAAAAACATTATTTAATATTACTTGTTTGAAGGGTGGCATTCAAGAATTTGATGTTCTAAATAAAATAAAAACTTAGTAAAACCGAGAAGTTGAGAGCTTGCTCGAAAATCACTCGGCTGCTCCCGAAAGCTTTCGGGATGATTTTTATAAAGGGTACTACCATGAATTTAATGGGGGATTTAAAAAATGGGTTAAACCATTTTTATCATAAAATAGAAATAATGTTTTAAACTAAGACTATTATCGTGATGTTGCTGGATGCAGTGATAATGAATGGAGTGCCGGAATTGCGTTTACCGGAGAGTAACGGAGGTAAAAAGAGCATGCAGGCATGGGAATGAATGGTGTGAAGCAATCACCTCATCCAGTAGAGATTTTTTTGTTTCTTTTTTTATCCAAACTGCGAAGCACATCACGAATTCCAAAACCAATAGGAAATGGATGAGTAAAAAAGAATAAAAAGTTAAATTTGGCAATGCCTCATTAAAATAACAGTAGAACC
>JAOZTG010000227.1 GCA_029939235.1 Flavobacteriaceae bacterium
CCGTGAGGCACTAGATCCTAAATCTAGCGTGTCTACCAATTTCACCACGCCCGCATTTGGGTTTGCAAATATAAACAAATTTATAAATTACAAAACATCCTAAATAAATATTATTTGGGAAAAGTAAAATATTTCTGATAAAAATAAGTATTATCTTTTTTCTACCTTTGCTTTAAATAATATTCATCCCATGAAAACAATAAAAACTTACGTTCAAGAAAATAAAGAGAGGTTTATCAGTGAATTAATTGACCTATTGAAAATCCCTTCTATTAGTGCCGATCTAGAGTATAAAAAAGATATCCTTAAAACAGCAGATGCTATTAAAGAATCTTTGGAAAAAGCAGGCTGTAAAAAAACAGAAATATGTGAAACCCCAGGTAACCCTATTGTGTATGGAGAACATATAATCGATGAACAATTGCCAACTGTCCTAGTTTATGGACACTATGATGTGCAACCTGCAGATCCTATTGAATTATGGGATTCTCCACCTTTTGAACCTGTAATTAAAAAAACAGATATTCATCCGGAAGGAGCAATTTTTGCCCGTGGGGCTTGTGATGATAAAGGTCAATTATTTATGCATGTAAAAGCATTTGAGTATATGATCCAAAATGATACTTTACCTTGTAATGTCAAGTTTATGATAGAAGGAGAAGAAGAAGTTGGTTCGCCAAGTTTGGAATGGTTTGTTAAAAGAAATCAGGAAAAATTAAGTAATGATGTGATCCTCATTTCAGATACTGGTATGATCAGTAACCAGCAACCATCTATTACTACCGGTTTGCGTGGTTTAAGTTATGTGGAAGTAGAAATTATCGGTCCAAACAGGGACTTACATTCTGGCCTTTACGGAGGGGCTGTTGCCAATCCGATCAATATTTTAACTAAATTGATTGCCTCCTTACATGATGAAAACAATCATATTACCATTCCTGGGTTTTATGATAAAGTAATAGAGGCTTCTGATGAAGAAAGAATTGAAATGGCGAAAGCTCCCTTTTCCTTAGATGCTTACAAAAAAGCATTGGATATTGAAGATGTTTACGGTGAAAAAGGCTATACAACAAACGAACGTAATTCCATTCGTCCAACTTTAGATGTTAACGGTATTTGGGGAGGATATTCCGGTGAAGGAGCTAAAACAGTAATCGCAAGTAAAGCTTTTGCAAAGATTTCCATGCGTTTGGTTCCTGATCAGGATCCTGATGAAATTACTGAAATGTTTTCGAATCATTTTAAAAGTATTGCTCCAAAATCTGTTAAAGTGAAAGTAACTGCTCATCATGGCGGACATGCATATGTAACTCCTATTGATAATATTGGATATAAAGCTGCAAACAGAGCTTATACAGAATCTTTTGGTGTAGAAGCTATTCCGCAAAGGTCAGGAGGAAGTATTCCAATTGTGGCTCTTTTTGAACAGGAGTTAAAGAGTAAAACTATTTTAATGGGATTTGGTTTAGATAGTGATGCAATTCATTCACCTAATGAACATTATGGTATATTCAATTATTTAAAAGGGATAGAAACGATTCCTCTTTTCTATAAATATTATACTGATTTATTTAATAAACAATAGAATTTTAGGATTTGATTTGTGTAAGGAATTTCACTAAAGTATTGCTTACACAAATTAACTATTTTTCTTAAAAAAAATGCGAAATAACTTATTTTCTTAAGTTGTCTTAGCATTTTTATAAGTCCTGAACCCATAAAGTGCTACCACCATAAAACCAATCATTGGCAAAACAAAAGAGAAATTTACTTCCGGTACACCAAGAATTCTAATATCGTCATATCCTTTTCCTCCAAGATCCATGATCAGACCTTGTAAAATTGGCATAAATGCTCCACCTACAATTGCCATTACTAAAAATGCAGATGCCGGTTTGGCGTCTTCGCCTAAACCATGTAATGCAATACCATAAATAGTTGGAAACATCAATGACATACAAAAGGATACTAATACCAAACTGTAAAGTCCACCCATACCATGAATAAAGATGGTTCCTAAAGTAAATGCAATTGCTCCAAAAGATAAGATCATTAATAATTTTCCGGAGTCAATATATTTTAAAAGGAAAGTAAATATAAATCTACCTGCCAAAAATACACCTAAGGCCATATATGCGTAATACACAGCATCTTTGTTATTTATTCCAAGGTTTTCAGCATATTGGTATATATAGGTCCAGCACATGATCTGTGCACCAACATAAAACATTTGTGCTATTACACCTCCTACAAATCTTTCATTCTTGAAAATTCGTTTGATGGAAGCAATCATTCCGGAAGAATTTTCACTTTCTTTTTTCTCTGGCATTTTAACAAAAGAAATAATAACCAGCATTACAATTACCAATAACCCCAGACCAACATAAGGGTTTCTTATCACCATTAAATCTGAAGTTTTTACTGCTGCTTTTGCTGTTCCGGTTAAGGTTTCATAAATTCCGTTTCCATTTGCGTCAACATCATCTGATTGTAATGCACCTAAAATGAAGGTCTGAGCAACAAATAAACCGGTAAGTGCACCAAGTGGATTAAAGGCTTGAGCTAGATTTAAACGCTGAGTAGCTGTTTTTTCAGATCCCATTGACATGATATATGGGTTTGCCGTAGTTTCTAAAAAAGCTAGTCCAAATGTTAAAATATATAATGCAGCTAAAAAGAAAAAGTAGTTTTCAAAGGCTGCTGCCGGATAAAAAAGTAATGCCCCTGTGGCATATAAAATGAGTCCTGCGATAATACCCACTTTATAGGAATATTTTTTTACTATAAAAGCTGCCGGAAGTGCCATTGTGAAGTAACCTCCATAAAATGCAGCCTGTACCCAAGATGCCTGGGTGTTATTTAATTCTAATATTTTTTTAAATGCCGATACCATAGGATTAGTAATATCATTTGCAAAACCCCAAAGGGCAAATAGCGATGTAATTAAAATAAACGGAACCAGCATTTCTTTAGATACTACCGGAATTTTGTGACTATTGCTCATATTTTTTTATTCAGGAATTAAGATTAATTTGCTAAAACCAAAGAAACAATATTTTTCTGGTTAACTTAATATTTGTTGTTTATTATATTATTTTCAATTTAGATACCTTTAACAGAATGATTAAATTTTTTCGACGAATGTAATATGGAGGTATCTAAAAAGTTACTATTTAAATATTTATTTTTAATACATGACCTACAGTTCGTTTACCTCCAAATACATTCCAGCCACTCGGTGCGTATAAATAAGTAGGTTTATTATCAATCATTAAAATTTTTGGTCGTTCAAATTTAGGATCTGGACCGTATATCTTAGTGACTTTCTTTATATTATATTTTGTATAATATTTAGGTAATCGATCGTAAGCAACGGTAGCATCTTTTAGTTTATAATTTAGACCATCTTTGGATTTCCATAAAGTTCCACCACCGACAATACCTGTATTTTTTCCGTGATTATCCGTAGTAAGTAAATAAAAAGCATCCTTATAATAAAATGCGGTGGCATCTTCTAAAGTTGCATGATTATCTGTAATGGGTTCATTTGAAATAATATACGGACCTTCTAATTTATCTGAGATTGCCAATCCGTATCTCAACCCATCTTTTCCTCTGGCCTTAAAGTATAAATAAAATTTTCCGTTTGCAGCAACAAAAGCAGGATTGGCAACACCATTTGCCGATTTATAACACCATTTAGTGGAATCACTGTTTGCATTTAGAATTAATCCATTTTTACCAACTTTTTTCCAGGGGCCATACGGACTTTTTGAAATAACCATTCCAATACTTTGATTCGACGGGTGAGGAGGTTGTTTATAATTGGTATTTGCTATATAAAGTAATACATAATTGTCGCCAATCTTTTTAATTTCGGGATTATGAGGAGCATATTTATCCCAGGTATCTTTACCTGTTCCTTTTATTGCAACATCTGAAAAAACAAATGGTCCTTCCGGATTGTCAGAAACATAGTGTGCTACTTCAGAAGATTTTCTCCATGCAGGATCCACATTTTTTTCAGGCCAACGCGCTATAAATAAATGTGTTTTGCCTTCATCACCCTGAATTGGAGCACAACCCCATAGGCTATAATTATTATCCTGAACAGCAACACCTTTCCATTCCAGTCCTTTGGCAATAAAAGAATAATCTGCTTTTTTATTTTGAGCAATTGAGTTACTAAAATAAAACAATAGGAACGATAAGGATACTTTAATAAATAAATTTACTTTCA
>JAOZTG010000078.1:0-8696 GCA_029939235.1 Flavobacteriaceae bacterium
TATTTCTAAAAAAATTGTTAATAATGAACTAAAAATCGAAGAAATTGATGAAAATATTATAAATAGTCATTTATATACATTTACTTTGCCCGTCGTTGATTTTTTGGTTAGAACCAGTGGCGAAAAACGCATAAGTAATTTTTTACTTTGGCAAATTGCATACGCTGAATTATATTTTACAGATGTGTTATGGCCCGATTTTAATAAGGAAGATTTTTACGAGGCAATATTAAATTATCAAAGCAGAGAGAGACGATTTGGAAAAATTAGTGAACAAATTAATGACGGCGACATATAGGCTGAATTTCAGTATATTACCCCTACTTTTAATCTTTACCTTATTTACAGCAAACGCTCAAGAAAAGGATTCAAAGAATACAAAACCAACAAATAAAGCTGTTAGCGATACAATTGTACCTGTTAAAAAAGCAAGTGATACAATTGTAAAAATAGAACCAAGTGGCCCAATCGATATCCAAAAAAACAAAAAATATGTTATTGGAGGAATCAGTGTTAAAGGGCATCAAACCATATCTGAACAATCAATCTTAATTTTTTCGGGTTTAAACACAGGTCAATCAATTAAGATTCCAGGTGATAAACTATCCTCTGCAATTAAGAAATTGTGGACTTCAAAGCTTTTTAGTAATGTAGAGGTTTTTGTAACCAAAATGGACAAAGAGGTTGTTTATTTGGAAATAGAGGTTTCGGAATTAGACAAAGTAGGTTCGGTTACTTTCAAAGGAATTAAGAAGTCAAAGATACAAGACCTTGAAAAAGAGATCGAATTTCAGAATGGATCAATGCTCACCGAGAATCTGATCACAACCACTGAAAATTTTATCGAAAACAAATATCGTGAAAAAGGTTTTTTGAAAGCAAAAGCAACGATATCTACAAAGGCTGATACTACAAAACCAAATACGAAGGATGCCTTAGTGTTGATCGATAAAGGAAGTCGAATTAAAATTAAAAACATCACTTTTCATGGCAACCAGGCTTTAACAGATAAAAAGCTTCGAAAACAGCTTAAAAAAACAAAGCAAAAAGGAATCATGCAAATGTTTTCTCCTTCAAAATTTGTAGATGATCTTTATGAAGCCGATCTGGAAAAAGTGGTAGAAAAATATCAGGAAAAAGGATATAGAGATGCCTTGATCTTAAAAGATTCTATTTCATGGAATGATGACAATACTATCAACCTTGATATTACAGTTAATGAAGGGAACAGATATAAATTCGGAAAAATTGACTTTTTAGGAAATACTGTTTTTACTGATCAGCAATTACAAAGTATTTTACGTATTGATGAAGGAGTTACCTACAATGGAAAAGCCTTAAACGAAAGAGTTTACGGTGATGGATCACCTGAATCACAAGATATTACAAATACATATTTAGATAATGGTTATTTGTTTTCAAGAGTTAATGCTGTTGAAACCAGTGCCGATAATAACACCATTAATCTCGAAATTAGAATTGTTGAAGACGAAGCAGCAACCATAAATAAAGTATCGATCAAAGGTAACGATGTAACAAATGACCATGTTTTATATCGTGAAGTATTTACAAGACCTGGAGATCTTTTCAGTAAATCGGATATTGTTCGTACCATTAGACAATTGGGTCAGCTCACATATATTGATGCAGAAAATATTGTACCTGATGTTCAACCAAATTTCCAGGATAAAACAGCAAATATCGAATACAGCCTTTCGGAAAAAGGTTCAAGTCAGATCGAATTACAGGGAGGTTATGGTGGAGGTGCCTTTGTGGGAACTTTAGGTTTGTCCTTTAATAATTTCTCCATAAAAAATATTTTTAATATAAAAGAGTATAAACCCGTACCAAGAGGTGATGGTCAAAGTATCGCATTACGTCTTCAGGTAAGTAAATACTACAGAACTTATAGTGTTTCTTTTTCTGAACCATGGTGGGGAGGTAAAAAACCAAAAGGATTTAATTTCTCTGTATATAATTCAAGTCAGTACGGTTATGATTACAGAACCCGTGATGTCGACAAAGATCAGTTACTAGATATCATTGGAGCTTCGGTTGGACTATCCCAGCGATTGACATGGCCAGATGATTTCTTTACATTATCAACATCACTAAATTATCAGCGATACAAATTAAAGAATTATCGAATTTCTTCATTTGATTACGATAATGGTACATCTAACAACTTTAATTTTGCAGTTAATTTTGGTAGAAATAATTCAGGTCCATCACCTATATTTCCTAAAAATGGTTCGCAATTCAATGTATTGCTAAAATTAACTCCCCCATATTCATTATTAGGTGCTGGTGACAAAGATTATATAAATATGCCTGATGAAGAATTATACAAATGGTTAGAGTTTTATAAAGTAGTTTTTACAGGAAAATGGTTTACTCCTATAATGGGTAAACTTATTTTAATGTCTAATGCCGAATTAGGGTATATGGGAGCATATAATGATGAAATTGGACCTCCTCCATTTGAAAGATTTTATGTAGGTGGCGATGGTTTATCTCAAGGTCGATTTGACGGTCGTACAACAGTTGCCTTAAGAGGTTATCCAAACTCAAGTTTATCATCATTAACGGGAGGGACAATTTATAATAAGGTTTCTTTTGAATTTAGATATCCAATCACATTAAAACCTTCTGCATCAATTTATGCCCTTACATTTTTAGAGGGAGGTAATTCATGGGATGGCTTTGATAATTATAATCCATTTCATTTAAAACGAGCAGCAGGTGGAGGTATTAGAGTATTTATGCCGGCATTTGGATTATTAGGAATTGATTTTGGTTATGGATTTGATACTATTCCTGGTAATAACACCAATTTTGGTGAACCATCAGGATGGCAAACACATTTTATTATTGGACAACAATTCTAAGGTATTTTAGTATATTTGCCCAAATAATTTATTTAATGCGATTTTTTCAAAAAATCAACAAAAGTAAATGAAAAGATTTTTATTAATATTAGTACTTTTTTCAGGCTTTTTAGCATCCGCACAAAAAGCACAAAGGGTAGCATATATTGACATGAATTATATATTGGAAAATATTCCTGAATATGTTGATGCCCAGGCAAAACTAGATGGGAAAATTATAAAGTGGCAACAAAAATTAGATGATCTGTCTGATGAAATAGAAAAGCTAAAAACAGATCTAAGCAATGAAAAGCCTCTATTAACAAAAGAATTAATTACCGAAAGGGAAGAAGATATTTATATAAAACAAAACGATCTAAAGCGTTTACAAAATTCCTATTTTGGACCAACAGGTGATCTTTTCCAATTGAGAAAACAATTGGCAAAACCGGTTCAAGATCATGTGTACAACGCAGTTCAGGAAATTGCAAAAAGAAAACGCTATGATTTTGTATTAGATAAGTCAAGTGATTTGATCATTTTATACAGTAATAGTAAATTCGATATAAGCGAACAGGTACTAAATAGTATTGTAAAAGGTCGCAAGAGACAAGCACTGGATGATAAGAAAGCATCAAGAATAAAAAAAGCAGGTGTAGCGGTACCAGTAAGTACTATAGCTGATGAAGCAGATGATTTTGAAGAAGAAGAAGAAGAAGATTCAGCGGAGTCTTCTGATGACCCTGTTGAAGTAGAAAAAACAGCAGAACAAATAAGACTGGAAGAGAAGATAGCCAAAAGAGAAGCTTTAAAAGAAAGAATTAAAATACAACAAGAAGCAAGGTTAAGAAAAAGAGATTCATTAAAAAAAGTTGCCGATGAAAAACGGGCAGCAAAATTAAAAGAAATTGAAGATCGAAAAAATAAGAATGAAAGTGAAAATTAATATACAGATTAAACATTGAATTAAATAACAAAAATTATTAACAAATTATTAGAAAAATGAAATTATTTAGAAATTTATTCGTGGCAGTTGTACTATTTTTTGCATTTAATACTGCTCAGGCGCAAAATGTTGCCCATATTGATAGTGAGCAATTATTGATGTCTATGCCAGAAACAAAAGCGATGGAAACTGAATTAAAAAAGGTTCAGCAAACTTATGCAGATGAGTACAATGGTCAAGCTACTGCTTTACAGGCAAAACTTAAAAAGTATGATGCAGAAGCACCTACTCAAACAGATGTAAAAAATGAAGAAAGAAGAGTAGAAGTTCAACAATTACAACAAAAAATCCAAAAGTACGGACAAACTGCTGAGCAAGAAATTCAAAAAAAGCGTTTTGACCTTTTAAAACCTATCGTTGAAAAAGCTCAAAAAGCTGTACAGGATGTTGCGAAAGCTAAAGGTGTAAAATATGTTTTTGATTCTTCTCCAGGAAAAGGATTGATCGTATTTGATGGTGAAGATCTTATGCCGGCTGTTAAAACCAAGTTAGGTATCCAATAGAAATAAAGAAACTGTTAGAGACAATGGTCTTTAGATAAAAAAATCCGGCTAATGCCGGATTTTTTTATACTTTAAGCTTTCAACTTTTTACTTCTACTCCTTATACCAACTGGCATATTTAACGTAATTATTTGAAATTCTGTCAATTTCACCTGAAATTAATTCTTCATTAATATCTTTGATTTTTTTCGCAGGCATACCTGCATAAACAGAACCAGACCTGACAATTGTATTTTTAGTTACTACCGCACCTGCTGCAATAATACAATTACTCTCAAGCACGCAATCATCCATTATAATAGCACCCATGCCAATTAAAACATTGTCATGGATGGTACATCCATGAATAATTGCATTATGTGCAATGGAAACATTATTACCAATATTTGTAGGAGATTTTTTATAGGTTGCATGAATAACTACCCCGTCCTGCACATTCACTTTATTACCCAGTTTTATATAATGCACATCTCCACGTATTACCGCATTGTACCATATGCTGCATTGATCTCCCATTGTAACATCTCCAATAATAACACAATTTTCAGCAAAGAAACAATCCTTTCCAAATACAGGTTTTACACCTCTCAATTCTTTAATTATCATAATTTCATTTTTTTAAACTCCACCATTCTTTAACAAATATTTTCAAAATTAAAACTATTTTCTTTTGTAATATTGCAATTCTTTAAAAAAATGACATGTCAAAAATAAAAATAGAAAATACGAATAGCCCTGCAATTATTAAATTTGTTTTCAATCATATTTTAACACAAAATAGTTTTGAATACAACTCTATTGAAGATGCAAATAATTCATCTTTGATACAGAAACTTTTTCATCTACCATTTGTCAAAAAAGTTTATGTCACTGCAAATTTTATTGCCATCGAAAAATTTGATATTCTGGAATGGAAAGAAGTACAGCAGGAGATCAAAGATATGTTTACAGAATATATTTCTCACAATGAATCTATTTTTTCAAAAGAAAAAGAAAAAGATAATATTGAAGTATATGCCGAAGGTACACCAAATCCGAACGTACAAAAATTTGTTACTAATAAATTGCTAAGCAATACCATTATTGAACTAACCAGCAAAGCCGATGCTAAAGAAGTACCATTGGCATTGGAACTATTTGAATTTCCTTTTGTAAAAGAAGTTTTCATATCAAATAATTATGTTTCTATTCAAAAAATTCAAGAAGCAGACTGGTTTGAAATCAATACAAAAATAAGAGTTTTTATAAGAGAGTATTTGCAAAGTGACAGAAGAGTTGTTGGTGAAAATTACAGAGCAAAACAGGTACCCACAGGTAGTAAAAAAAATGCCTACACTCCTACCAATGACCCAACTTCAAAAGAAATTATTGCAGTATTAGAAGAATATATCAAACCTGCTGTGGCCGGAGACGGCGGTAATATCCAATTTCTTTCCTATATTCCTGAAACAAAAGAAGTCAATGTTGTTTTACAGGGGGCATGTAATGGCTGCCCATCGTCAACTATTACTTTAAAAAATGGAATCGAAGCAACATTAAAACAATTATTGCCAGGCAAAATTGAATGTGTAAATGCTTTGAACTAAGTTATATGGATTAATTTTTAAGACATATTTAAGATTAAAAAGGTGCTAAAAGAGTACCTTTTTTTTATCTTTGAAAAATATCAAAAATATTATATCTCATGAGAAAAATTCTACCTATAAAACTGGCATTTATTATCATCCTTTTTACATCACCCATAATATATGCTCAAAATTCAAAAATGACAATTCAATATCCTAAAACAAAGAAAATAAATACTGTTGACACTTATTTCGACTCGAAAGTTTCAGATCCGTACCGTTGGCTGGAGGATGACCGCTCAGCAGAAACAGAAGCCTGGGTCAAAGCAGAGAACAAAGTAACTTTTGGCTATTTAAATAAGATCCCTTTTCGTGATGTGATCAAAGACAGATTGACACAACTATGGAACTATGAAAAAATTGGTGCTCCTTTTAAACGTGGCGACTACCATTATTTTTATAAAAATAATGGTTTGCAAAATCAGTATGTTTTATATCGTCAGAAACATAATGAGAAACCAGAGGTTTTTCTAGATCCCAATAAATTCTCAAAGGACGGCACCACTTCTTTAGGTTCACTTTCGTTTAGTAAAAATGGTAAAAAAGTTGCTTATGCGATCTCTGAAGGTGGTTCTGACTGGAGAAAAGTCATTGTCATGGATGCTGTTAACAAAAGAATTTTGGAAGATACCATTAAAGATGTAAAATTTAGCGGACTCTCCTGGTATAAAAATGAAGGTTTCTATTACTCCAGTTACGACAAACCTGAAGGAAGTGAACTTTCTGCTAAAACAGATCAGCACAAACTGTATTATCATAAATTAGGAACCAAACAAAAAGAAGATAAGATCATCTTTGGTTTAGATAAAAAGCGACGTTATGTTGGTGGTTATGTAACCGAAGATCAAAAATATTTAGTTGTATCTGCTGCTACATCTACATCAGGTAATGAGCTATATATTAAAGATTTATCACACCATAACAACAAATTAATAACCATAGTTGACAATTTTGAAAGTGATAATGGTGTCGTAGAAAGTGAAGGAAACCATCTGTTTATCTCAACAAATTTAAATGCGCCAAATAAAAAAGTGATCAAAGTTAGTTTTAAAAATCCAACTCCAAACAACTGGGTTGATTTTATACCAGAAACAAAAAACGTTTTAAGTATTTCTACAGGTGCAGGTTACTTTTTTGCAACTTATATGAAAGATGCTGTTTCTCAGGTAAAACAATATGACAAAAAAGGTAATTTTATTCGAGAAATTAAACTTCCGGGTATCGGCACTGCAAGTGGTTTCGGAGGTAAAAAAGAAGACAAAGATCTATACTATTCTTTTACCAATTATATTACGCCAAGTTCTATTTTTAAATTCGATCCAAAGACAGGGAATTCAACCGATTATAAAAAACCAAAAGTAGATTTCAATTCTAATCAGTTTGAATCCAAACAAGTATTTTACACTTCAAAAGATGGCACCAAAGTGCCTATGATCATCACCTATAAAAAAGGAATCAAACTAAACGGTAATAATCCAACGATCTTATATGGTTACGGAGGTTTTAATATTAGTTTAACCCCTTCCTTTAGTATTGCCAATGCTGTTTGGCTGGAGCAAGGTGGAATTTATGCAGTGGCAAATTTGCGGGGAGGCGGAGAATATGGTAAAGCCTGGCATGATGCCGGAACCCAGTTAAAAAAACAAAATGTTTTTGATGATTTTATCGCTGCTGCGGAATATTTAATAGCCAAAAACTATACAAGTAGTGATTACCTGGCAATTCGTGGTGGTTCTAATGGAGGACTGTTGGTTGGAGCAACAATGACGCAGAGACCTGAACTTATGAAAGTTGCTTTACCTGCTGTGGGCGTTTTAGATATGTTACGCTATCACACTTTTACAGCTGGTGCCGGTTGGGCTTATGATTATGGAACAGCTGAACAAAACAAAGAAATGTTTAACTATCTAAAAGGATATTCACCTGTTCACAATGTTAAAAAAGGTGTTCAATATCCTGCAACCTTGATAACTACAGGTGATCATGATGACAGAGTTGTCCCTGCTCATTCATTTAAATTTGCAGCTGAATTACAGGAAAAACAAAGTGGGAACAATCCAGTTTTAATCAGAATAGAAACCAATGCAGGTCATGGTGCCGGAACTCCGGTTTCAAAGACCATTGATCAATATGCCGATATTTTTAGCTTTACACTTTATAATATGGGGATTAAAAAAATATCGCTTTAAATCACTACTATCCAGTAATAAACAATTTGGGTTACACATATAGATCACAAAATTTTTGATTCTCAATAATAATTGTAAATTAAAATAGTTGTTAAAACGTTTGTGCTAATGTCAGCTTAGAGTTCGTAATTTACAAGACTCTGAGACTTAAATGTGTAACCCAAAAACAATATTTTCATAAACTATACATCTATCTCCATTTCTATTGTATATTTGTCTAGTACCATGTACGTAAAGAGTTGTTTTTTTGATTATTTACGCTTCAAAACGCAAATACAAACAACTCTTTTTAGTTCAAATCACCTCCATATGACTAAATTAAAAAAGATAATACTTTATACACTAATATTGATTGCATTAATCGCAAGTGGTGGCTATTTTTGGCTTGTATCAATAAATAATTATAAAACAAATGGTCAGTTTCAAATAACCAAAAATGAAAAACCTATAGAAATACACAGAGATGCATACGGTATCCCATATGTATTTGCAAAAAATAAGGCAGA
>JAOZTG010000078.1:8796-14326 GCA_029939235.1 Flavobacteriaceae bacterium
ATTTCAGATTCGATTCCAACAGACTTAGCAGAAAAAATTTCTTTTCAACTAAAACAGTTGCAGGAGCCATTAATTCCTGCTCCTAAATTAGGCTCAAATAACTGGGTTATTTCTGGCGAAAAATCAAAATCGGGAAAACCAATTGTTGTAAATGATCCTCATTTAGATGCACGTGATTTACCAGGAATTTTTTATCCTATTGGGCTATTTTGCCCTGATTTTAAAGCAGTTGGGGTTGCAATTCCTGGTGTACCTGGAATTTTAGTTGGACGTAACGAAAATGTAGCATTCGGAGTTACCAACGCCTACGGTGACAGCCAAGACTTGTTTATCGAGAATGGTACAGACGACACATACCTGGAGCAAGGTAAATCCATTGCATTTACAATTAGAAAGGAAACAATAAAAATTAAGAATAGTGAAGATGTAGAAATAGAAGTTCGTTCTACTAATCGTGGCCCCATAATTTCTGATTTTGAAGTTTTTGGTATTCTAACAAAGGATATGATAAGCTTTCGTTGGTCATCGGCAACATCTCAAAGTACATCTTTAGGAATTGAAGAGTTATTAACAGCCAAAAATGTAGATGACTTTGGTAATGCTTTAGAGGAAATGGATGTAATGTTCTTTAATTTCGTGTATGCTGACATAGATGGAAACATTGCATACAAGGCTACGGGGCTAATCCCACAAAGGACAAATTTGGCAGGAGCTGTTCCTCAAAAAATTGATAAAGAAGATCCATGGATTGGTTTTATCGCAAAGAATGAAATGCCAAACATAAAGAATCCCGATAAAGGATGGGTAGGAACGGCCAATCATGATACACGTCCGGATGACTATCCCTATTATTACTCTTCGCACTTTTCTCCAAACTATAGGTATTTAAGAATAAAAGAGGTCCTTTCAGAGAATAAAAAATTTGATAGTGAGGAAATGTGGGATTTAATGCTGGATTGCAAAAACAAACAGGCAGAACAACTCACACCTCTTTTTATAACAGCTTTACAAACCAATGAGAAAACAAATGACCTTGCTGCTATACTTAAAAAATGGGACTATAATGACGATATTGATGAAATTGGCGCAACAGTATATCATGTACTTTATGATAAACTATTAAACTTAGTTTTAGATGATGAACTCCCTAATGATGTGAAAGATTCCTACTGGAAACATCAGTACTATTGGAGTCAAAAAATTGACAAATTTATTTTGGAGAATAATAAATTCATTGACAATATCACCACGCCGGAAAAAGAAAATATAACTTCTTTGATAGTAGATGCAGGTATTTACACAAAACAGAAATTAACAGAAATGTATGGTGCAAATCAAGAAGAATGGATATGGGGGAAAATTCATCCTGTACATTTTTCAAGCCCTATTCGCAAGAAAGGCTTTGGCAGTTCTTTTGCTGGTGGAGAGATAATACCCAAAAAAGGTTCTAATGAAACAATTAACAGAGGAGGTTATCTTAAGACTGAAACCACAACGTTTGAAACAGGATGGTTTAGTTCTTTTCGTATGGTAGCAGATTTAAATGATCCTGAAAAAATTCGTGCTGTGCTATCTGGCGGAAGTGCTGCCCGAGTTTTCCACCCTTACTATAAGTCACAATTAGAAGCTTGGAAAAACGAGACATGGATTCCGTATTGGTTTACAAAAGAAAAGGTTATAGAGAACTCCAAGCATAAATTAATATTGAATTAATCTATGGGTTTCATAAAATAAAATGTCTGTTAAGAAAGATAGGTGTGCTGTATACAATCATGAACTGAGCTAAAATTCAACAATTCCTTTATATTCTTTAAAATTTCTTAAACAGTAACTAAGGAAAGAAAATTGAGAAATCGTTTCCTAAACAACTTTATTTTGAAAAAAATAATATTCATCTGGGAAAAACTACTAATTTCTTCGTTAATAGAGTAACAAATTCACAAGTTGAAAATAACCATAATGAAAAATTTACCCAGTACTTTGATATTCTTAAGATACTTCTAAAACCTTAATATCCTTATCATTAAACCTAAATATATCTCCTTTTATCTTTCCTAAAAGCAGGTTTCCAATTGGTGAGGATGGAGAAATAACAAAAATATCACTACCATTTATATTAATTTGTCCTATACTGATTGCCAAAAAATAAATTCCCGAATTTGTAAAGATCAAACTGCCTAATTTACCAATTTCATTCTTTTTTGAAACATCCATTTTACGCAACACTTCCCGCATCGAAGAGATAGAAGCAAACTGCTGAGAAGCCTTTTCCATTTCCAACTGCAACATTGCCCTTCCCGTTTCATGCTTATCACCAGCAGAGCTTTTGGTTTCTGATTCAAGAGCTTTTTTATTAGATGCTATTATTTTTGTGACTGTTTCATATTTAATATCAACCACCTCATTACACTTTTTTAATAGCTCTCTCTTTATTTTTATTTTATTTGCCATAATCATTTTGTAAAAATAAACCAATCTATTTTATTTTGATATTTTTGCCTAACAAAATCCGACTATGATCTTTACAGGAAAAAGATATCTGAATTATGCCTCTTTTATCAAACAAAGGTTTGGACAAAGGGTTCAAAAAATATCATTAGATATTGGTTTTTCTTGTCCGAACAGAGATGGAAGCAAAGGATATGGTGGCTGTACATATTGCAATAACAATTCTTTTAATCCGGATTATTGTGGCCCAGAAAAAAGCATCC
Organism: Flavobacteriaceae bacterium; assembly: GCA_029939235.1. Lineage (GTDB taxonomy): Bacteria > Bacteroidota > Bacteroidia > Flavobacteriales > Flavobacteriaceae > Lutimonas. The sequence continues at coordinate 11,508 of JAOZTG010000078.1, forward strand.
AAGAACAATTGCAAGATGGTATCTCCTTTTTCTCTAAAAAATACAAAGATCAAAAATATCTAGCTTATTTCCAGGCATACACAAATACATATTCTGATTTAAAAAATCTCAAACTATTATATGAAGAAGCTTTAAGTGTACCAAATGTAATCGGTTTGGTAATTGGAACCCGACCAGATTGTATCTCAGAAGAACTGATATATTACCTTGCTTTTTTAGCAACAAAATATTATATCTCACTTGAATTTGGTGTAGAAAGTACCTTCAATAAAACACTTTTAAAAGTAAACAGATGTCATACTTTTGAAGATACTATGCAGGCATATGAAATGTGCAAATACAAAGGTATTGATCTTGGAGCTCACCTGATTATCGGTTTGCCCGGTGAAAGCAGACAAGAATTACTGGAACATGCCAAAAGAATATCAAAATTACCTATCCAGACTTTAAAACTACACCATTTGCAAATTGTTAAAAATTCCATTATGGCTGTACAATTTAAAAGAAACCCTGAAAATTTTGATCTGTTTACTGCCGAAGAATATATTGATTTTATCTCAGAATTCATCACTTATGTGCGACCCGATATTGTTATAGAACGGTTTATTAGTGAAGCACCTCTAGACCTATTGATCGCTCCTAAATGGAACGGACTTAAAAACTTTGAGATCGTTGCCAAAATTGATAAACACCTGATAGAAAAAGATCTCTGGCAAGGGAAAAATTACAAACAAAATAATGATCAAATGCTATAATGCAGTATTGCTTCAATAATCTAAATATGTGTTTTCTCATTGAAGCATTATAATTCCTGCATTTAAAAAACTATCGTATATTTAACTCGTGCTAACATTTCTTATCAAACTACTTTCCTTATACCCCTGGGTTTATATCCCCGGTTTATAGTTGATTTTTCAATATTTCATCTTCCCAGTTTTAAATAATCAATCATTAAATATCATACAAAATGTATAAAATAATAGTTTTAGGTGCCGGAATGGTAGGTAGCGCCATGGCCATTGATCTGGCAAAAAACCATCAAGTAACTTCTGCTGATCTCAATTTAAGATCCTTAGAAAAAATAAAAACCAAACAACCCAATATTTCTGCCTTACAAATTGATGTAACACAAACAGATAAGTTACATGAGATCATTCAGCCGTTTGATCTTGTTATTTGCGCTGTTCCAGGATTTTTGGGTTATCAAACATTGAAAACAATCATTGAGGCAAAAAAAGATGTAGTGGATATTTCTTTTTTTTCTGAAAATGCATTGGATTTAAATGAACTTGCGAAGCAGAATAATGTCACTGCAATTGTTGATTGCGGTGTTGCTCCCGGAATGGGAAATATCTTATTAGGTTATCATAATGAACAATTAAAGATCACTAATTTTGAATGTCTTGTGGGTGGATTACCCAAATCAAAAAAATGGCCTTTTAATTACAAAGCTCCCTTCTCTCCTATTGATGTAATTGAGGAATATACACGTCCGGCAAGATATATTGAAAATAGCAAACTCGTCACACGAGAGGCCTTAAGTGATGTTGAATTAGTTGATTTTGAAACTATTGGCACTTTGGAATCATTCAATTCTGATGGATTGCGCTCATTGATCCATACCATGCCTCATATCCCAAATATGAAAGAAAAAACTTTGCGCTATCCAGGTCATATTGAATACATCCAGGTCTTGAAAAAAAGCGGTTTTTTTGACACGAATAAAATTGAGGTCCACGGAACCAAAATTTCACCTCTTGATTTTACTAATAAAATCCTATTTAAAGAATGGTTCTTAGAAGATAATGAAGAGGAAGTTACCGTAATGAAAATCACTATGAAAGGAATCAACGAAAATGGTGAAAGTGAAAGAGTTATTTATAATCTTCATGATGAATTTTGCCAAAAAACCCAAACTTCCTCTATGGCAAGAACAACCGGTTATACTGCAACTGCAGCAGCTCATTTAATACTAAATAAACTATTTAATGAAAAAGGTGTTTTTCCTCCTGAACTTGTAGGAAAACATAAAGTTTGTTTTGATTTTGTTTTGGAATATTTAAAGGATCGAAATGTAAATTATGTTAAGTCTTAAATAAAAACTTAGCTATTCTCTGCGGTTCTTAGCGTACTTTTCGATACAAATTATTTAGCTATTTCACAAATACAAGTAAAGTTTTACGCTGAGACACAAAGTATATGGAAATATTTGATTCAAAAACTCCATAAATCATTTAATGCTTTTTATCTTTAAATTATGAAAAAAAACAGATGCTCGTGGTGTGGTGACGATCCGCTTTACATAAAATATCATGATATTGAATGGGGTACGCCTGTTTATGATGACGATAAATTATTTGAATTTTTAATTCTGGAAACCTTTCAGGCAGGATTAAGCTGGATTACTGTTTTGCGAAAACGTGAAAATTTTAGGGAAGCATTTGATCATTTCGACTATCGAAAAATTTCAAAATATGACGATAAAAAGTATAATGAATTATTGCAAAATGCAGGTATTATACGGAATAAATTAAAAATAAAAGCAACCATTAGCAATGCCGTCGCTTTTATGAAAATTCAAAAAGAATTTGGTTCTTTTTCAAAATATATCTGGAATTTTGTTGATGGAAAACCCATTATAAATCGCTGGAAAACTCTGGAAGAAATTCCTGCTAACACAGAGCTTTCCGATAAGCTTTCATCCGATCTCAAAAAAAGAGGATTTAAATTTGTAGGATCAACTGTGATCTATGCGCATATGCAGGCAACAGGTATGGTGAATGATCATATCATAAATTGCTTCAGATTTAAAGAAGTTT
>JAOZTG010000228.1 GCA_029939235.1 Flavobacteriaceae bacterium
TAGAAAATAATAGAAAGTATTTATATAACATGGTCTTCTTAAATCAAGAAACGAAGAAAAAAATAAAAACCATTAAATTTTTAATAGCACCATAAATATTTGATGTATATGTTAAAACAAATTTTTCCTTTAATTATACTTGGCCTTCTGTTTTTTATTAGTAATGCCCAGGAAAAAGAAGTAGATTCAACATTTGACGAATCATCAAAAACTTTTTTACCCATTCCTATTATTATGAACAACCCAACCATGAAAACGGGTTTAGGAGGTGCTGGTCTATATTTTTTTAAATTTGATAAGGAAGATAAAATTTCACCTCCTTCCATGGCTTCTTTATTTGGTTTATATACAACCAATAGCAGCTATGTATTGATAGCATCAGCTCGGTTGTATTGGAATGAAGATAAAAACAGGGCTACTTTTATTACCGGCCCTATCAGGATCAATCATGATTTTGTTTATGAAAACGATGACAGTGAAGATCTGCATCTGGTATATTCTGAATTACGTAATTATATTACTGCAGAATACAGTCGAAAAATTTTCGGTGATTTTTATCTGGGAGTTTTATATTTAGGAACCAAAACCAAATATAAATTTGATCAGGGAACAGAGGAAGAAAATGATTTTACTGAAGAGTTTTTTAAACAGAAGGATATTACAGATAATTTTATATCCAGTATTGGTTTGAATTTTTCTTTTGATAATCGTGATTATGTTTATAACCCAACCAGAGGTTTGATGTTTAGTATTCGGCCTAAATTAAATCGGGAATGGCTGGGAAGTGACAATGATTATATAGATACTGATTTTACCGCTACCTATTTTATACCGCTTGCTGTAGGACAGGTACTGGGGTTTTCACTTGCCGGAGGAATTGCAACCGGTGATGTACCGTTTGATGGTTATCAGGGTTATGGTGCCCGAAACAATTTAAGAGGTTATCCTGTGGGTAAATACAGAGGTAGAAATATGGCAGCATTACAGGCTGAATATCGTAGAAATATTTATAAAAGATGGGGTGCTGTTGCTTTTGCCGGTACAGGCAGTATTTGGGGAAATGAAGATAACGGCGAAGAAGCATTTGAAAGAACATGGTTGCCTAGTGTTGGTGTTGGTGCAAGATATATGATCTCTTTGGAAAAGAGAATTAATTTACGTTTGGATTATGCTGTAGGTGTTGATGGTAATCAAGGTGTTTATTTTGGTATCATGGAGGCTTTTTAAATACTTTTTGAGATAGAAATCATGAATACGAAAAAGAAATTAATAAAAAAGTAAAAACTAATATCACTAATTTTTAAAATTATGAGTAAAAATACCATCTTCGTTTTATTTACGATATTAATTGTTTTGGGTTCGTGTAAAAACGAGACCGGATCAAAACAATCTGTTAAAAAGGAACCTGAAAAACATTGGTCATATCAAGGAGAAACTTCTCCTGAAAATTGGGCAGAAATTGAAAAAAACTCTGATTGTGGAGGGAAAAGTCAATCTCCAATTAATATTATTGTAGATCATACTGTTCCGGTTAATAATATTGATAACCTTAAAGTATTCTATAGCCCTGAAACGGTTATTAATAAAGTTGAGAATAACGGTCATACTATTCAATTTGAATTTAATTTAGGAGATTCTATTCAATATAAAAATGATGTATATCACTTAAAACAAGTACATTTTCATGAACCTGCTGAACATATTATCAACGGGATCAGATACCCTATTGAAATACATTTTGTACATAAAAGTGATCAAGATAAACTTACTGTACTAAGTGTCTTTGGAGAAGAAGGAGAAGTAAGTAGATTATCTGTTTTTTTTAAAACCTTTCTTCCCATCAAAAATGGAGAATCGAAAGAAATTAATTATCCAATTGATCTATCTTTCTTATATCCAAAAAGTAAAGATTTTTATTCTTATAGTGGGTCTTTAACTACACCTCCATGTACAGAAAATGTCAATTGGGTTATTTTTAAAGACCAATTGATATTATCTTATGATCAAGTACTTAAATTAAAAGATAATATGCCCCTTAATAATTATAGAAATGAACAACCATTAAATGGTAGAAAAGTTTATTTTAATTATGAAAAGTAATCTCCTGCTTTAGGATTTTATTTTAATTATGCTTTGAATTCTGTTTATGAAAAAAATATTAGCTATTAGCTTTATCTTAATTGACATTCTATTAGCTTTTTCACAAGAAACTGAAAAAAAACACCCTATCCTTTCCGATAGATTTATGTTTAATACAAGTATATATTCCTCACTTCAATCCATAAAACTAAGGGTTGATAGTTCGGATTCAAATCCAATAATTGATTTTAATAAGTCATTTAATCTTAACAATAATGAAATTTTATTTTCCTTTAATTTTAAGTGGAGGTATGGAAAAAAATGGTCGTTATCATCAGACTATTTTAGTCTAAAAAATGGAAATGAATGGCAATTAGAGAGGGAGATTAACTGGGGAGATGTAACTTTTAAAACGGGCTCTAATGTAAGGGTAAGAGTTGGTTTAGATATGTATAGAGTTTTTGTAGGCAGAACATTGTCAAAGGGCTTAAAACATGAATTTGGCATTGGCATGGGTGTACATATTCCATATATTTGGGCCTTTATAGAAGGGGATGCTTATGTAAATGAAGAAAAATTTATTTTTGAAAACAAATCAGTAAGTGTAATAGTACCACTCCCTAACCTTGGTTTCTGGTATTACTATTCTCCTACTCCAAAATGGGGGTTTACTGCTAATATAGATTGGTTTAGTTTAAGTTATAAAAATTTTTCAAGTAAAGTAATGAATATTGGTCCTGGTGTACATTACCAGGTTTTTAAACATTTTGGTGTTGGGTTAAGTTATCGCTATTTTAAATTTACTGCAAGTATTGATAGAAAGTATTGGAATGGAAAATATAATATGATATTTCAAGGTCCTTTATTTTCAATAAGTGGTAATTTTTAAAATATACTGTTAAAAAATCGTAAAGACTTTGATCTAAAAAGAATATGTTAATTAATATTCAAAGATAAGTTGAAACCATTTAATATGTTGGATGGTTCTTGTATCAACAGTTAACTATGGGGCTTAAATTGAACAAATTAATATATTTTAACATTTGATATTCAGGATTTTATCATCCATAATTTATTATTCTTTTTCTACTTACTTGTATAATAGCTATTCTATTAGATCTTTTATATTTTCTTCTTTACTTTTTTTAAATAAACCTTTTTTCGTTGAAAGGTTATAAATTCTAAGTCTGATTACAAAGTCATTTGTAGATGAATCATTTTCCGAAGTGATTTTTGTATAATGGTAAGAGATAAATGTTTCAAATTTCCAATCATCATTAAGCTTATAACCAATTCCGGGAGAAATTCGAATAACATCATTAAATCTGTCTGCTTTTTTTAGATTAAAAAAAAATTCAACATTCATTGGAATATACAACCCTTTATTAAATTCAAAAAGATGTTTCCATTCCAAAACTGTAGAGATCTTATAGCGAATACGGTATGAATCATTCCATGAGGACCCATTAAAAGAAGTTTGAAATCGTTCTTCTAAACGTATATAATTTTTAAAATAAATAGTTGCTATTTTGGGTGTAAAAAAACTGAACCCCTGCATTAACCTAAATTCAAAATCATTATCTGATTCAACTATATTTGTGTAATATAGCCCGCCACCTAAATGAAAGGAATTAATAAGAGGCTTTTTAAGATTTAAAAATTCAGGACTTTTTGTATTTAAAATATCATAGGAAGCTGTAGCTAAATATTTGTCGAATACATGTGGTGAAATACCTCTATAGCCAACCATTATTCTTAAGTCTTTAAGCTCATCCTTTAAATTAATATTGCTGTTATAATCCAACCAATACTGAATGTTTAAAGAGATATCCTTTTCTTCTTCAACTTCTTCTTGTGCAATAACACTATTATAAAATAATGAAATGAAAAAAAAAAGGAAAATGCTATACTTCATTTAATTTATTTTTAAGTATTTGTATATGGTAGTTTACCACGGAAAGTCTTTAAGGATAATAATAGCAATATGCTTGAACAAGTATTACACTTTTTTTTAACCATTGTAAATATACTAATTTGAACAAAAAAGTACACCTTTATAAGAACTATTATAGCTGATTTGTTAATAATTTTGCTCATAAATGAACCTAATATCAAAAGATGTAGGTA
>JAOZTG010000229.1 GCA_029939235.1 Flavobacteriaceae bacterium
TCGCAATCATCTGTTATTTAGATAATTGCGATTGATAATGGTGACCTCGGCAGGATTCAAACCTGCAACCTCCTGAGCCGTAATCAGGTATTCTATTCAGTTGAACTACGAGGCCTTTTTATTGGGCTGCAAATATATTTCTTTTTAGCAGATAAGAAAAATATTTATGATAAAATTATAAACCCATATCTTCTTTGAATTTTTCAAGAATTGGAGTGGCTTTTTCTTTGTCTTCTTCAAAAATAAATAATTGAACCTGTGAAGGTGAACCTCCATAAAAACCAGAGCGTAAACCCGATTGAAAGTTATTCTTCACTAAAGAAGGAATTTCTTTGTCGTCAAGATCCAATTGTAATCGTTGAATTTGAATTAGAGAGCCTGTAAAAAATTTGATGTGTTTTGATTGGTCGTCCATAACTTATGATTTTAGTTAAAGATACGAAATTTAGAATAAAAAAAACAATGGAGGTTGTGATTAATCCATACTGTTTTTGGTAACAAAATAACGCCAGCCAATAATTGCCATTTGCATTTTATTTGCTTTGCTCATGTCCAACTGCTTTTTAGCTAAACTTGGAAAAATGACTTTATTCATTTTTGCCAAAGATTTGAAGATTTGTTTTTTCATGGCGCAAATATAAAATTGTCATGGTTTTATGCAAAATAAAACCATGACAAAAATAATTAAAATATTTTTTATTTTTTTGTTGTGATCTCAATCACGCCATCTTTTCCTTTTTCACCATATTTTTCAATGGCTTTTTCACCCTTTAGAACATTCATGGATTGAATTGTGTCAGGAGAAATATCATCTATTTTCCCTTCTTTCATTTCTTTTCCATCAAGAATGAATAGAGGTGTTTTATTACTGGTGCTTCTGAAAATGATTTTTTTAGTATTACTGGCATCTATCTTATCATCACTATCTGTTTTAAAAATAAATGTATTTCCATTGGAAGATTTATCTGTTTTGATGATCATTTTATGAGGCTCATCTCCATCTTCGTGTAATTTAATAATTTTTATTTCTCCCAATTTGGTGGAATCTCCTTTCGTTTTCCCATCAGAAATAAAAATAAAATTTTTAGATGATTCAGAGCCTACATCATGACCAACATGTATATCATCTTCCCCTCCAACTCTCTTTATGGTATAAGTATATGATTTCTTTTTATCTTCTCCCATGGACAGAGTGGAGGTATCATTTTCATCAGAAACCCACACGGATACATTCTTTTTCCCCGAATCGCCAAATTGTATGTCTTTGTTTTCATCAACTGTTACCGTAATCGTTTTGTGCTCACCATCCTCATCAGTTACAATTACAACACCATTACTTTCTTCTACCAGGGAAAGTTTTGTGTCATCAGCTGTAACCCATGTCATATTTTTATCACCTTTTTTATCACTTTTCACAACATAGGTTTGATGCGTTCCATCAGAACCTGAACTAAAAAATACATTTTGTGTGTTATCCATTTCGGATACATTCCCTATTGATAGTTCGCCTGTTGTTAAATTATCATTGATCTTGATTGCTGAAATGGGTTTGTCACTCTGCTGGGATAATTTTGCCTCATTGCCAGCTTTGTTTTTTACAGTAATTGAAATACCAGTAATTTCATCTTTGTTATTTCTTTTAAGTTTTTTAAATTTGAACTTAGTACCAGATTTTGCAAAATTTTCTTTCATTTTTTCAAGTTCATGATTCTTTGTATCCTTAGTAATGACTTCAAAATAATCTACTCTATCCGTTTTAATTTCAATTTTCCATTCATCTTTCTTTTGGGCAATAACCTTTGTGTTAAAAGTAAATACAAAAGCGATCAACATAGGAATGACCAGTAAAAACTTAATTTGCATTGTTTTGCTGCTGCGATTTTTTTGTAACATATCTATTCTTTTTTTGATTAATGAATTGTAAAAATTTGTTGTTAATGTCATTTGATAATTTGGTGAAATTGTTTTCAATAGTAAATGGTGGTAGTCTTTGTTATCCGATGCAGTTCCAAGTGCATGACCATCGGCAATAAATTCTAGATTCTTCTGAATTTCTTTAGTATAAAGCCAAACAAACGGGTTGAACCAATGAAAGATGGCAAACAACTGTATCAATAAAATATCTATGCTGTGATATTGAGTAGCATGTGTTTTTTCATGAGCTATGATCTGAGTTAGTTCGGTCTCTTGAAACTGATTCTTATTTATTGCGATATAGTTAAAAAAAGAAAAGGGAGTAATATCTTTTTGTATTTCCACGAAAGTGAAATCACCCTTCTTTGTCTTAGGATTTTCATATAAAAACCACATTAATGAACTTAATTGAATTAAAAATTTTACAGTAAAAAAGAGCACACCTGCAAAATACGAAAGCCATATAATTTGACTCCATGAAAAAGTAGATTCGGGAATGGTATTAATTTGTCCTACTGTAATGTTTGCTCCTGAAATAATTACAGGATCAATTAATACATATTTTTTAATGACTATAATGGGTATTGTCAATGAAGCAACAATTCCGGTGATGAAATAAAACCGAATGGACTGAAAGAATGTGTCTTTTTGTAAAAAAAGGATATAGAAAAAATAAAACAGACTTAAAACAAATGTTGATTTTAATAGGTATTCCATATCAATTCAATTTTTTATTTTTTTCAATAATAGAGATGATCTCTTTTAGTTCCTCAATACTTATTTTCTCTTCTTTTGCAAAAAAGGAAACCACATTTTTATAAGAGTTCTCAAAATAATGCTGAATTGTTTTTTTCATGAATCCTTTTTTATAGTCCTCTTTTGAAATGGAAGGATAATACTGAAAGGTCTTCCCAAAAGCCGTATGATTGATAAAACCTTTTTCTTCCATATTTCGTATAATAGTTGATATAGTGTTATAATGAGGTTTCGGATACGGCAATTCAGCTACAACTTCTTTAACAAATGCTTTTTTTAATTGCCAGAGAATTCTCATGATCTCTTCCTCTTTATTTGTCAGCTTTTCCATGTGTAATTATTTATAATCAAATGTAAACTAAAAAAATAGTTATACAACTATAAATATAGTTTTTAACAAATATTTAATTTTTCATTAACTATATTTATCACCTATATTATTCCTGTATATTTGCAAAAAAAAACAATTATGGACTATCTGTTGCTAATTTCTGGGTTTGTTTTACTTATCTTGGGAGGTAATTGGTTGTTAAAAGCTTCTATTGGACTTTCATTAAGGTTGCTTATTCCCAGAATTATCATTGGAATGACAGTGGTTTCCTTTGCGACTTCAGCACCTGAACTTATAGTAAGTTTGACTTCTGCTTTGGAAGGGCATGCAGATATTGCTTTGGGAAATGTAATAGGTTCAAATATTGCTAATCTTGGACTTGTCTTGGGTATTGTTACAATTTTATCAAGTATAGGAGTTGAGAAAAGTTTTTATAAAACGGATTGGCCGGTAATGATGGTGGCATCCATCATGTTATATGTTTTTATTGTTTCTGACGGTGTTTTAGAAAGGTATGAAGGTGTAATATTGTTCGTCTCACTGATTGTTTTTTTACTGTATCTGCTAAAATTTCAAAAGAAAGCTGTAGTTGTTGATGAAGTGGTCGTTCAAAAGGAAATGTCTATCCCGGTTATTTTATTTTTTTTAGTATTGGGGGGAGTCGGGCTTTGGGGCGGATCTGAATTATTAATAAGAGGAGCCGTAAATCTTGCAAATGACTTTGGTGTAAGTGAAAGAGTTATTGGTGTGACCATTATTTCAGTTGGCACCAGTATACCTGAACTGGCAGCATCTATTATTGCGATCATTAAAAAAGAAAAAGCTATTTCTTTAGGAAACTTAATTGGATCGAACATTTTTAATATACTTGCTGTTTTAGGTATTACTTCTATGATAACTCCTATCACAGTGCAGGATGATCATTTATTGACAAATGATATTGTTTGGATGTTATTTTTTGCTTTGTTGGTTCTTCCTCTCGTTTTTGTGCCGGTAAAAATGAAACTCAGCTGGAAAGAGGGTCTTATTCTTTTGGGTATCTATGTTGTTTTTATTGCAATAACAATCTAAAAACAAACTTTTTTATTCGTGAGCCTTTAAAAAATTAATTTCAATTTTTTAGTTAGCCGAACTAATCCCGCTTTTTTTAGCGGGATCTTGGTTAATACCTCGACCCTTGGAT
>JAOZTG010000230.1 GCA_029939235.1 Flavobacteriaceae bacterium
GGCGAATAAACATATTTTTTACAAAATGTGCCTGCCATGCAACTTCCATAATAAATCGAACTTTCAATCTGGTATCATCATTTGCACCAGAAAAAGTATCCATTACAAATAATTTTTTTCCTGTTAACTGATTGGTAACAGTTTTTTTCAAATCTTTCCAAACTTCAATGGTTGTAGGTTTATTATCATTTGGAGATTCTGGTGAGGTCCACCACATTGTATCTCGGGTTATATCATCTTTAACAATAAATTTATCTTTAGGAGATCGACCAGTGAAAATTCCGGTCATTACATTAACGGCGTCTAACTCAGATAATTGACCTTTTTCAAAGCCCTCTAGGTTTGGATTCATTTCTTCTTCATATAATTGTTCGTATGAAGGGTTGTGAATTAACTCTGATACATTGGTAATTCCGATTTTCTCTAAAGAATTAATAATTGATTTTTTAAGATTTTCCATAAATAGAATAGATTAAATTTAGTTTTTTTTTCAGCTCACAAATTTACGAAATTCATAAGTAACATTTATGACATATATCATAAAATCAAATTATTTATGTAAAATCATGATTAACAAAAATAAGCTTTTTTTATTTATTGTTTTTTAGAAAGAAATAAAACATGCTTAACCAGCCAAATATTAGGAATAAACCACCTAAAGGGGTGATAAACCATATGTTTTTTGCCGGTACACCAAATGTTATGGCAAATATGGAACCTGAAAAAAACAGTATTCCAAGAAAAAACAAATAGCTAATACTGTTTTTTGTTTTTAAGGTGAAACCAGAGTAAGAATTTACAAATAACAAAACAATTACATGATACATCATATATCTTACACCTGTTTCAAAACTTTTTAAACTATCCGGGTCTATTTTTTCTTTCAGTGCATGAGCTCCGAAAGCACCTAATACGATTGCTAGCATACCCAAAAATGCTGTTATTGTTAAATTGTATTTCATTCGTTTACTATTTGTTTGAATTTAAAAATATAAAAGTATTCATTAATCTCATTATATCATTTGTTATCTTTGTTAAAATTCAAATGATGGAAAAAGGAGATAATTCATTGATTATAATTCTAACTGCCAGTTTGTTGCATGAGATCCATATTGCAAAGTCGCTATTGGCAAGTTATGGAATAAGTAGTTATATTATTGATGAAAATATTGATCTGGTATATGGTAGATCTGTCTTTGAAGGTTTTAAATTAAAGGTTAATACTTCAGATAAAGAAAAAGCAATTGAGATATTGGAGGAATTGGATTTTAGTTAAATATTTTGCAATTGTCATGCGAATAATGGTCTGTGATGTAAGTATCATTTTTTTATTGATTTATATTAAAATTTAGCATTGTTTATGTAAGCAATATTTGTAATTTCGTATATGGTTTTTTAAATCAAATTAGATCGTGAAAAAGATTTTAGTTATTGGAGCGGGGCGTTCAGCTTCTTCTTTGATCAAGTATCTGTTAGATAAATCAAAAGAGGAAAATTTGGAGATCAGAGTTGCTGATATTTCCATTGAAAATGCCAAAAAATTGTTGCAGGATCATCCAAATGGTGTTGCAATTGCACTTGACATATTTAATATAGAAGAAAGGAAAAAAGAAATTAAATATTCAGATATTGTTATTTCTATGTTACCTGCAAGGTTCCATATGGAAGTTGCAAAGGATTGTGTTGAATTTGGTAAAAGTTTGGTAACAGCATCCTATATTTCCGATGAATTATTGGCTCTGGATGAAGAAGTAAAAGCTAAGAAATTGGTTTTTATGAATGAAATTGGTTTGGATCCCGGAATTGACCATATGAGTGCTATGCAGGTGATCGATCGAATTAAAGATAAAGGCGGGAAAATGATTCTTTTTGAATCGTTTACCGGTGGATTAGTAGCCCCACAAAGTGATACTAATTTGTGGCACTATAAATTTACATGGAATCCTAGAAATGTGGTGGTTGCCGGGCAGGGTGGTGTGGCAAAATTCATTCAAGAGGGTAAATATAAATACATTCCTTATCATAAATTGTTTCGACGAACCGAGTTTTTAGAAATAGAAGATTACGGAAGATTTGAAGCACTGGCTAACAGAGATTCTTTAAAATACAGAGAAATTTATGAATTAGATGATGTACGTACTCTTTACAGAGGGACTATTAGAAGAGTTGGTTTTAGCAGAGCCTGGAATATTTTTGTTCAATTGGGAATGACCGATGACAGTTATGTTATGGAGGGATCTGAAGATATGAGTTATCGAGAATTCACCAACTCATTTTTACCATACAAACCATATGATTCGGTAGAGTTGAAGTTACGGCTTTGTTTAAAAATTGATCAGGATGATGTGATTTGGGATAAACTTTTGGAACTGGATATTTTTAATCCCGATAAAAAGATAGGGTTGAAAGATGCTACACCAGCACAAATTTTACAGAAGATCTTAATGGAAAAATGGACACTTGCAGAAGATGATAAGGATATGATCATAATGTATCATAAATTTGGGTATGAAATTGATGGAGAAAAAAAGCAGATTGAATCAAATACGGTAGTTATTGGTGATGATCAAACCTATACCGCAATGGCAAAAACAGTTGGTTTGCCTGTTGCAATTGCGACCTTAAAAATATTGAATGGTGAAATAAAAACTCCTGGAGTCCAGTTGCCTATCACGAAAGAAGTTTATGAACCAATTTTGAAGGAGTTACAATCTTACGGCATTAATTTTAAAGAAAAAGAAGTTGAGTATTTAGGTTATAATCCTTTTAATTTAGGAGCTTAGTAATTAGATCATAAGGAGAAATGTCAGTAATTAATTATTTTACTGACTTTTTTTATGCCAAAAATGATCAAAACCATGATCAGAGTAATAAAATAAATACTAATGAAAATACTTTTACTTATGGTAAAAAAACTATTTATTTGAACTGCGACATGGCTTGAATTTGGATAATTGTGAAGCATTACGATTGTGCCAATATTTTCAAAATAATCAAATAGCGCTCCTATAAATGGTAAAAAACTAAGGTATAAAAAAGGTGATTTCCATTGATCGATCTTTTGTAAGAAATAAGCCATTATATAAAAATAGGAAAGCCCAAATAAAAATGGATAGACCATATCCAAAGGGATCTGATAATTTAAATAGAAACTTCTTCCATTTATTCCTAAATCTGTAAACAATTGTGTAACATATTGATATGAATAGCCAAAAGGCATTATGTCTAAAATTTTCATGCCATTACTATAATGAAATAGTTTCGGAATTGTTACAAAGATCATTACTGCATAAACAATACTGCTTAAGATAAAAAACAGTAAAACTCTACCGCCTTTTACATTATTTGATATAGAATTTTTAAATGAATTCATTTTTGTTTTTTTATTCTGGCCACAATAATTATTGAAAAGTTACATTTTCAAATAAAAATATTTTACAAGATCTTTATAATCGTTCGTGTAGAGATGTCTTTCAATTTCAATGATCAATTCATCAGTTTCTAATTTTCCCTTTGAAAAACGTAATTGCAAGAGACTTCTTTTGATCTCTGATTGTGCATTTCCTCTGACTCTTGTAATTTTAACAGGGTAAAGATTTTCCTTTTTTGCGATATGCAAAAATTGATCTTCTTCATGAAACGGGATGATAAAAGCACAACTTCCATTGGAGCTTAATAATTTTGCCGTAGCGGAAAGTAATTCGCTAAAAGATAAGTCGGTTGTATGTCGTGCAGTTGCTCTTTTGAGTTCTACTTCTTTAAAAGTATCGGTATAAAATGGAGGGTTAGAAATGATCAGATCATATTTTTCATCCATTTCATTTACAAATTCCTGTAAAGAGGCATGATAGCAAAAAAGTCGGTCTCCCCAGATAGAGTTCTCAAAATTATCTACAGCCTGTTCATAGGCATTGGGTTCAATTTCTAGAGCATCGATCATCTCACTCTCAGATCTTTGCGCAAGTTGTAATGCAATTAAGCCGGTACCTGTTCCAATATCTAAAATAGAATTTGGTTTGTTTGAAAGATCTGCCCATGCTCCAAGTAATACACCATCAGTTCCTACTTTCATAGCCGTTTTATCCTGCTGTATGGTAAATTCTTTAAACTGAAAAGGTTTGCTCATAAATTTATAATTTTAAGACGTTTTGATTTTAAAGAGATTG
>JAOZTG010000079.1 GCA_029939235.1 Flavobacteriaceae bacterium
TTTTATTGCTTTTATTTATTTGATACTTAAAGTGAACTGCCGGAGAGACAATTGAACCGTAAGTACTGTTGTAGGTAAATCTGGCTCCAGGCTGTAAAGAGAAGTTTTCTAAAAAGTTATAGTTGATACTTGCAAATAAACCATATGAGTTTAATCTTTGTTCTTTATTTTTAATGCGTGCACCTTTGATTTCTTCCATGTTTGCATCAAATCCAAAGCTGTAATTCAATTGCTTATTATTGTTTACATGGCTAAATTGACTTTTAACAAAAAAAGTGTTGTTATATGTGGTATCTGTTTGTTTTTCTACAAGCTCCCGGCTATCATTATTCAAATCAGTTAAATAGGTGTTTTTGTTTCTTTTATAATTACTCAAAGAGACAATTGCAGAAATATGATTAAAACTTGATAGTTGATTTTTATATTGTAAATTGTTTTCTATCCTTCTTGTGTTTGAAATAAAATCAAGAGCTGTATTATTTGGATTTACATCACCTAAATTGCTTAATTCTTCAGTAAAATATTTAAAATCATATTTGATATCCGATTTGTTAAATTTATGTTTAAAAGAGAAATTTCCAAAATATTGCTCCCGGCTTCCCCAATCTGTTTTACGTGAATCATCTAAATTGAATCCATCAAAATAATTTCTTCCAATATTTAAAACTACCGTATTTTTTTCTTTGTTCAAATTCACTAATCCAGAAATATTAAAAGAATAAATCGATTCAATATAACTTTGAACAGAACCACTCATATTTTCGGGTAAATTACTTTTTGTAATTAAATTGATAACACCACCCATAGCATCAGTACCATAGTAAACAGAAGTTGGTCCTTCAATGATCTCAACTCTTTCTATATTATCTAATATAATATGATTAAGGTCAATGGTACCCCTTAATCTGCCAACAATTGGAACTCCATCAACAAGTATTTTAATATTTTCTTGTGAAATACCTTGAATTTCAACACCTGTTCCGGAAAAGGATCCTTGTTGAAATACATCAAGATTCAATTCATAATAAAGCAAGTCTCTAAGATTTGTTGCTCCTAAAGATTGAATTTCTTCAAAACCAATTGATCTTATTTTGTAAACAGAGTTTTTTGCCTCTTGAGGAATATATTGTGCAGTAACCACAATTTCGTTCAGCTTCTCTGATTTTAAGCTATCATTTTCTATGTTTTGAGCAAAACTTTGCTTAAAAAAAGACAATAAAATAACAATAGATATAGTAAAATATCTCATTTTATGAATAATATTATTGTTTAGTGAACAGATATTGATCTAAACAAAACCGAGAATTTATATATCATATTTTAATTATGATTAATCCTCGGTTTTGAAAAAAAATCCCCTTATTTAGTAAATATCGTGGGTTGTATTATATACGTTGAATTTTCCTGTTGGATTTTCAACCCAATCCTCTTGAATTATCTTTTTTACTTTTAGAGTTTTGTCATCATAAATTACAATAGCACTATTTTTACCCATAAAATAAGATACCCAAACTTCATTACCAGCCTTGTTGTATTCCATGTGAACAGCTCTTCCGTCAACACCTTCAGGTGCAGAAAGTGTTTTTTTCAATTCTAAAGTATTGATATCAAAAACATCAACAGAAGAGTTAAGTTTAGCATCCGGATTTAAAGTTCTGTCAACCCAAAGATGTTTAGATTTTGGATGTGATTTTACAAATAAAGCTCCACCACCATTACCCGTAGCTTTGATCTCTTTTACAACCGTCCATTGATTTTCTCCAGGGCTGGTTTTGATCAAAGAAATTTTGTTTTCACCCAAGTGAGAAGTTACCCATAGATTACCCAATTTGTTCTTGATATTTGTTCCTCTTCCAGGATGAGGTTTGATTCCTGTTTCAATTATTTTGACTAATTTTTTATTCGGAACATCAATTACAACTATTTTATTACTTGCATTAGCAGCAACTAAGAAGTAATGCCCGGTTGAATCAAATCCACCATCATGTAAGAATCTCGCAGTTGGTATTTGGGTCATTCCCGGATTTCTAGGGTCTGTATAATCAACGATCCAAACCATACCGGTTTCTTTTACATTGCATATCCAAACAGGATCGGTATGAGATGCAACAATAGCTGCCACCCTTGCTTCTTCAATAAATTCTTTATCACCATCACAGGCATTTCCAGCAGTTGGTGTAACACTTAAAGGTTCAAGTGTTTGAGCATCTAGAATTGCAATATGGCTAGGGCTATATCCTCCAAAAACAAGATATTTATCTTCATATCCTTTGAATTTTGATACTTCTACCGAACGAGCATCAAACCCACCTTTTACTTCTGCAACAATTGTAGGTGTTTTAGTATACGTATCAATCATCGTAATTCTACCATCTCTACCAACAGAATATATATATCTTCCTGATGCAGAAGTCCGTAAAATATGTACAGCAAATCCAGTTTTAAGAACAACTAATTTTTCTTTTGTATCTCCATCAATGATCGCTACTTTTCCTGCATCTCTCATAATTACACCAAAATAATTATCGATATTTCTTTTGTGTTGAGGTTTTACAGGTCTGTCTGCTACAGGAATTATAAGTTTCCAGCTATTTTTTATTTCTGCCATTCCATATGGAGGAACAATTGGCGGATCAACCTGCAAGAAACGGGTCATTAACTCAATTTCTTCTTCATTCATTACTCCTTTCCATTCTGGCATTCCTCCCGGAGTACCATTTTCAATAAAAGCTTTTAATCCTGCAGCTTTTAATACAGTAGTTCCCAAATACTTGTCTCCGTGAGGGGCTAGTGGTAATAAATGTGGTCCTGTTGCTCCTTTACGAGAAGATCCATGACAACCGGCACATCTGTCAAAATAGATGGCTGCACCTTTTTCCATTTCAGCATCTGTAATAGAAATTTCATTTGATGTGATCTCTGTAGTTTTTTCTTTTTTTACTTCTGATTTTTTATCAGATTTACAACTGAACGATAATGTGGCTATTACAATCAGTGCAAATAATACATTTAATTTTTTCATTTTTTAATGGTTTTATGTAATAATGACTAAGTCTTAATGTAACATATGTTATACGTAAAGGTAACAAAAGTAACACGAATAAAATGTATAAAACATGATAAATATCAGTTATGCAAATAAATAAGATAAAAAAGTATTTTATTTTTTAAGTTTTATTTTTCCAAGTTCTATAGCTATGCCAGTTCTAGCCAGAATAGAAAAAATAAATGCCCCCATTGCCCATATGCCGATGGTTACACCAATCTCAGTATAAGTTGGTAAATATTCTGCAATTTTCCCCCATGGGCCTGGAATAAAGCCAGGAACAATTAACCCAAAACCTTTTTCAATCCAGATTCCAAGAAATAGTAAAATACAAGCAAAGTAAAGTACATTTAGATTGTTTCGAAGTTTATGAAAAGTTAAAATTACAGTTGCTGTTACATTCATGGTTATGGCAGTCCAAATCCATGGAACCAAAGCACTTTTTCCATGCAAGCCGAAAAACAAATAGTACGCACTTTCACTGTGATGAGTAGGAGCATAAAATTCTTTAAACAATTCAGAAATTAACATGATCAAATTTATTTGTGCTGCAACAGTTACTACTAAAGCAATTTTTTTGATTGTTTTATCATCAATTTTAAAGTCTGTGAATTTTCTGATCACAGCCAAAGCAATAATTATCAATGATGGACCGGCGGCAAAAGCTGAAGCTAAAAAACGTGGGCCTAAAAGAGCATTATTCCAAAACGGACGAGCCTGTAAACCTTGATAAAGAAAAGCTGTGACCAAATGAATTGCAACCGCCCAAAAAACAGAAATAAAAACTCCGGGTATATATATTTTTGGATTTGGAGTTTTCCCTTGATAGCGCATGATCAATATGTAAAAAGGAATAGATAAATTGATAAATAAATATCCGTTAAGGGCAAGAACATCCCATGTTAACATTGAGTTTGGAAAATTGAAAACACCAATTACAGGTATCATATGCCACAATCTTGCCGGACCTCCCATATCAGCAATTACAAAAGCAAGACACATAAATAAGGCTGCTACAGCCAAGCCCTCACCGATTAAAACAGCCTGTTTAAAATCAATATCTTTAAGAACATAGGCTGGTAATACCAACATTACAGCAGCTGCGGCAACACCAACTAAAAAAGTAAAATTAGAAATGTATAATCCCCAGCTAACTCTGTCATTCATCCCGGTAACACTTAAACCATGTTCTAGTTGTAAAGAATAACAATACATTCCAATTAGCATCAAAAATGTAAGTAATGCCATCCAAATATGATACGATTTTCTACCGCTAGTTAAATAAACCAGACTGTCTCTTATTAAATTTTTTAATACGCTCATTTTTATTATTTCAAAAAATTAATCCATAAAATACCAAAACTTAGGTTCTGTACCCAGATCCTCTTTCAATCTGAATACTTTTTTATTCTCTAAAACCCAACGAATTTCACTTTTGGGATCTAATAGATTTCCAAAAATTCTTGCACCTGTAGGGCAGGCTTCAACACAAGCAGGGTTTTTACCAGATCTTGATCTTTGGATACAGAAAGTACATTTTTCCATTACGCCCTTTTTGCGAAGTCGATTGCCTAAATAATGTTGATCTTTGTTTACTTCCTGTTCTGAAATTTCTGGAGTACTCCAATTAAATCTTCTTCCATCATATGGGCAAGCAGCCATACAATATCTACAACCAATACACCAGTCATAATCAATTACCACAATACCATCTTTTTCTTTCCAGGTTGCCTGAACAGGACACACCTCAACACATGGTGGGTTATCACAATGCATACATTGGGTTCCCAAATAAAAATGTCCGGCAGCAGGAACCTCATGATAGTAAGTATCATCGGCTTCACCAAAATTCAATCCTTTGCCATCATTCATTTCATGAATTCTAATATATTGCATTTGAGAAGCTCTGTCCTGGTTATTTTCTTCTACACAGGCATTGATACAATCCATATATCCCTGGCATTTTGAAATATTAAAAGCGTAACCAAACAAAACATTTTCTTCTGCATCTTTTGATGATATATTTATTTTTGTTCCATTTCTTAATTCATATGATCTTATCAGCCTGTCAACTGTCTTACTTTTTTCTTCTTCGGTCATTAATTTATAATTTCCTTTGAAGTATTCTTCCCATTCAATTTCTGATTTTTCTTTACTTTTATCACCAGAAAAAAGACTGCATGAAGTGCTTACAGCTCCTGCACCAATTGCCAAACCAGCAGTTAATTTTTTAAATGCCTGGCGTCTGTTCATATTTACATCAAAGACCTGAGAAATCCCATCCTCTGTTTTTTCAATAGAATTATGGCTACAGCCGGAGCCTGAGCACTCCTTGTGATCTTGATTATTAATTCCAAGGTTTAAAGAAAACCATTTTTTTATTTCTTTTTTCATGATTATTTTATAACCTGTTAATTTCGTTCATCAGCCATTTGAGTATTGTATCTTGCCGGCCATCTTTTATCAAAATGTGGTTTGTGTGGATCGTGACAACCTACACATGTTTGAGAAACTCTGGGTGGAGCCCAGCCGCCTATTTGTTTGCTGTGAGCACCTCCAGCCCAATCTTTATATTGTTTTTGATGGCACTGCGAACACAATTTATGACTTAAATTAAAGTCAATGGGTTTGTTTGTAATACTGTGAAGTTTATCCATATTATTTTCTGAGTGGCAGGTAACACAGTTCATTGTTTCTTGGTTGGCATGTTTTAATGTGATATCCCAATGACTTTTTTTGATGCTTTTTTCATTCTGTAATTCACTCAAGGGCTTGGAATGACATTCATTACATTCAAATGATTTAATCTGACTTTTTCTTTCTGGAATATAAAATCGTTGCCAGTTTTCAATTACTTCCACTTTGTTAAGCGTTTCAATATAAGTTTCAGAACTTAAAGAAACAGGTTTGTAATCTTTACTGAGATCTTCAATCTTATCAATGATGTTATGATATTCATCTTTTTTATCTTTACAGGAAACCATAAAAATCAATAAACATATCAAAATAATATATAGTTCATTTTTCATACCTAATTATTTTCTTGTAAACACCCCAATGTCTTTAATTAATTTTTCATTGATCACATGGCATTGCCGACAATTAATCCGATCTGGATGACTGGTTCTGATCTCTTTTGGAGCACTTGGTCCGGCATGGCATGCTAAACAATTCTCTCTAAGTTGAATTTGATGTGGAATTACCGGTGGACTAGTCATTAATGCTTTGTTTCCCACAGAAGGTCCTTTTGTTCTTGACCAATGTGTGCTCACAAACAGATCTTTGGTTTTTTGAGGAACATGGCATTGCCTGCAATTCTCCTTTTCAGGATGAGGTGTTATTGGAGAATATGCATTTAGTTTATCTACAAATCCGCCATTTTCATGACATTTTAAGCAACTATTTGCACCCATGTTTCTTTCTTCAACCTCATGAGGAATACTAGGTGGAGCACCATAAAAAGCACGGTTGTCATAATAAGTGTTTAATGAACGCTGGTGTTTGATATCCGTTGGCATTTTTGAATATTCCAAAGCAAATTTTGACCTTTCAAAAACACCTTCCTCTGATGGGATAATTAGGGTTTCTGTTAAGTTTGCAACTGGAACATAGGCTTCTTCATGCGATGTTTTATAACTAAAACTCCAAACTGCAATGGTTGCAATCATCAAAATCACCAATAAAAATATGATAAATAATCTTTTCATTTTGTGTTGGATTTAGTTAAACTTTTTCAATTCTAACAGCACATTTTTTATAATCAGGTTCTTTAGAAATAGGACAAAAAGCATCAAGAGTAACATCATTGATCATCATATTTTCATCAAAGAATGGTACAAAAACCTGACCTTTTGTTGGCAACCCTCTTTCATTGATTGAAGCAGGTAATATGGTTGTACCTCTTCTTGAAATTACTTTAACTTTTTGACCATTGCTAATTCCATATTTCTCAGCATCATCAGGATGTAATTCTACGTAAGCATGTGGCATAGCTTGATGTAAAACAGGAATTCTTCTGGTCATAGAGCCAGTGTGCCAATGTTCAATAACTCTACCAGTATTTAACCAGAAAGGGTATTCATTATCTGGTGATTCTGCTGCTGGTTCATACGGTCTTTGCCAAATGATTGCTCTACCATCTTTTTTTCCATAAAAGTGAAAATCCTTTCCATTGTCACATGCAGGATCATATTTAGCATTATACCGCCATTTGGTTTCTTTACCATCAACATATGGCCACAAAGCACCTGATTGTGATTTTAAAACTTCCAATGGAGCCATATTGTGTTTTTTTCCTATATGATGTAAACGATATTCGTTGTAAATCTCTTCTTCATGGTTTTCTTTGCTGTAAGGAAACAGATCTTCAAAACCCATTCTTCGTGCAACTTCTATAGTTTGCCATGCATCAGCCATTGCTTCTCCCGGAGGCTCCACCATTTTATTCCAATGTTGTGTTCTTCTTTCTGAATTTCCGTATAAACCATTTTTTTCAATATGCCATGCTGCAGGTAAAATTACATCTGCTACATCACTTGTTGGAGTAGGGAAGACATCAGAAACAACAATAAAGCGATCTTCTTTTTTAGCACCTTCTGTATATCTCCCAACTTTTGGAAGGGATACCATAGGATTTGTAACTTGTGTCCAAATAAATTTAATATCTCCTCTGTCAACAGCTCTCCACATTTCGGTAGCGTGGTAGGTTGGTTTTGAAGGAATATTTTCAACCGGTACTTTCCATATTTTGGCGGCATGTTCACGATGTTCGGCATTCATAACCACTCCATGCGGTAATTTATGTGTAAAAGTTCCAACTTCTCTTGCTGTACCACAAGCACTAGGTTGTCCTGTTAATGAAAATGGTCCGTTACCAGGTTGTGATATTTTTCCTGTTAAAAGGTGAATATTATAAACCAGATTATTGATCCAGGTACCACGTGTGTGTTGATTCATTCCCATACACCAATAGGAGACCACCTTTTTATTCGGGTCACCATAAAGATTGGCCATATACTTAATATCTTTTACAGATACACCTGATATTTTTGATACTTTTTCTGGAGTATAATCATTTAAAAAAGCTTTGTATTCTTCAAAACTGATCTTGGTAGGTTTGTCTTTGAATTTAAACTTATCTTCAGTTCCATAACCAATATTAGTTAAACCTTTATTGAAATTACAGTATTCATCAACAAAATCTTTATTTACCCATCCGTTATTGATTATTTCAAATGCAATGGCATTTGCAACTGCCAGATCAGTTTGAGGATTGAATAAAATTGATTTATCCGAAGCCATACTTGAACGTGTAGTTCGGGTAGCGAAATCAATAATTTTCACACCACGTTTTAAACGTTGGTCAAGCATACGTGAGAACAGAACAGGATGCATTTCTGCCATATTATTTCCCCAGGTGATAAATACATCAGCATAATCAATATCTTCATAACATCCCATAGGTTCATCTGCACCAAAAGTGGTTAAAAAACCGGTAACAGCACTTGCCATACAAAGTCGGGCATTACAATCTAAATTATTAGTTCCTATTGCGCCTTTCATGAATTTTGAAGCCACATATCCTTCAGGGATAGTAGATTGCCCGGAAGTATACATTGCCACAGCATCTTTACCATGCTTTTCAATAGTTTCTTTCATCTTTGAGGCTACCAAATCCAGGGCTTCTTCCATAGGAGTTTCTACATAAACCCCATTCTTTTTAACCAATGCTTTTGTTAAACGATCTTTAGCATCTATACAAATAGTTTGGTGATAACCTTTAACACAGCATAGACCTTTATTTACAGATGAGTTTGGATCTCCCTTTACAGCAACTGCTTTTCCATTTTCTGTACCAACCAATATTCCACATCCAACTCCGCAAAAACGACAAGGAGCTTTGGTCCATTTCAGATTACCTGAATTTTTTATACCTCTTAATTGTTCTTCGGCAAAAATTATACCTGGAAATAAAGATGCTGCCGCTGTCATAGCTGCAGAAGCTGCCATTTTTTTTAGAAAATCTCTTCTGCTAGATATTTTTTTTATCATAATAATAGTTATTATTGATCGGTTTCAAAACCTGAAACCAGAGATAGTATATTTAAACTTTTGATTGCATTTATTTCAATTTGCATGTTTTTATCTTCCAAATCACTTTTAGTATCTGTTACAACAATAACAATTTCCTTATTTTTGGAAGGAATGATATCACAGTCTGTGATGTCAGATAATTCTGATAACAATTCTTGATACTTACCATTATGAGGATGAGCGATGTAGCTTTTAATTGGCATGTTAAATATTTAAAAGTAATAAATGTTTCTTATATATGTAATTAAAGTTACAAAATAAATAAAAGTTAAAGAACAAGAATATGATTTTTATCAGTTTTGATAAAAAAAGATAAAATTATATTTTAATAAGTCGAATTCAGGTTAAATAGTAAAAATGAAAATAGATCTAAAAGGTTCTATTTTGGAATAATGTAGAATTATGATTTTAAGGATTTGGATATTATATGTAACTCAAAAATATCTTTGAGAAAGCTTTGTGTTATCTCTGTGTAACTTTGCGGAATATGCGCATGAACAAACGGGTAGTGCTATTACACAAAGGAGCCACAAAGGTTTTTTAAAAAAAATATACACTCTCTTAAAACACAATCATTCAAAATTGAGAATTTAATCAAGGTAAATTGTGAAGCTAAAAGTGTAAGATTATGTATATTAGCTGTTGATTAAAATAGGATTATTAATCTTTATAGCAGATACAATATATATGCCTTTATTTACAGAAAAACCCGGGAGACGAAAATTCATAAAAAGTATAACAGCAACTGCTGCATTGACAACTATTGGAATGTTAAATCCATTAGTTGCAGAGGCGAAGAATAAGAATTTAAATTTAGCTTTGCTTTCTGATACGCATGTTCCTGAAGATATCAATAACAATTACCGGGGGTTTTATCCTTACGCTAATTTCAAAAAAGCAGCGGCTCAGGTTGCTTTGTCTGGTTTAGCCGGGACAATTATAACCGGCGATCTTGCCAGATTAACTGGTGAGACAGGAGATTATAAGAATTTAAATAAACTGTTACAACCCATTTATAAAGAAATGCCTGTTGCAATGACCTTAGGTAATCATGATAATTTAAAAAACTTTGTTGACAGTTTCTCTGATGATAAAAGCAAGGAACAAATAGTGAAAAATAAGCAAATGATTGTGTTGGATCACGCTGATGTTCAGTTAATTTTGTTGGATTCATTAATGTTAACAAATTTTGTTTCAGGACTTTTAGGAAAGGATCAGCGAGAATGGTTAACTAATTATTTAGAATTAAATACACATAAACCTATCATGCTATTTGTACATCATTCTCTTGGTGATCGGGATGCAGACCTATTGGATGCTGATAAATTATTTAGAATTATAAAGCCACACAAGCAAGTAAAAGCTATTTTTTATGGTCATTCACATGATTATAATTACAAAGTACGTGATAAAATTCATTTGATAAATCTGCCATCAACAGCTTATAATTTTGATGATGATCAATCTATTGGATGGTTGGAAGCTTCTTTAGGTAAAAAAAGTGGTAAATTTATATTGCATACTATTGGAGGGAATATCGAAGGTGATGGTATTGAAAAAGAACTTATCTGGAGATAATTTTAAATAATTGAATTGTAAATTCTAAAAAAAGCCATAATTAAATGATTTGAGCATTTAATTATGGCTTTTTAATTGACTAAATTTTACGAATATGTCTATTGACTATCTACTTCTAAAGCCTCATCAGTAGGCTGACCGTGTTTTACAAATTCAATGATATATAAAGTAATACCAGTAATGAATATGGTTGCCATGATTATAAGTACGTAAAAATGTACTTCAATTTCTTTTTGTGTTTCCATAAAACTCATTGATTTTGTAATACGTTCCATATAAACCTGTGCTACACCGGCAACACCAAAAGCAACTGTCATACCCAACATACCAACATTTGCTAACCAAAATGCCATTCTGCCTCGTGCACTATCATAAAACTTTCTTCCTGTCATATTTGGTAATGAATAACTAATGATTGCGAAAACGATCATTGCATAAGCACCCCAAAATGATAAATGTCCGTGCATTGCAGTTACTATTGTACCATGTGTAAAAATATTGGTTTGTGGTAAAGTATGTGCAAATCCAAGTAAACCTGCTCCTATAAATGAAACTATTGCAGATCCAATAGTCCAGTATAATGCGATTTTATTTGGATGTTTTTTCTCTCCTTTTCTGTACATATTTACAGCGAATAATGCCATCGCCAAGAATGCTAATGGTTCCAAAGCTGAGAATATTCCACCTACGATCAACCAAATTTTATTTACGCCTATATAGTAATAGTGGTGACCTGTTCCTAAGATTCCCGAAAGGAAAGTTAGTCCAACAATAACATATAACCATTTTTCGATAACTTCTCTGTCAACACCTGTAAGTTTGATCAATAAGAATGATAAAATACCACCCATAATTAATTCCCAAACACCTTCAACCCATAGGTGAACAACCCACCAGCGGAAGAAAGAATCGGTTACTTGACTGTCAAAATCAAGCATTCCAGGTAAGTAGAGTAGTGCTGCAAACAGCAATCCCATAGAAAGTACAAGAGCAGTTGTTGTTCTTCGTTTTCCTTTAAAGAGTGTGACTAAAATTAATCCCATAAATAATAATACATTTACTACTACTAAATAATCTAAAGGTCTTGGTATTTCTAAGAATTTTCTTCCTTCCCAGTAGTTAAAGTGATAGCCAACTATTGCGGCAACACCAACAAGAGCAAGTGATATTAATTGTACATAAGCTAATTTTACACTTACCAATTCAATTTGTGCCTCTTCAGGAATAATGTAATATGCAGCACCCATAAAACCTGATAGTAACCAAACTACAAGTAAGTTAGTATGAACTGCTTTGGCAGTATTAAAAGGAATCCATTCGTGTAATCCATCCATTCCGGCATGGGCAAATCCCATAATTAATCCATAAATTAATTGTAGTGATAACAATAGCATTGATAAAGCAAAAAACCAATAAGCTACTTTTTGTGATTTATATTTCATGATATTTTATTTTTTTTAGTTTATTGTTTTGCTAATGGTGATACAACTGTTTCAAATCCGTTAAGATCAATTTCTCCAATCCACTTAAAGAATTCAACCATATCATTTGCCTGCGCTTCGGTCATTTCATACTTAACCATTTTTCTTCCATTTGGTTGCCACGGAACAGGAGACATTAAAGCAGCTTTGATATAGGCTTCCCCTCTTCGTTCAACTACTTTTGTTAATTCAGGTGCATAATAGCCCCCTTCTCCCATAATTGTATGACATCCCATACAGTTATTTGTTTCCCATAGATATTTACCCCTAATTGCTGATTCGCTAAGGTTTTCTATGTTAGATTGATCCTGAGCAGCAGATAAAGAATACACAGTTAATCCAATAAAGATTAAAAATGTAACCACAGTACCTCCTAAGAAAAACGCTCTTGCTTGTTTTTTTGATAACATGTGAAAAGTTTTAAATTAAATGAATATATTAAAAGATGTTTAAGTCTTTTATAAGAGCAAATATATATGTTAAAAATATCTTAAAACATGACAAATGTCATATTGGTTACATTGTTATATTAGTTGAAGTAAACTTCTATTTCTTATTAAAGAATTGAAATTGTTTTTAATATATTTACCACTGAAATAATAGTGAATCATATTTTTAAATGAGCAAAGAGCAAATAGCTATAAAAACAATTTACTTTAGTATTGCGGGAAATTTTGTCTTGGCTTTAATTAAGGGGTTGGCAGGTTTTTTTGGTAATTCATATGCTTTAATTGCAGATGCCATTGAATCAACTACTGATATTTTTTCATCACTTTTTGTTTTGTTTGGTTTGAAGTATGCAAAAAGGCCGGCTGATAAGAATCATCCCTATGGCCATGGTAAAATAGAGCCGTTAATAACTTTTATTATTGTTGCATTTTTAGTTGGTTCTGCTATTCTAATTGCTATTGAGAGTATCCATAATATTAGAAGTCCTCAAGAGACTCCTGAAACATGGACTTTGTTTGTTCTTGGGGGTATTATTTTATGGAAAGAACTATCCTATAGATTTGTGATGAAGAAAAGTATAGAAACAAATAGTACTTCATTAAAAGCAGATGCCTGGCATCACCGGAGTGATGCCATAACATCGGTTGCTGCTTTTATCGGAATTTCAATTGCAGTTTTTTTTGGTGAAGGCTATGAAGTTGCCGATGATTGGGCAGCTCTGTTTGCGGCAGGACTTATTTTGTATAATAGTTATAAAATATTCAGACCTGCATTGGGAGAAATAATGGATGAGCATGTGTATGATGATCTTATCGATGAAATAAGAAAAGAATCAATGCAAGTTGATGGCATACTAGGAACCGAAAAATGTTTTATTCGTAAAGCAGGTATGCAGTATCATGTGGAACTACACGCAATTGTTGATGGTCAAATTTCTGTAAGAGAGGGGCATAGCCTGTCTCATAAACTAAAAGATTATTTAAAAAAAGAGAATCCAAGTCTGGGACAGGTTTTAATTCATATTGAGCCAAATGAATAATAAGGTGCTGATATTATTTATGATGTAGTGATCTTCAATTTTATTTATATTGATGAGCATATTTTTTTCTATTTGTTTTTGCAGTAAATATATTTCATACCAAATAAGGTTTATTTAAACCATTGTATCCAATTCATATTATAGTTAAGTAAAATTTTAAATATTTTGCATAAACTTAATGTTGTTGTCAAAATGTATAATAATGAATAAGATTGTAAGGGTATTGCTGCGAATTTTATTAGGTTTGATTCTATTGGTTGAATCATTTTGGCT
This sequence comes from Flavobacteriaceae bacterium, assembly GCA_029939235.1. Taxonomy (GTDB): domain Bacteria; phylum Bacteroidota; class Bacteroidia; order Flavobacteriales; family Flavobacteriaceae; genus Lutimonas. Next base: position 13,961 of record JAOZTG010000079.1, read on the forward strand.
ATATCTCAATTATGATTCGAATCTTTTGAAAGTAAATACTTCACAGTTGAATCATTTTTTATCTAAAGATATCAAACAGTACAAGGTTCCTGTAACAAAAAGTAACACTAAGAATATTATTGTTAAAAATGGACAGTTCTACGCATCAGGTGGGAGA
>JAOZTG010000231.1 GCA_029939235.1 Flavobacteriaceae bacterium
TGATAAACCGTAAAGGGCGCAAAGTTTTACGCTAAGAACTCATGGATTTCAGATAAATGAAAGGAATAAAGGGTGAATTCCTCTCTTGTCTTGAGAGGGAAACACAAAACAAAACCTCAAACTTCCAACCCAAAACAAAAAAAGAACCATCAAAGTTAAAACAATGATAATCCTTTGCACTAAATATAACAATACTATATTTTTACTTCAGCTTATTTTTTTATTTTGGAAACATAAAATTTAGCTGAGCACGTAATTGCCAGTCTGGTCCATTAGTAGGTGCAATCACATAATTGTAATATCCCATTTGGGCATTTACAGGTAATTTACCCATTTTGAATAATTTACCCGCGCCAACGCCCAGGGGTACCAGCCATTCTTGTCCGCTTTCGGCTTCCCAATTTGCTGTGATAATTGGTGTTGAATTAACATACCAACCTTTTTTTATGTTCTTAACAATAAAAATCTGAGAATAGAATGAATTAACATTTTGTTGGTCGCTCTGACCAGCAAACGACCATGTGTTTTGAAGGATAAAACCAAAAGTCCATCCATGAGGTTGGATCAAGGCGATTACCGACGGCCCGGCAGACCATTTTCCTGTCCCCAATACCGGGTCGGTAGCTGTTGGCATTCCAATAGCAGGTCCCACACCCCATATTAGCTTACCCGGTTTGCTGGGCGTAAAAAATAAGGAAAGAGCAATATCTCCCAAACCATTTTTACGTTCATTTACCCAAGGATTCTCCTCGTTACCGGTTGGTTTATATACTGGCTGGCTGATTATAGGAATAATTGTTCTTACAATTAAATTGGTTTTTTTACTAATTGAAAGAGGAATTACCGGTTGGATATTGAGCACGTTTTGCGTTCTGTCGTCAGGGCCAATTCCAAATTGAGTATTATTTTGAAAAGGCAAAACATACATTGCTGCAATTGGATTTTGCATGGCCTGTTCAAGGTCTACTTTTTCTTCTTGTGCTTGTAGGTTCGTAAAGCCCAAAAGGACAAAAAAAGAGATTGGTAAAATTATTTTTTTAATTGGTTTCATAGTACAAATCTATGCCTTTTTAAAATATGAGGGTAGTTTAAATCTACATAATTTATTACCCTGATAATCACTATAATAAATTAAAAATAAAATAAATAGACGTATTACATTTAATGAAATACATTATATTTCATGTTATCATGTTTTGATATTTGAAGTTTTCTCATTTTAGACCTCAGGGTTTCAGGATGCAGACCTAATATTTTTGCAGCACCATCTTTTCCTGCCACACGCCAGTAGGTCATGTTTAGAATTTTTATAATGTATTCTCTTTCAAAAACATTTAAAGTTAAGATCTTTTTATTTTGTTCTTTATTTACGAAGGGTTGAATTTTCAATAAAGATGTAGTGGATAAAATAACAGATCTTTCAATCAAATTCTCGAGTTCTTTTACATTTCCTGGCCAGGAGTAATTTTGTAGTAACTCCATATTTTTTTTTGGTACTTTGTTAATATGTTTTCCATATTTTTTATTGAATTGAGTAAGGAAATTTCCAACCAGAATTGGAATGTCTGATATCCTTTCCCTCAAAGGAGGAATTGCTATTGGGAATGTATTTAAATAGAAAAATAAGTCTTTTGAGAATAGATTTTTTTTAACCAATTCCTCCAGATTGTCGCTGCACGAAGCGATTACTCTTGCATCCAGATGTATTACTCCTGGGTTTCCATTAACTTCAAATCTTCCATTTTTTAAAGAGTTTAATAGTTTTGAATGGAACTCAATTGGAAACATATTTATATCTTCAAAAAACAAAGTACATATGTTAATGGTTTTGTATTTTCCAATTTCTGTTTTATCAACTTCGGTAAACTTACTCTTTAAAAACGCATAGAAATCTTTTTCTACAGATTCACTTTTAAATGAATTACAACTTATTTTTATAAAAGACTTGTCTTTCCTGTTACTTTGGTTGTAAAGTGATCTTGCATAAAACTCTTTTCTTGTACCAATCTCTCCTTGAATTAAAACAGTAGAGTTGGTTTTTGCAACTTGTTTTAATTGATAAAGCGTATTTAGTAGAATTTTGCTTTTACCTATAAAGTCACTAAATTCATGAGAGTTCCTAATTTCTTTACGTAAATTAATATTTTCTGTTTCCAGTAACTGTTTTAGTTGATTTGTTTTTATGATCTGCGTTTCAAGATTTTTTTGAGTTTTTCTAAGTCTACTAATATCAACAGCCATTCCAATTAAATATTCTTCCCCATCAATAAACGCATAATTTGCAGTATCAATAACAGGAATCTTTTCTCCTGACTTTGTTAAAATGTTTTGTTCCAGAGATTGTTCTTCTTTGGTAGAAAATATATTATGGATAGCTTCAGTGTTTTCATCTACGGTACTTTCTTCCATAAATTCAAACACATTTTTTTTGTATAATTCTTCTTTAGTGTATCCCAAAACTAATTCTAAATGTTTATTCCACATTACCAATTCGTTCTGTTTATTAAAAATATAAGCAAATTGGGGCATACTCTCTAAAATAACTTTACTTGCCGATAATACTTTACTAATTTTACTCATAAAAACTTTTTAATTCATTTTTTGAACCAATAGGTATTCAATTACAATTCTGTTTATAATATTTGATCTCCAGATAAACAGTTATCAATTCCGTTTAAAAACTCACTTTAATATATATAATAAGTACTTACCCTTCTTTTAAAAACGTTAAATATAATGATTATAAATAATTAGAATGTAATCTTTTTGTTATTTTTTCAACAGATAAAAAAAGATGAAGTTGTGACTTAGATCTATTGCATTATCTGTAGAATCTCTCCATTTCTGTAAAAACTTTTGGGAGTAGCCAAAAGAAATGCCAAGAAAAAAGAATAAACCAAATAGAAATATTTTAAGATTTATCATGAATAATTATCTTAATCTTACCAAAAATAACACATTTTTAGTTTAAGAAAAGGAGTATTGAAAAATATAATTTTAAATTATTTGTGTTGTTACTTTTTATTTTGTTTATCAAACCATATATATGTATAGGCAAGTGCTAAAGTATTAAAATCTGCACCAACTCTTGTTGAAAACCCATTGGTATATGCTAATTTTAAACCACTGTGTTTTCCTAATTTATAAGAAAAAGCAGCACCAATTCTGCTGTTTTTTTGAGATATATCTTTTTCAATTCCATTGACATTTAATTTTCCTCCAAACGTCTTTCCTGTTGACAGGGCAAGCCATATTCCCGGTTTAAAAATATAAGCTGCATGTAATTGAATTCCAATTAAGGGGTTTTGCAAGGTTGTATTTCCACCATAGTAATTATTATTTTTTGTAAATAACCAGTAATTAAAGTGCCCTTCGAAAACAATTTTCTTTTTGATGGTATAGGATGCACTAAGCCGTGTTTGAAATGACCATCTATTGGTTCCTACATTTAATAAGTAGTTAGGATCGTAGGTACCTATTGGGGCCTTTGTTTTAAAACTAACTCCCAATTTAAATTTTTCAGGTTCCTGCGTAAAATAATCCTGCGGTTTTAAAGGTTTTCCACCAATAAGTATCATAGAAATTTTTATTATAGGATCGGCAAATCCGTTCCTATCAACTTCTTTGTCTTCTCCTTCTAGTATTGCGTCATATTTTCCAAGGGAATAGGGAATTACCATACTTAGTTTGGTGAGTTTGTTAAAAAGTTTAAAACTTTTAACATAAGCAAAAACCATGTTATTTAATTTGGCGTTTAAATCGTCAATTGGTAAAGAACTGTCTACCATTATATTTCCTTTAGAATGACTATACGAGATTATAGCAATATTTCCACCAATTGGCATAGAAGATAAAGAACGAGGTTCCAGATCTTGTGAATGAACCTGTATATTGAAAAGACCTGTAGTCAACCATAAGGAAATTAAAAATACTTTATTTATATATTTATTGCTTATCATACTAAAGCGGGATTTTAAGTGATTTTGTAATAATAAAACTTTGTTAAATTATTTTTTCTACTCATGACAATTATTTGAATTCTTATCAACTCTTTATTATTTTTAATTGTGGTTTACCATGCAGAACCAACAGACATATAAAATGCCCAATCTTCAGGGCCCCTAGCAATATCAGCTC
>JAOZTG010000232.1 GCA_029939235.1 Flavobacteriaceae bacterium
AACAAAAAGAACACAACCAATTATATTTACAATTCTTAGTTGTTTAATGTTTTTAAAAGTAAAGGAAACCGCCACAAAAAAGGAGGCTGCATACCCTAGCCATTCAATATAGTTCTCTATCATTTAACAAATAAACAAAAAATTTCGAAACAAAAAATTAAGAAGTTTAATTATTAACCATATCCAAAAAAATACTATTTTAGTAGGTTCAAACCTGTTTATTTATGTTAGAACTTGCCGGAATAATAATTTTAGGAATTTTAGCACAGTGGTTTGCCTGGAAGTTTAAAATCCCTGCAATCTTACCATTAATATTGGTTGGGTTATTTGTTGGTCCGGTTTCTACTCTGTTTTCTGAGAATGGAGCTAAATGGATTGAACCTCTATGGAATGGAGAAATTGGACTCTTCCCAGGAGAAAGACTCTTTAACTTTGTATCACTTTCAATTGCTTTAATTTTATTTGAAGGTGGTTTAACATTGAAAAAAGAAGAGATCAAAAGTGTTGGACCGGTTATTTATAAATTGATAACCTTAGGAGCTTTCATTACTTTTGTTACAGCAGGGGTGGCAGCACATTTTTTAATTGGTTTGAACTGGCCTTTATCCTTCTTGTTTTCATCATTAATTATTGTAACCGGACCAACAGTTATCACCCCTATTCTTAGAAACTTAGCTATCAAAAAAGATATTTCAACTATTTTGAAATGGGAAGGTATTTTGATCGATCCGATAGGAGCATTAGTAGCTGTATTGGTTTATGAATTTATTAGTGTTGGCAGTGATCATGGCACAAGGTATACACAAGAAACTCTTATAGAATTTGGAAAAATTATTATCATTGGTTTTTCCATAGGATTTACTTCTGCCTACGCGTTTGCCATGGCTTTAAAGAATAAAATGATTCCTCATTACTTGTTAAATGCTGTTGTTTTGGCAATGGTTTTAGGGGTATTCGTGCTTTCCGATCTGTTTGCACATGAAAGTGGATTACTGGCTGTTGTGATCATGGGGATGGTATTGGGAAACAAGAATATTGAAGCCCTGAAAGAAGTACTCTATTTTAAAGAAACCATTAGTATTTTATTGATATCTATCCTGTTTATTTTACTCTCTGCTAATATCAATATTTCCGATATGGAACTGGTCTGGAACTGGAGATCTCTGGTCTTATTTGCTGTAGTTGTTCTTATTGTAAGACCATTGGGAGTTTTTGCAAGTGCATATCATAGTGATCTGATGACCAATGAAAAAATATTTATCAGCTGGGTTGGTCCCCGCGGAATTGTAGCTGCAGGTATAGCTTCTTTATTTGGGCTAAAATTGACCATGCAGGGAGTAGAAAATGCTAACTATATCACTCCTTTGGTATTTATGATCGTGTTGGGAACTGTATTATTAAATGCAACAACTGCCCGATTGGTTGCACGACTTACAAAAGTATTATTAAAGAAGTCAGAAGGAATTTTAATAATCGGTGCTTCCTTACCTGCCAGATTGATTGCTACATACCTGAAAGATAATAATCGTCGGGTTGTATTAATTGACAGCAATCCAAATCATATAGTCTATGCTAAAAAAGATAATTTAGAAGCTATTCAATGTGATATTTACTCTGATGATCTGATAGAAAATATTGAATTAAATGATATTGGTTATTTAATGGCTTTAACAGGAAGTAATACCATAAATAAATATGCCATTAAAAAATTAAAACTAAATTTTGGAGAAGAAGGAGCCTTTAGATTGATAAGCTCTGATGAAATGCTGGATCCTTCCAATAATCCGGTAAACGGACTTTTTTCACAAACAGATGATTTTATAAACATTAGTGAAGTAGTTAGAGACTATCCAAATATCAATGAAGTAGAAATTACCTCTGAAGAGCAATATTTCAATATATTGGAAACTATAAATAAGGAAATCAAAGCAGTGCCATTGTTTATTAAAAATCAACATGGTGAAATACAGATCATTCCATCAAACAGTGAACAACTATCTATTGAATCTGGTTATAAATTAATGTATTTAGGTAAAAAATTAGATTTTAAATCTGATTAGATCTTTTTCATTTGTTGCTTCACCATCCGAATCTGATCGGTAAGCATGCCATGTTTATCCAACTTTTTAGCTTCGGCAATCAAATTTGTAGCTTCTCTTTTTCTTCGTTTAGTCATTGCGATCCCGGCTAACTGTAATTTGGCCATCGCTTTATCATGATCCATAGAAAGACCTAATTTAATGGCTTTCTTAAAGAATTTTTCTGCCTGCGTAAGATTGGTTTGAGATAAAGTAATTCCTCTTAAAAAATTATAATAACCCTCTTGTTTTTGAAGAAGTGCAGTAGAAGGATTTTTAATTTTATCCAGCAATTTTGCTGTACCTACCATATCTTGTTTTCTCAGTTTCAAAAAGGACAATAATAGAATTTCATTTTTAAAATAGAAAAACACAAAAATTCCAGCTAATAATAATAAAGAAATTCCATTCATTATGTGCCCTTTGGTAAATTCAAAAACTGCCCAAACAGTAATTAAGACTGCTATTACTAATTTTATATTTTTATTAAACATATTCTTTTTTTTAATTGGATTACAAATTTACATCTTTTATCCTTTTTTTTAACATCAATTTAGTTTTCTTTCCATAATTAATTTAACTTTGACAGATCTTATCACAGATACAAAATGTATTAAATGATCTATTTAAACATCTATTTGAACATCAAAAGTCCGATGCAATAAACTTCTTTATTGATTATCTTTATTACTACTTTTTACTTTAAACTTTTTACTATAAACTTACACAATGGAATTACCATATGCAGAACCGTATAAAATAAAAATGGTGGAAACCATTAAAAGATCTACTGTTGAACAAAGAAAGCAGTGGATCAAAGAAGCTAACTACAACCTATTTAACCTTTCATCTGACAAAGTCTATATCGACCTTTTGACCGATTCCGGAACTGGAGCCATGAGTGATAAACAATGGGGAGCCTTGATGGAAGGCGATGAAAGTTATGCAGGATCACAATCGTTTTTAAAACTGAAGAGTGTTGTTCAAAAGATCACCGGATTTGAGTATTTTTTACCAACACATCAGGGAAGAGCAGCCGAAAATGTGCTGTTTTCTGTTTTGGTAAAGGAAGGAGATATTGTTCCCGGAAATTCACACTTTGACACCACAAAAGGTCATATTGAATTTCGAAAAGCAAAAGCTGTTGACTGCACTATTAAGGAAGCTTTTGACACGGCAGATATGCATCCCTTTAAAGGAAATATCGACTTAAATAAATTACAAAAGGTCATTGATGAAAATCCAATTGAAAAAATTCCTTTTCTGATCATAACTGTTACCAATAACAGTTCAGGCGGGCAACCGGTTTCAATGGAAAATGTTAAAGCTGTTGCAAAATTATGCAAAGAACATGGCATCCCAATAATTTTCGATTCAGCCAGATTTGCAGAAAACGCCTATTTTGTCAAAATCCGTGAAAACGGATATCAGGATAAAACGATCAAAGAAATAGCAAAAGAAATGTTTTCCTATGGTGATGGTATGACCATGAGCTCTAAAAAAGACGGACTGGTTAACATGGGTGGTTTTATTGCTTTGAATGATGAGGAAGTGTTTAAAAAAGCTACTGTTTTTAATATTATGTACGAAGGATTTATTACTTATGGCGGAATGAGTGGAAGAGATATGGCAGCACTTGCTGTTGGTTTAAATGAAGCTACTGAGTTTAATTATCTGGAAAGCAGAATTAAACAGGTAACACACCTGGGAAATAAACTGATAGAATACGGAGTTCCTGTTCAACACCCCATTGGTGGGCATGCTATTTTTATTGATGCAAACAAATTTGTTCCAACCATACCCAGAGATGAATACAGGGCACAGGCATTGGCTATTGAATTGTATATTATTGGTGGAATTAGAGGTGTAGAAATTGGAACCGTTTTAGCAGACAGAGATCCTTTTACAAGAAAGAACAGATATCCTGAATTGGAACTGGTAAGGCTGGCAATACCACGCAGAACCTATACACATAACCATATGGAATATATTGCAGCTGTTTTAAAGAATATTTACGATTCCCGGGCAGAAGCAAAATCAGGTTATAGAATTAT
>JAOZTG010000233.1:0-1735 GCA_029939235.1 Flavobacteriaceae bacterium
CATTCAACCAATTTATTTTTCCCAAAGTATGATCGGGTAGTTTTGACATTTTTTACCAGATTAAACAAACATTATTTAATTCAAATATTTTATTGCCTCGACAAGTTCTTTATACATAATTGGTGCTGTATCCGGACCTAAAGAATTTTCTTCTCCATAAGTATCGCTGTCATCATTATATAAATAGGGTTTCCCTGTATCCCATTCACTTTTTGGAACCATATAACCAATTTCATCATTGGCAAGACCGATATAGAATTTATATTTGTCTTTAATAACTTCCTGAATGGGCGGAACTTCCATAGGTTGAATATCAAATTCACGACCTTCCGGAGCTTCAACACCTCCATAAATAATTTCGGGATATATTTCACCAGGGATGCTTAAGAACATTGCAGGTCCGATTTTTATAGCACCAACTTCTGTCCTGGTTTTAAATAATTCGGGTAATCCTCTTTTGATCAGGCTTATTCCACCGGCTATTTTGAACATGTCATTTTCCAAAGGCATATTTAGCGTCTTAGCTTTTAGAGAAATATTGGATTTTTTAATAGTGTCTCCTGAATTTTTTAAAGCATTTAAAGATAGAATTGCTATTTGATCTCCAATTAGTTTTGCTTTAGCAAATGTTGGTTTTGCCAGTAAAGTATCCTTAAAAGGGTGAGGCATTGGTAAACTTGGGTGAGGAGCCATTAATCCGCCAATTGCTCCTGAAAAATATACGGTAATCCCACCAATTCCTTTCTGCATCAATTTATCTCCGTTATAAACACCTTTCTCGAGAGCTTCTCGAACATAATGTGGGAAATCAGAACTGATCAATAAATTCTTACTCCAAAGAGTTTCCGGGTGATTGGCCCAATTGATAATTGTTCCGAGTGTGGATCCGTTTTCAGAATCAACAACTTGCATCAAATGAATTCCTGTTGCTTTTACAATTGGCTTACGTGTATCTTTTATAAATTTACCATCTTCACCTGAAACATCTTCCGCAAAGATCAAATTCGCCGGACGCATATTCTTTACAGCATCAGTTATTGCAGCTACGGTTTGATTTTTAACATATTTTAATGATTCCGGGTTTACTCCTGATGTCCATTCATTTGGCCCCCAGATACCCATCATGTCTTCATTTTCATGCGTATGGGTTGATGCAATGAGTGTATAGTCAATATTTAATTCTGATGGGATCATTTTTCGAATATCCACAACATCATCATGCATAAAACCGATTACATCCAGAGAGACCATAGCAATTCTGCTTTTTCCATCATCAATGACCATTACTCTTGACCAAACATCGTCATGCACTCCCTGTGCTGGTTTTTTATTACTCATTCCGGCAATCCAGTAAGCATCAAACTCACCATTGCCATTAATGTCATTATAGGTATCACCATCCTCTTCATCATACTCAAAATCATTGTTAGCATCGTTCCAGGTATCAATAATAGTAGGAGTGATAGGTTTTTTGGAAAACCCCGCAGTTATTATTTGAGGAGTGCTCTCTTTCTCTATTTGAAGGTTAACTGAATAATCCGGGTGACGGTCACGCCAGTTGTATAAAAAGATAGAAATTATAGCAATTACTATAAGTACAATTACAATTCCGATTCTTATTAGCCACTTTTTCATAAATATTTGTTTTTATATATGATTTGAATTTCATCATTGATGATGCAAATATAGTCCATAAGGATTTATATATTACCATCATATTGCTTTGTATACATTA
>JAOZTG010000233.1:1835-4105 GCA_029939235.1 Flavobacteriaceae bacterium
TTTATAATTCAGTTCCATTAAATAATCTCCCATACTTGGTCCGTACCAGCCCATCAATCTTGCTTCATAAGTATCGTAATAATAATATTTAGCAGGCACAATATATCCTAAATACTGACCATTAAAACTTGTAAAAACGGAATTATATCCTTTTAATTCTAAAGCATTCTTTAAGTCGATTGCATATTCACCACTTAATTCATAAGGCATTGCAGTCCAGATAAGATCATTTAATTGAAATCCCTGTAATAGAACAGAACTTTTCTTTGGAATAAGTTTATGCCCAACCCATGGGGCAAGTCTTAAATTATCTGAAACATAGATCATTTGTAATTTTGGAATGTCTATTTCAGTAATAACAGATGAAAAAGAAGCTTCTTTGGTATATTCTAACCTGTCAATAACAACTTTTGCAGAATCAGCTAAAGTATTTCCAATATATTTGGACTTATCAAATTTCTCTCCTTCTCCTTTATTTGTATGACTACCACAAGTTCCTGCAAAGAACATGACCATATCGATTCCTTTACTTTCTAAACTTCTTTGAAAATATCCTGGGTAATCACCACTAAATTGATCATTCCATGTACTTATTGTAGTTGCATGAGCAGCGAAAACTCCTACAGCAGCTTGTCTTCCATCATCTTGCTTTAGGGAAATAATGGACAATTTATCATTTAACCGACCAGTTTCTCCAATAATTCGATTCTTCACCAAATTAGGAATATGGATATAACCTGTTGAAAATTGAGCAGATTTTTTATCAGCAATAGCATCTAAAATAACTGTTGTAAATTTTTTACCAAGCCATTTTACAAGTTCAGGCTGGAATTCACCACCAAAGGATTTTCCAAGTATACCTGGGATACAGTTTCCAATGCTGGAATGGGTATGCGTTGCTCCAAAAAACAGCTGTTCCCGAGAAACATCCGCATTACTATTTTTTATATTTTTTAATATTTCATCCACTACTGTTTCGGGCATCATTAATAAGTCTGCACTAACGATAACCACCATTTGCTTGTCAACTTCCATAGCGATTGCTTTTGCAAAAATAGAATCATGAACCCCAACGGCATATTTTCCATCACCAAATCCAGAGAATTTAATTTTATTGAATTCTCCTTTTACAGGATTTTCTACTCCGTTAACAATATTAGGAGTAATATTTATTTTTCCAAAACCCGCTAATAGCCGGCCTTTTGAAACTTTCTTATTTTGAAATTGTTGATCAAGCTTATCAACAGTATTTTTGTAATAATCTGTTTCAAAATAAGGTGTTTTGTCAGTAGTACTAATGGAAACAAACAATGCTATAATTAGTATAAGCAATAGACTGCCCAATATTTTCAATACTATTTTTAACCACTTTTTCATATTTTTTATTTAAGTTTTTTCGGATCTAAAACTACATGTTTTACCGTTTTTCTGTTCCAGGTATATACAATATGTATCATTCCATTTTCTGCCTGAATAACCGTTGGATAAGAGTATTCTTCCCCTTCTTTATCTGTGTTTTCAGTTAAGGGTTCCAAATCTATTACTCTATCCCATTTTTTTCCATCATTTGAAATCCCTACACTTAACGGTACTCTATCACCCCAGTTTTTGCCTGTTGGATTATAAATTAAAATATGTCTGCCATCCTTTAAAGTTACAGCGTCAATTCCTGAATTTGGATTAGGTAATGACATTGCTTTCATGGTATCCCATGTTTTACCATAATCTGATGACCAGTTTTCGGTAATTACTTCATTCATTGTTCTGCTTATTAACTGAAGTTTGCCATTACCATGATTTAAAATAGATGGTTGAATAGCTCCAAATTCTTTGCCATCATTCAGGTCCTTGGATTTTGTCCAGGTTTTCCCCTGATCTTTGCTTATTTCTAACTGAATTTTCCAGATATCATTTTCTTCTTCTGTACTTGTTGGTGATAAAATATCTCCATTTTCCAATTGAATAGGTTGGTTTTTTATTGGTCCTAAAATTCCATTGGGTAGTTTAACTGGTTTAGACCAAGTAAGTCCATCATCTTTAGAGATTATGTATAAACCCCACCATTCTTTTGGGTTAGGGCCAACTTTGTAAAATAAGATCAATGGTTTGTTCTTTGGTTTGAACAGAACCGGATTCCAGCATGGATATCTCTTTCCATCTTCCTGAATACCATTGGCTACTTCTTTTGGAACAGACCATTTACCTTCTGCTTTTCTGGAAACCCAGATACCCACATCATCATTTTTTTCTTCTGTTCCTCCAAACCAGGA
>JAOZTG010000234.1 GCA_029939235.1 Flavobacteriaceae bacterium
CACTTACTGCCGTAGAAGGTCGCATAGACCCTGTTGTTACCACCGGCTTATCACTGTTTACAACAAGATTAAGAAAATAAGCAGTCTCTTCCTGTGTGTCTGTACCATGCGTAATTACAATCCCGTCAACTTTATCAGATGCAAGTAATTCATTAACTCTGTTGGCAAGTATTAACCATATTTCTATACTCATATCCTGAGAGCCTACGTTCGCAGTTTGCTCACCTGTAATATTGGCTAATTTCCTTATTCCGGGAACTGCATTGATCATTGTTTCAATCCCCACCTGACCCGAAGTATAACCAGCCTGAGTTCCTGTTTCTGCAGAACCTGCAATTGTTCCACCAGTTGCCAAAATTACAACATTAGGAAGATCTTTGTTTTGTGAAAAAGCATTTGGAATTATCAAAGCTATTAAAAGAATCGTTAAAATGCTTTTTAAGAAGAAGTTACTTTTCATGATTATTTATTTTTATGGTTACTATTAATTATTTTTTTTTTATCTATTTAAAATTAATCTTTTGAGCGTCATTTAATCAGACCCTTATTTCCCTTCATTGATCAAATGATTCCAATCATTAGTTTTAGCCCAATAGCTGTAAAATAAGATTAATTACAAATGCATTACTAACTTGAATGATAAAAGCTCCAAATATGGGAATTACAGCAAAAGCTATGGCCGATGGACCATGTTCTTTGGTTACGGCAGCCATATTAGCCATAGCTGTTGGTGTAGCCCCCATTGATGAACCGATATACCCGGCAGAAATTACGGCCGAATCATAATTTTTCCCCAATACCCTAAAAATAATAAAAACACTAACCAATAATATGGATATGGTTTGGATGAGAATACTCAACACAATAAACATGGATTCACTGCCAATTTCCCAAAATTTGAGAGACATCATTGCCATTGCCAAAAATAAACCCAAACTCAAATCAGATATAATGGACAAAGTTGGAGATTTTGCCGGGAATTCCAGTTTTGGAAAAATTAACGGAACAAGATTGGCTATAATTACACCTCCCAACATACAAGTTGCAAACATGGGTAATGTGAAATTTATATAATCAAGAAATTCCTGTATATAGATACCAATCCCTATGGAGAGTGAAAGCATGATAAGAACAGTCAGCATTGAATCATAATCGATACTTAGTTTTTTCCCGTGTTTTTTACCTATATGAATTTTGGATTCATCAATTTCATTTTCAGGCTTTAGGTCATGTTTCTTTATCAGGTATTTTGCAATGGGTCCACCGAATATACCTCCAACAATCAGTCCAAATGTAGCCATAATCATTCCTATCTCCATCAGGTTGGGAGCGTCAAATTGCTCTTTGATTACCGGTACCCAGGAGACAACATTTCCATGTCCGCCTTGAAGCGGTACAGAACCCGACATCATTCCGGTTACCAGATCTACATGTAGCAGTTTAGCGATTAAAATACCTATATAATTTTGAAGAAAAATATTGGCAATAGCAAATACTGTTAGTATAAGTAAAACTTTTCCCCCTTTTATTATACTCATAACTTTAGTTGAAAGTCCAATGGCTGTGAAAAATACAATCAGTAATATATCACGATAATGTGTAGCAAAATTGATATTTAAATTAAACAGCAGGTATAGCAAACCAAAGAACAAAGATGCTATGACCCCTCCGGTAACGGGTTCAGGAATATTGTACTTACGAAGTATATTAATTTTTTTATTCAGATACTTTCCCAAAAAAAGTACCAAAATTGCAATAATCATTGTTTGTCTAGGGTCAAGTTCCATTAAAAAAAATATTTATAATAACTACACGTAAGCATGTTAATCTAGGGTCTGATTCTATTGTCAAAAAGGTAATCTGTAGAAAATTACTTATTCTTGTAAATCGTTTTGTCAAGACCAGTCATATTTTCCGGTGACAAGATCTCTTCAATTTGTTTGTCAGTTAATAAATTTTTCTCTTTGACAAGTTGTAAGATTCCTTTGCCAGTTGCCTGAGCTTCCTTTGCCAATTCATCACCAACATGATGTCCGAGTACCGGATTCAAAGCAGTAACAATACCAATAGTAGTTTCCAGATTGTGTTTGTGAACTTCTTCGTTAACAGTAATACCATCAACACACTGTACCCTAAAAGCCTTCATGCCATTGGTCATTAATTTCTGAGATTCAAAAATTGAAAGACCAACAACCGGTTCGTAGGCATTTAACTGTAAGTCACCATCAGAAGCTGAAATATTTACTGTTACATCATTACCAATAACACGATAGCAAATCAGTGCCATCAATTCAGGTATTACAGGATTTACTTTCCCCGGCATAATGGAAGACCCCGGTTGCCTTGGTGGCAGGTTAATTTCAAAAAGACCATTTCTTGGTCCTGATGAAAGATTTATAAGATCATTAGAAATTTTAGACAGCGTAGTGGCAAGTGTTTTTAATGCTGAAGAATAAACCACAAAAGAGTGTAAACTTGATGTAGCTGCAATCATATCTTCCGCATTTTTAAGATCATAACCCGAGATTTTTCTTAGGTGTTTAACAGCAGCTGTATCATAACCCTTGGGTGCATTTAAGCCTGTTCCGATAGCTGTTCCACCCAGGTTAAGGGTCATTAATGATTTATTTGCATATTCCATATTGGCAATATCCCACTCCAGCATTGCAGCAAAAGAATGAAACTCCTGGCCTACGGTCATTGGTACAGCATCCTGAAATTCAGTACGTCCCATCTTAACCACATCAATATATTTATGTCCCAGTGTTCTAAATGATTTGACAAGCAATGTTAGCTGTTCTTTCAATCGATCATTATGCAAAAGCATGGTAAGTTTCAAAGCTGTTGGATAAGTATCATTGGTAGATTGCGACATGTTAAGCTCATCGTTAGGTGATATCTTATCATATTGTCCCCTTTTATAACCTGCTTTTTCAAGGGCAATATTGGCAAGTACTTCATTGGCATTCATGTTGGTTGAAGTACCCGCACCTCCCTGATAAAGATCAATTCTAAATTGATCCAGATATTTTCCATCTATTAATTCCTGACATGCCGGTTCTATAAGTTTAAGCATTTCTGATTTCATTTTGCCAGCATCGGTATTGGCTCGGGCAGTCGCCAATTTTATCATTCCCCATGCTTTCATAAAATCAGGATAATCATTGATATATTGCCCTGAGATCTGAAAATTTTCCATTCCTCTGGCAGCCTGTACACCATAATATGCATCTACAGGGATTTTTATTTCTCCAAGAAGATCGGTTTCTGTTCTATATTCCTGTGCGAAAATGTCTGAAGTAAATCCGATTAATGTCAGGAAAATGATAAGAATACTTAATTGAGTTTTTATTTTCATCCTTTGTCTATTTAAATAAGGTTAATTGTTATAATGAATTTTTCTTTTTAAAAATCTAAACCAAGTAAACACTCAAAATAATTCCTAAGAAAGAAAACATACTTCTCAAAAGTACGATTAAACAAGACAATAAAAAAAATAATTAAGCGGACAAAAAGTGGACAAATATAATTAACTCTTCCTAATAAACACTTTAAAATGTGACCATGTCAAATTCAGGTTATTTTTGTGTTTATATTTTTTTAATCTTGTTTACCAAAGAAAAGTGTATTGATTAACAAGCATTATAAGACTTCTCAGACGACCTCTTTTTAATTACTATATCTATTCAGCCATCCATTTTTTAGCATTTGAAAGTTCATTATTTTTAAATAAACGAACATATCCAGGCATGGTAAAGGCAAAAAGATGCACAGCCTTACGCACCCACTCAATGTCAGTCACCAGTGCTATTCTTTCCCAGGCTTTAAGGTGCTTAAAACCAATTTTTGCATCATCCAGCAATGCTTCCATATCGTATTCTGTAAAATCTGAACCAAGATAATAAAGCAATCTAATTTTTGAAAATTCCTTTAATTTTGCCTCAACGGCTGGTATTAAAACAGTTTCGTAATCTTTTCCTGTAACTTTTCCGATAGCTTCAAACCCTACGTTGTTACCCGGGAGATCCTGTATTATTTTTATCATAATGTAAAATTAAATAA
>JAOZTG010000235.1:0-2709 GCA_029939235.1 Flavobacteriaceae bacterium
GAATAGTCAACTGTTTTTGGCACAAATAATCTGCTCTTTATATTGACTCTTTGATTGTTCTCTAATTCTTTATTGATACTTGATTCCTCACTACTTTCCCCATTACTAATGGAATAGGAATTCAAAACCATTTTTTGCGGACTCCGATTGATCAATTCCATTTGAATTTCTACTTCATCCCCAGGTGTTACAATGGATTTATCAGAAATTGCCTCCATATATAAACCTGCACAATCAGCTATAATTTCTTTTATTTGATTCAATTTAAGATCTTTCCAATATTCGTCATCCAATTTTTCAATAAGCTGATAGGCTTTTACTAACTCTGGAATACTTGCAGAAGGATCATTAAAATCAAAATTTCTTTCCACATCTTCCATTATCATTTTGATCTGTTCTCCTCCTTTTACCCTTGTCCATGTTGTGTTAATACCCTCGAATATATTGTTCTTGTCCATAGGCATTTCTCCTTTGATCAACTCAAGATATTCCATCTGACTTCCACGGGAACCTGTACTGCCAAAACCCTGAGATTTATGCATACTTCTACTCAAAGAAGCTATTTCGGTATTGGATAATCCGCCTGACGGAAAATACACTCCGGTATCAACCGATAACATCTTAGATTTATCGGCCTCTTCAAATTTCTCTTTTGAGCCATAAAACCACCAGGATGTATTAAAAAACATCCTTTTGATTTTCCATGGCTCTAAATTCCCAACTTTATAATTATTATCTGCAACCAGATCAAATGCTTTATCACTTAACATAGCCGAAGAAGTATGATGTCCATGTGTTTTACCGGCAGATTCCACATCAAATCTATTGATAATAATATCGGGTTTGAATTTTCTGATTATTCTAACAACATCACTTAGCACTTCTTTCTCATTCCAGATCTCTAAAGTTTCATCCGGATGTTTAGAATATCCAAAGTCATTTGCTCTCGTAAAAAATTGTTCACCTCCATCAGTTCTTCTTGCCTGTAACAATTCATTTGTTCGGATAACACCAAGTAATTCCCGAATTTCCGGACCTATCAAATTCTGACCTCCATCACCCCGGGTTAAGGATAAATAACCGGTTCGGGCATGAACCTTATTTGAAAAATAAGAGATCAATCTTGTATTTTCATCATCAGGATGTGCTGCCAGATACAAAACAGTTCCTAAGAAATTTAATTTTTGAATAGATTGATAAATCTCACCAGAATTTTTCTTTTTGGGTGACTGTGCATTTATAAGTGAATATCCTAAAACAAAAAGGATAAAAAGAATACGTTTCATAAGTACAATTTTTTCAAACTATTAAGAAATTAAATCACCGAAAGCATAATTCCAATAAGGATTTACTGAAACAAAGTTTACTCATTTTAAACTTCTAAAATTCTTGGCAACAAAAAAAGCTAAGCTAATTAGGTTCGATTAATTTAAATTTTAGTAGGTATATCAACAAATCTAAAAAAAATAATCATTAATTGTGTTGCATTAAGAAAATCTTAACAAATAAAAAAATATTTCAATATCAATTATTTTTTTGAGTTCAACATTAATATAATATATTTGTATCTTATACCATATATAAATATCAACAAATGAAATTCATTGTATCCAGCTCACAATTATTAAAACAACTTCAAATTTTAGGAGGCGTTATTAATTCTAATAATACATTACCTATACTCGATAATTTTTTATTCGAATTAGATAATAATCAGTTAAAAATATCTGCGTCTGATCTGGAAACTACGATGAGTACTACCATAGATGTTGAATCTGATGAAATAAGTGCCATTGCTGTTCCGGCAAAATTACTTTTAGACATCCTAAAAACTTTCCCCGATCAACCATTAACTTTTAAAGTTGAAGATAACAATACTATTGAAATTAGTTCTAATAGTGGTAAATATGCTATCGCTTACGCGGATGGTGAAGAATTTCCTAAGTCGGTTGAATTAGAAGCACCAAGTTCAACAACCATCATGGGAAACATTTTAGCAACGGCAATATCAAAAACAATATTTGCTTCCGGCAATGATGATCTTCGTCCGGTAATGAGTGGCGTTTTCTTTCAGTTCTCACCCGAAAATTTAATTTTTGTCGCAACAGATGCACATAAACTTGTTAAATATATCAGAACCGATATAACAGCCAATGAAATTGCAGAGTTTATCATGCCAAAAAAACCTCTGACATTATTAAAAAATATTTTAACTGGTAATGAAGATGATGTGCTTATTGAATACAATGATACCAATGCGAAATTTACTTTTGGAGATAGTATTTTAGTGTGTAGATTGATTGATGGAAAATATCCAAATTATGAAGCTGTTATACCTAAAGAGAATCCAAATAAATTGACTTTAGAAAGAAATTCATTTTATAATTCGGTTCGCAGGGTTTCTATTTTCTCCAGTAAAACCACCCATCAAATACGTTTGAAAATGGCTGGAACCGAATTAAAAATTTCTGCCGAAGATCTTGATTTCTCAAACAAAGCAGATGAAAGATTACAATGTAGCTATGAAGGTGATGACATGCAAATTGGATTTAATTCACGTTTTTTGTTAGAAATGTTAAATCACTTAAACTCTGATGAAATTCTTTTAGAGATGTCCTTACCAAACAGGGCAGGTATTTTAACCCCAATTGATGGATTGGAAGAAGGAGAAGAAATTACGATGCTGGTAATGCCTGTAATGTTGAGTAG
>JAOZTG010000235.1:2809-4023 GCA_029939235.1 Flavobacteriaceae bacterium
TCTTGTAAAGAATAATATTGAAATCAAAATTCATATTTATTAAATTCTTTCACTTAACCTGAGATTGCCACACTTCATTTCATTCCGTTCGCAAAAACGCCTCACTATCAAAGGAAACGTTTTCACAATGAACAAAACATGAGCAACGCGTTGATCTCATTTATTTAAAAAAGGATATAGCTCAACCTTAGAGTTATAGAGCCATTTGCTTACCTTTCAAATGCTTGAATTACCAATGATTCTTAAATATTTATTTGTTAAATTCATTAACAATTCGTACATTAGCCCTCTAAAATAGACTTGATTCCCCTAAGAATTCAATTTATTTTTAGATTAACTTTTATATTTCAACATCATAAATAATTGATTTTGAAATTATTGTGTGCTATGATAAAGTTTAACTAAAGTAAATATATGACTAAAAGACTACTTTCCCTCTTCTTATTTTTCGCTATAAATTCATTCTTATTTGGACAAACAGATTATTCCAATGTTGAATTTAGAAGTTATATTTATAAATACAAAGAGGATGCCCCCCGTACTACTGAAATTGGTATTGAGAAACAAATGCTGTATGATATTGTTAAACTTTTAAGTGTTAAACAATATTCAAAAGCAGAACAGGAAGAAATTGTTGATAAGATGTGGCTCGCTTTGGAAAATCCAAAAACATTTGATTATGTTTTTAAAGATTTCGCTGTCACCTCTAATAGAAACTGGGGAACCAGAAATGCCAAAGGTGAAATTGTTCTTGAGCCTAACCCTTATCTTACAGACTGGACAGTTAGTGACGATGAATACCCTTATTTTCAGTTGACCTTAAATAAGATTTTAGATCATTTTCAGCTAATGACCTATGGTGATGATGCCGAAAGTGTTGCTTCTTCTTTTAGTGAATTATTATTGACAAAGGATATCGAGTTTACTCCGCCTAATGATGATGACTGGGCTTACTCTTATATCGAGACTGTTAATACCGAATTAGAAAAAAAAGGATTGGTTGCGCTTGTTACCAAAGGATATTATAATATTGTAGTTTGCAATGTAGAATCCAAAGATAAATTAACAGCTTTGTTTGAAAATTTTAAATGGGAGTTAGTTCAACCCTAATCTCTCATTATTTAATGCTCCCCTTATTAATATCTGCTTTTCTCTATAAAAAGCAGATATTTTTTTTATATTTACCCAATAAACATTGATGAATTTCGTTAGAA
>JAOZTG010000236.1 GCA_029939235.1 Flavobacteriaceae bacterium
TTGTACCTTGAGTGGGAATCGAACCCACACGATCTTGCAATCACTGGATTTTGAATCCAGCGCGTCTACCAATTCCGCCACCAAGGCTTAATTTCGGATTGCAAATATAATTTATTTTATAAAAATAAAACACACTTTTTTATAAAATCATTACCAAATCTTTAACGATTTTTAGATTTCAGTTTAAATAAAAGTATTAATTTTGCACTATAATATTCGGTAAATAATCAACACTCTAAAACACAACTACTTACAATGGATATTCACAACCCGGAAGCAAAAATATTCGCATGTTCACAAAGTACCGAATTAGCAAAGAAAATTGCTAATGAATACGGTATTATCATAGGAAAAGTTAAAAAAAATAACTTTAGTGATGGAGAATTTCAGGTTTCTTTTGAAGAATCTATCAGAGGAAGAAGAATCTTTTTAATTGGATCTACGAACCCTCCATCAGAAAATTTGATGGAATTGTTACTTATGATCGATGCTGCAAAAAGAGCATCGGCCAGACACATAACTGCAGTAATGCCATATTTTGGATGGGCGCGTCAGGACAGAAAAGACAAACCACGTGTTCCGATTGCTGCTAAAATGGTAGCAAAAATTTTACAGTCTGCCGGGGCAACCCGAGTTATTACCATGGACTTACATGCCGATCAGATTCAAGGATTTTTTGAAATTCCTGTAGACCACCTATATGCCTCTACCATACTTTTACCACATATTGAAAATTTAAATTTGAACAATGTTACGATTGCATCTCCTGATATGGGAGGTTCAAAAAGAGCTTATGCTTATTCTAAATTTCTACAAAGCGAAGTAGTTGTTTGTTATAAGGAACGTAAAAAAGCCAACGTAATTTCCAATATGGAATTGATTGGAAATGTGAAAGGTAGAAATGTAGTAATTGTTGATGATATGGTAGACACAGCCGGAACTTTAACAAAAGCAGCAGATCTTATGATGGAAAAAGGAGCTGTAAGTGTTCGTGCTATAGCGACCCACCCTATTCTTTCAGGTGAAGCATATACCCGAATAAAAAACTCCAGTTTGGAAGAATTAATTGTTACAGATACTATACCCTTGAAAGATGCTTGTTCTAAAATAAAAGTTGTATCTTGCGCCCCTTTATTTGCTGATGTGATGCATAAGGTTCAAAACAATACTTCCATCAGTGGTAAGTTTTTAATGTAAATAAATAATATAACAAAATGAAATCGATTACAATCAAAGGATCTCCAAGAGAAAGCGTGGGCAAGGTAGCTACCAAAACCTTACGTAATGCTGGCAAGGTTCCTTGCGTTTTATACGGAGGAGACAAAGTTTTACACTTTTCAGCAGATGAATTGCCATTAAACAAACTGGTTTACACACCATTTGTGTTTACCGCAAAAATTGAACTTGAAAATGGTGAAGTATTTAACGCAATATTGCAAGATATTCAGTTCCACCCGGTTACTGATAAAATCTTACATATTGATTTTTACCAACTATTTAACGACAAAGAAATTACAATGGAAATTCCTGTTGTTTTACTTGGGAATGCACCTGGTGTGGTAAATGGTGGAAATTTACGTTTTCCATACAGAAAACTAAAAGTTAAAGCTTTACCAGATAATTTACCTGATTTTATCAATGCTGATATCTCTAAATTAGATATTGGTGATAAACTTTATGTAACTGAATTAGTAGGTGATAATTTTACCTTACTTCACCCAGACAACACTGTTGTTGCTCAAGTAAGAATATCACGTTTAACAATTGAAGAAGAGGAAGCAGAAGCAGAAGGCGATGAAGAAGATGGTGATGGTGTTCCATCTGCACTTGCTGAAGGTGGCGAAAGCTCTGGCGATACTCCTGCAGCTGAATAAATTCAAAAGAATTCAACAAAGTAAAAAGCTTTTCGGTAATCGAAAAGCTTTTTTTACTTTTATAGGATGAAAATCTTTTCCAGAATTAGATCTATTTTCCAAACAGATCTAAAAAAGAATGAAACCATGAAAAAATATTTGATCGTTGGCTTAGGAAATATAGGTGAAAAATATAAAAATACCCGTCATAATATTGGCTTTAATATCCTGGATAATATTGCTAAAAATGAAAATGTCATTTTCGAAACTAAAAAACTTGGTGATCTATCCAGATTTAGGTATAAAGGCAGAACTTTTATTCTGTTAAAGCCTAATACATTTATGAATTTAAGCGGAAAGGCAGTGAAATACTGGCAAACCATTGAAAAGATTCCACTTGAAAATGTTTTGATCGTCACGGATGATCTGAATTTACCTTTTGGATCTATTCGGTTAAAAATCAAAGGTAGTGCAGGTGGTCATAACGGTTTAACCAATATCATTGAACTTTTACAAACACAAAATTTTGCAAGATTGCGTTTTGGTGTGGGCTCTGAATATAGAAAAGGCAACCAAATAGATTATGTTTTAGGCGAATGGAATGCCGATGAAAAAGACCAATTACCCGAACGAATTGAAAAATCAACCAAAGCAATTACTTCTTTTGCCATGGCAGGAATTTCAAATACGATGAGTGAATTTAATGGGAAATAGATAGATTTTTTTAAGAATGTGAAATAAGCATCTGTGAGTGAGCAAGGAGTAGTACCAAAAAAATAATTTCTCCTTCATTACATGTGTTTCTTTTACATTGGAGTATTTTTATTTGTTACTAATAAAAATAATCATTAGTTTTAGATGAATAAAAAATAGTTTTAGCCTGATGTATAATTTATAAGCTTTAAATCTATGTTAAATATTGCTCTATTTGGCCCTCCGGGCGCAGGAAAAGGAACACAATCAGAATATCTAATCAAGAAGTTTAAACTATTTTACATCTCAACCGGTGATATTTTAAGGAAAGAGTTAGCTAATGAAACAAAATTAGGACTTCAGGCTAAAAGTATTATTGCACAGGGCGGACTGGTTTCTGATGAGATCATCGTTCAGATCATAGAAAAAACTATCCGTTCGAATCCTGATGTGAATGGTTTTCTTTTCGATGGCTTCCCTCGTACTTTTGTTCAGGCATACATCCTTGAGGGGTTGATGATAAAACTTAATACTACATTGGATTTGCTGATTAGCATTGAAGTGCCCGAAGAAGAATCAGTTGCACGATTAATTGAACGGGGCAAGATATCAGGACGAATGGACGATAATGAAGAAGTTATTCGCAACAGGCTGAAAGAATATAACGATAAAACACTACCTGTACTTAAATTCTTCAAAGAGAGGGGCAGTTACAGGTCTATTAACGGACTGCAAAGTATTGAAAAGGTTAAAGATGATATTGAAGAGCTCGTTAATGTTGAACAGAGTAAGAAACTTTTAAATATTGTTATATTTGGTTCTCCGGGTTCAGGTCGGGGGTCGATAGGTAAGGCAATCGCTAAAAAGTATGATTTAGAATTTGTTGCAACAGGTTCAATGCTTGAGGATGAGATCAAAAAAAATACACCTACAGGCAAAGAGGTAAAATCACTATATGAAAATGGTCAGCTGGTGCCTGATGAGATCGTTATCAGGTTGATAGAGCAAAAAATTGAAAATTCAAAACATGTCAAAGGCTTTATTTTTAAAGGTTATCCCAGAACTTTGGTTCAGTCGTATATATTAGATGGTATATTAAAAAAACATGAGTCATCGATCAATAAGATTATTGAAATTGAAGTTGACATGCTTGAGTTGATCAGGCGACTGGATAAGCGAAGTAAAACAGATTCTGCCATGCCTTATGACTCCAGTACTGAGAGAATTGTACAACGACTGGAGGATCACAAAACCAAGACCATTCCCGTTATTGAAAAGTATAAAGAGATGCACGATGTTGCAGTAATAAACGGTATGGCCTCATTTGATGATGTGCTTAAAAAGGTATCCACAGAAATAGAGAGCAGCTTTAAGAATATTAAATAGTTGTTAGCATAAATGTTAGCCAGATTTAGATTTATTTAAAACCTTTAAATCGTATATTCATCAGATCACTATAATCAC
>JAOZTG010000080.1 GCA_029939235.1 Flavobacteriaceae bacterium
CGTTCGGTTACCGTTAAATTTTCAGATGATTTTTTAATAAGTAAAGCATTTAATTCCTCCTTGCTTATTTTGTGAAATTTTTGTTGCGCCGTAACAGAGAGAACTGAAAACAGAATAAAGAATAATGTACTTAAAGCTTTCATCTTTTTTGATTTTAGAAATAACAGAAGTAAAAGTAATAATTATAATTACACTATAAACATTCTGTAGAAATTGATTCCTGAAATCAGTCTGTTAATTATTTATATCAAAACACCATGGTTTTTTCTGATTAGCAATAAGCCTAAAAATGTGATTATCCCATTAAAAAGCAAAATTGTATACCCGAAATGAAAACCAAACCATTTTATACTTAAAAGATTAAATAAATAGGCCAGTACAGGGGAAAGAACTGCTATTACCGGAACCCATTTATCTTTTATTTGATATTTTGTAAACAATCCAAAAGAGAATAAACCCAGCAAAGGTCCATAGGTATAACTGGCAACGGTAAAAACCGTATTGATCACACTGTCGTTGTTAATAGCTTTAAAGATCATGATAATACCTATCAGAACAAAAGCCACACCAATATTGATGATATTTCTGATCCTTTTTTTCTCACTTTTAGATTTATTTTTAACCGACATAAAATCGGTATAAAATGCTGTGGTTAACGAGGTCATGGCCGAATCGGCAGAAGAAAAAGCTGCAGCAGAGATCCCTAATAAAAATATGATCCCTGCAAAAAGTCCAAAATGATTCAGTGCCAGTTCAGGAAAGATACGGTCGGTATTGATTAAATTACCTGTTTTATCAATTGGCCATTCAATACCTAATTTATCAATATACAAATAAAGTAGAACACCAAGTGAAAGAAAGATGAGATTAGTGATTACCAGAATAATACTGTATAAATAAATATTTTTCTGAGCTTCTTTCAGGTTTCTGCAGGTAAGACTTTTTTGCATTTCATTCTGGTCTAATCCGTTCATGGCAATAGCCACAACTATTCCGGTGATAAATTGTTTGTAAAAATTCTTTTCGTAAAACCAGTTCCAGTTAAATATCTTAGAGTGTTCGTTATTCACAATGCTTTCTACCATATTTCCAAATGAGAGATTTAGATCACTTGCAACAATATATATCGTTACTCCAACCGATAGCAGCATCATGGTAGTTTGGAAAAGATCGGTCCATACAATAGTTTTAATTCCGGCTTTATTGGTATAAGCCCAGATGAGTAAAATTGTTCCGGCAACAGTTACTATAAAAGGAACGTGATAATGCTGAAAAAAAGCGAGATGTAAAACACCGGAAACCACAAATAAGCGTAAAGAAGCCCCAATAGATTGTGAGATCAGGAAAAATAAAGAACCCGTTTTATGCGCATATTTTCCAAACCTACTGCCGAGATAGGAGTAAATGGAAATTAGTTTTAAACGGTAATATAAAGGCAATAAAATATTGGCAATCAACAAATAACCTACCAGATATCCCAGAACCAGCTGAAAATAAAAAAAATTACTATTTCCTACTTCTCCGGGAACAGAAATAAAAGTAATACCCGATAAAGAAGCCCCAATCATTCCAAACGCCACTACATACCATGGTGATTGCCGGTTTCCTGTAAAATAGGTTTCGGAATCTACTTTTTTGGAAGTAACCTTGGAAATAAGGAATAATACAGCAAAATATAATGATATTACTGTAAGAACGATCATTGGACTCATCGAAAAAGAATTTAAATGCGCTTAAAATTATTAAAATAAAACCGGAAGATTACTTTTTGATTACTTTTATAACATAATTAGCTACTTATCATTTGAAAATAAAAACATGAAACAGTTTTGGCCTAAAATTAGAGAGGTAAGATCACAAGAGGAAATAAATAATTGTGCCGATATTTTCACGGGTTCTGAACCCTGGATTTCTCTTGGAATCACAAAAAATGCTATGATAAAAACTCTAAATGATCCCTTGCATGAAGTGTTTGTAGTTGAAAATGATAAACAAATTGTAGGTGCTTTTGTTTTGCAAACAAAAGGAGCTTTTACAGGATATATTAAAAGCATAGCTTTAAATAAAGGATGGAGAGGGAAAGGTCTTGGAGAAGTGATGATGAAATTTATTGAGAACAAGATCTTTATGACAAGCCAAAATGTTTTTCTGTGTGTTTCTTCTTTTAATAAAGAGGCGCAACGTTTTTACCAAAAACAAGGATATAAAAATATTGGTTTATTAAAAGATTATATTGTAAAAGGTTATGATGAAGTATTGATGAGAAAAACTAAAGGACCTCTGCTTGGATCATAGGATTTCCCATTTTATGTATATCCATTCATCCGGTGTATGAAATAAATCAATGAATTGCAGTGTTGAACTTTTAGGGAGCGAAGGAAAAAGTAAAATATATTTAAGATTTACCAATAGACTTTTCGTATTCTGTTCAAAGCAATCTTCGTATTTTTACAAAAAGAAAAAAAAAGTATTGAATAATTTCGATCAGATACAGCAAAAATTACATCATTTCATCAAGAAATACTATACCAATGAAATGATCAAAGGAAGTATTTTGTTTCTTTCTTTTGGTTTATTGTATTTGATATTTACCTTATTACTTGAATATTTTTTATGGCTTAAACCTTTTGCACGTACAATTCTTTTTTGGGTTTTTATTGCAGTTGAAATAGCTTTACTCATCAAATTTATATTCATTCCACTATTTAAATTATTTGGTTTACAAAAAGGAATTTCTTTAACAGATGCTTCTAATATTATAGGCACTTACTTTAAAGAAGTAGATGATAAATTACTAAACGTGTTGCAATTACATGAGAAGGACGATCAATCAGAATTACTTTTAGCAAGTATTGAGCAAAAATCAAAAGATATTCAACCGGTTCCTTTTAAAAATGCTATTCATTTTTCGGCAAATAAGAAATATTTAAAGTATTTAAGTATTCCATTGATCATTTTTTTATTCTCGGTTTTAACCGGAAATGATCAGGTATTTACCAATAGTCTTGATAGAGTAGTGCACCATAAAATTGCTTATAGTCCTCCGGCGCCTTTTCATTTTAAAGTTACTAATAAAGACTTACAAACTATTGAAAGTAAATCATTTGAGTTGTTTATTTCAACCATTGGTGATATTAAACCAGAAAAGATTAAAATTGTTTTTAATAAAGAGAGTTACTTTTTAAATAAGTTGGATAATGGTGATTTTATTTATCGATTTGATACACCTGTTGAGGATATAGATTTTTATTTAGAGGCAAATAAAGTAGTTTCTCAGGATTATACATTAATGGTTATTCCAACTCCAAGAATTACTGATTTTGAGATGCAATTGAATTATCCAAAATATATTAAAAGGAAGAATGAGGTTATACAAAATACTGGCAATGCCACTATACCGCAGGGAACTAAAATTACATGGAGTATTTCTACAAAGAACACAAAACTTTTGCGTTTTGATATTTTAAACCAATTAAAACTACCGGCAAATGATAATAAGTTTAGCACTAATGAGGAAGGTAAATTTGAATTAAGTAAAAGTATTAATCAAAATATTGATTATCAAATTAACACATCTAATTCAAATCTAAAGAAATTTGAAAAATTAAACTACAGTATCCGTATCATCAAAGATCAGTATCCAAATATTAAAGTTAGATCTGACATTGATTCAGTAGGTAGAGGTCCGGTGCAATTTATCGGACAACTAAGTGATGACTACGGCTTATCAAAACTTCAGATAACTGCCAGAAATATTGAAAATAATAAGTTAAGTGTTGCTAATATTGATATCCTAAAAAAGGATTTTGAAGAGTTCTTTTACGTTTTCCCAAATGGTTTGATCTTAGATGAAAATGCCTCTTACGAAATATTTTTTGATGTATTTGACAATGATGCTATCCAAGGAAGAAAGAAAACCCGCTCACAATTATTTTATTATCGCAACAAATCGCAACAACAAATTAAAGATGAAATATTAAAAGAGCAAAAACAAAATATTGAAGACTTAGAGAATTCAACAAAAAGCTCTGAAGATCTTCAAAAAGCCATGGATGAGTTTTCAAAAAAATTGAAAACAAAGAATAAGAGTGATTGGAATGATAAAAAACAACTGGAGGATTTTATTCAACGGCAAGAGAAGTACCAGAAAATGATGCAAAAGAATAAAGATAATTTATTTAAGAATCTGGAGGATATGGAAGAAGAGGAAAACAATTTGGATGATAAGAAAGAAGAACTAAAAAAACGACTGGAAGAGAGCAAAGAACTACAAAAGAAAGAAGACCTGTTAAAAGAATTAAAAGAACTTGCTGATAAGTTAAAGAAAGAAGATCTGATAGAGAAAATCGATAAATTGAATGCACAAACAAAGCAGGAAACCAGATCTCTGGAAAGAATTTTGGAATTAACAAAGAGGTATTATGTTGAAAAAAAGACAAATCAGATCATTGAAAAATTAAAAGAACTATCAAAGGAGCAAGAGGATCTTTCCAATAAGAAGGAGAACAATTCAAAAGATCAGAAAGAATTAAATAATAAGTTTGATTCTATTCAAAAAGATTTCAAAGATCTGGAGGAGCAGAATAACAATTTAAAGGAAAAAATGCCTTTACCTGATACAAAAGATGATGAAAAATTGATTGAAATGGATATGCAAATGGCCATGGAAAATTTGGAAAACGGTGAGGAAAATAGTGGTAATAAAGAAAAGAAAAACGCAGGAAAAAATCAAAGATTAGCATCAAAGAGAATGAAGGAATTAAGTAAAAAGTTAGAGGCTCAAATGATGCAAATAGAAGAGGAGAGTAGTGAAGAAAATATCAAAGATCTACAACAGATCCTGGAAAACCTTGTAATATTTTCATTTGATCAGGAAGCATTAATGCTTGGATTTAAAGAGATCGATTCCAAAAACGCAAGTTATCCCGATAAGCTAAAAAAGCAGGTTCAATTAAAGGAATATTTTGAACACATTGATGATAGTCTATATACACTTTCTCTACGCCTTGTAAAGATCAGTTCAAAAATTCAAAAGGACCTTGCTGATGCACATTATAATTTAGATAAGTCGCTTGAAAATATGACTGATAATAAAATCAATAATGGTATTAAAAATCAACAATACACAATGACTGCTGCAAATAACCTTGCGGATCTTCTTTCAGATATATTACAAAATTTACAGAATAAAAAGCCTAGAAACGGTAAAGGAAAAGGAAAGAAAGGGGAGGATGTAAGTTTACCTGATATTATTAAAAAGCAAGGTAAAATGATTGAAAAAATGAAGGATGGAATGATGCCAAAAAATGGTAAACAAGGTAAGAGTAAGGAGCAGATGACCAGCGAGCAATATGAAATTTATAAGGAACAGAGTATTTTAAAAAAACAGCTAGAAGATTTGTTGAGGAATGATCCGAATGCGAAAGGGACATCTAAATCATTGCTTAAAAAAATGGATGATCTTGAAAAACTACTATTAGAAAAAGGAATCACCAAAGAATCTTTAGAACTAATGCAAAAACTGGAGTATGAATTATTAAAACTTGAAAAGGCAACGTTCGATCAGAATAAAGACTCAAAGAGAAAATCAGAATTTAGTAGGAATAATTTTAACAAGAAAAGGATAAAATCCATTCAGTTTGAGAAAATATTTTTAAATAAAGATGAAATTCTTATCAGAAGAAATTTTGATTTTCAACCTTTGTATAAGATAAAAACAAAGGAATATTTTAAAAATCAATAAAATATCTGGTATGATTATATTTAATACAGTAAACGGTTTTAAACTTACAAAAGAATCTGCAATTTCAAACTGGATAAAGTTTGTAATACATCAGGAAAAGAAGGAGTTAGGTGAAATAAATTATATATTTTGTGATGATAATTATTTAGTTGATATTAATAATAAAGAACTGAAACATAACACATTAACTGATATAATTAGCTTTGATTATACAGTTGGGATTATAATTTCAGGAGATATTTATATTTCTACTGAAAGAGTGCAGGACAATGCTATAGATTTAAATGTATTGTTTGAGGATGAATTACATCGGGTGATCATTCACGGTGTGCTTCACTATTGCGGGTATAAAGACAAGACTGTAGATGAAAAAGTTCTGATGCGTTCGAAAGAAGATTATTACTTATCTTTGCGCACTTTTTAGTGAGATAAAATTAATGTTCCACGTGGAACAAAATATTTTTTAATGGGTTTATTTGAAGGGAAATATGATGTAATTGTTATTGGTGGTGGTCACGCAGGTAGTGAGGCAGCAGCAGCAGCAGCAAATTTAGGTGTTCAAACTTTATTGATTACAATGAGTTTGCAAAATATTGCTCAAATGAGTTGTAATCCTGCAATGGGCGGAATAGCCAAAGGACAAATAATTCGTGAGATTGATGCTTTGGGTGGATATAGTGGAATTATTACTGATAAGACAGCTATCCAATTTAAAATGCTCAATAAATCAAAAGGACCTGCTATGTGGAGTCCGAGAGCGCAAAGTGATCGTATGCGTTTTGCTGAAGAATGGAGATTGCAGTTAGAAAAGATCGAGAATTTAGACCTTTATCAGGATGCTGTAAATGGATTGATCTTTGACGAAGATAAGATCATAGGGGTTAAAACTTTATTGGGTTTAGATATTTATGCGAAAACTGTTATTATTACAGCAGGAACTTTTTTAAACGGTAAGATTCATATTGGTGATAAAACATTTGGTGGAGGTAGAGCTGGTGAAGGAGCTTCTGTTGGAATTACTGAAGATCTTGTTGTGAAAGGTTTTGAATCCGGAAGAATGAAAACAGGAACTCCCCCTAGAGTAGATGCAAATTCACTGGATTTTTCAAAAATGATCGAGCAACCCGGAGATGAAATTCCTTTAAAGTTTTCTTATTCTAATAGTACATTACCACTGAAAGAACAGCGTTCTTGTTATATGACCTATACCTCAAATGAAGTGCATGATCTTCTTCGTGAGGGTTTTGAGAATTCCCCTATGTATACTGGAAGAATTCAGGGAGTCGGACCAAGATACTGCCCATCTATTGAAGATAAGATAGACAGGTTTGCAACCAAAGAAAGACATCAGTTATTTATTGAGCCAGAAGGATGGGTTACTACAGAGATCTATGTAAACGGATTCTCTACTTCGTTGCCACATGAAGTGCAATATAAAGCATTAAAGAAAGTTGTGGGTTTTGAAAATGTGAAATTTCTAAGGTTTGGATATGCGATAGAATATGATTTTTTTCCACCAACACAATTAAAAAGTTCTCTAGAGACGAAGCGAATAGAAAATCTATATTTTGCTGGTCAGATTAATGGTACAACGGGTTATGAAGAAGCTGCCGCTCAGGGTTTAATGGCTGGTATTAATGCAGCGCATAAGATCAAAGGGGAAGATATTTTTACCTTACAAAGAGATGAAGCATATATCGGTGTGTTGATTGATGATCTTATTACAAAAGGCACTGAAGAGCCTTATCGAATGTTTACTTCGAGA
Organism: Flavobacteriaceae bacterium; assembly: GCA_029939235.1. Lineage (GTDB taxonomy): Bacteria > Bacteroidota > Bacteroidia > Flavobacteriales > Flavobacteriaceae > Lutimonas. The sequence goes on from JAOZTG010000080.1 coordinate 7,509, forward strand.
GCGGAATACAGGACTTTGTTGCGACAGGATAATGCAGATCTTCGTTTGACTCCAAAAGGATTTAAAATTGGATTGGCATCAAAGGAACGTATGGATCGAGTGGTTGAAAAACAATTAAAAACAGATTTGTTTATTGCTTTTTTAAAGAAAACAAGTATCAAACCACAAGATGTAAATCCGATATTAGAAAATAAGAATTCGGCCCTGGTTTCTCAATCTATGAAGATGTTTAAAATTGCTTCCAGGCCACAGTTAGATTTTACTGATGTAAGAAAATTTCCTGGTGTGGAGATATTTATTTCTGAAAATAAAATTGATAATGAAGTGGTGGAGCAAACAGAAATTCATGTAAAATATTCTGGATATATTGAAAAAGAAAAGAATAGTGCCGATAAGTTATTACGCTTGGAAAACATTAAAATCCCTCCAAATTTTAATTATCAGAAGATTAAATCTATTTCATTTGAAGCAAGAGAGAAGCTTACAAAAATACAACCAACAACCATATCTCAGGCCAGTAGAATTTCTGGGGTTTCGCCAAGTGATGTTTCAGTTCTTTTAGTTTATATGGGTAGATAATTTATGTTCCACGTGAAACATTCAAGATTCATAATTAATAATGACGATGATTATTACTTTGATGATCCTGTTTAGAATGGTGAATAATAAAGATATGTTTCTGTTACAATTACCGATGATGGTGGGATAGATTATTTAGCTAGAAATTCACCTTTAGGAGATCGTCTTAGTTATTTATTTAAAAGTTTAAAATGGGAATATGAGGTCTATAGACGAAACTATAATTTTATAAATGGAAAATAAAAAGAGTATATTTTTAACCTGTACTGATTTTACAGTAACTAACGAGAAATTTGATTTACTTCTCGATAAGGAGAATGAAATGCTCATTACTTCTCCGCAACCAAAAGAATCAGATCTTGGGAAGTATTATGAAAGTGGAGATTATATTTCCCATACCGATGCTAAGAAATCAATGTTTGATAAAGTTTATCAGGTTGTAAAAAATTATACTATCCGGCAAAAGCTTCATCTGATCAATTCTTTTCAAACAGAAGAAAAAACCCTTTTGGATATTGGTTGTGGTACCGGAGATTTTTTAACTTTTTGTCAGCAGAATGATTGGGATGTTACCGGAATAGAACCAAACAAATCGGCAAGAGATTTAGCCATTAATAAGGTAAATGAAGTAGAGGGTAGGAAGAAAATATTTGATCAAATAGAAATTTTAATTAGCAACCCAACGAAAAAATTTGATATGATCACTATGTGGCATGTTCTGGAGCATGTTCCAAATCTGGAAGAATATATTTCTTTTTTGAAACAATTATTAAAGCCCAATGGAACTTTGATCATTGCTGTTCCAAATTACAAAAGTTATGATGCAAAGCATTATGGAAAATTTTGGGCTGCTTATGATGTGCCTCGGCATCTTTGGCATTTTTCTCAAAAGTCCATACAACACTTATTTTCAAAGTTTAATTTCGAACTTGTAAAAACCTTACCAATGAAATTTGATTCGTATTATGTTAGTCTGTTATCAGAAAAATACAGATCCGGATCTTCAAATCCGTTGAAGGCATTTCATATTGGTTTTATGTCTAATTTGAAAGCCGGTAGTTCAAAAGAGTACTCCTCTTTGATTTATATTCTAAAAAGGAAGAAATAATCATTTTAAACGGATTTAAAAGCTTTTCAGTTAATTTTCGTATTATGATGAATGAATTTTATTATCAACGCTTATATGCAATAAAATCAATTCAATACTTATCAATTTAATTTATTATATAAAAACACTTTATAATTAATTATTATACTGCAAATAATCAGAACATTGCGTGATTAGTCATCAGCTTTTATTTACATTTGCCGCTTAAATTTAAAAAAATTAAATAATGAAAAGAATTATTGTTGCTGTAGGATTAGTTTTAATGTTAGCTTCTTGTAATGAAACTAAAATTGCCTACGTGAATGTAGATGAAGTTTTAAAAGAATACGAAGGGTCTAAAAATGCTGAGATCTCTATGAGAGAAAAATCAGATAAAATAATGGCTGAATTAGAACCTATGGCGAGAGAATTTCAGGCAAAGGTGCAGGAATTTCAAAAGAATTCCCCAAAATTATCTGCAAAAGCAAAAGCAGAGCAAGAACAACAATTAATGCAAGAACAGCAATTTATACAACAACGTCAGCAAATGGCTCAACAACAGGTACAGCAGGAAGGACGTCAAATATATATTGATATTGATAAAAAGATAGATTCATTAATTGGAGTATATGCAAAATCAAAAGGATATTCATTTGTTCTGGGTACTTCTCCTCAGACTAAAGCAGTTCTTTATGGTAATGAAAAAGATAATATTACGGATGCTGTAGTTGAAAGCTTAAATAGTTCTTATACTTCATCTCAAGAGAAACCAGCCGAAGCTGATATCAAAGAGAATGACTCCGTGAAATAAGATCTTCACAATTTAAAAAAAAGTCCAATTGAAAAATTGGACTTTTTTTATGCTCTTTTCATAGAATAAGACTCCCAAAAATAATTTTATGCCCATATAATTTTATTTGTCTTTTAGCGTTATTAACACACTGTTGATAAGTTTATATCACACTATTGGTATTGTAATATTAAAAAACTAAAAATAAAAAGCAAACCAAAAAATAGAGATAAAAAACTAAAAAACAACACATTATAAAAAATATATTATGAAAAGGGGAATCATTTTAGTCTTATTATTTGTTAGCTTTTTTTATGGCTACAGTCAATCTACGGCAAACTACAAAATTAAATTTTTAGAGGTAAACAAGAACAATTCAGATTACGGAGTTGCAATTTTGGATGAGAACAAGTTGATATTTACATCAGCTGACGAGCTTGAAAAAGGATCCAAGAAAAATTACAACCCACGAAAAGAATTATTCATTGGCGACATTGATCATGATGGTGAATTGATAAATATTGAACGTGTAACAAAAAAAGAAAATAATAAATTCAATACAACCGGTATTGCTTATACTAGTGATTTTAAAACTGTTTATTTTAGTAGAAATAAATATTTAAGAAAACGCTCAAAACAAAAATTAGCAAAAAATCAAAGATTGGAATTATACAAAGCAGATGTTGATGGAGAAGGAAACTGGACCAATATTAAACTATTACCTTTTAATCGAGAAAAGATCTCAACCGGTCACCCTGTATTAAGTAGTGATAATAAAAAACTGTATTTCGTATCAGATAGATTACCATCTCAAGGGAAAACAGATATTTTTTATGTAGATATTTTAAGGGATGGAACTTATGGTGTGCCACAAAATTTGGGACAGAAAGTAAATACGGCTGAAACCGAAACTACTCCCTTTTTAGCAAATGGAAGTGTTTTATATTTTTCTTCCAATGGCCATAAAGGTGATGGAAATCTGGATGTATTTGCAGTGGAGCTTTATGAAGATTCAACTACTTCAGATGTTTATCACTTAGCAGCTCCTATCAATAGTATCAATGATGATTTTGCGTATATAGTTAATAAGGATAATAATCAGGGTTTTTTCACTTCTAACAGATTACAGGGAAAAGGGTATAATGATCTTTATGCTTTTGTTTTGGAAGAAGATGTTCGTCCGGGTGAATGTTTTATTTCTGTTGACGGTAAGGTGAAAGACAAGGATACACAAGAATCGATTCCAGGTGCTACTGTAGAGCTTTATAATTTAGATGGTGATCTGGTACAATCGGCAACTACATTTGATGATGGAACCTATAACTTTACTGTATCATGTGCTAACGAGTTTAAGTTAGTAGCTACCAATAGAGACTATAATAAGGATGTAAAAAATATTGAGATTTTAAAAGAAAACTATCACAAAGCTTTACATACCAATTTACATTTAAGTAAAATTCATGTAGATAAAAAAGAAGAAATCAAATCCTTACAACCTATTTATTTTGGGTTTGATGATGCGATCATAACAGATGCAGCAGCTTCTGAAATGGATAGAATTGCTTCCTTAATGAAAGATAATCCAAAACTAATAATTGAAGCATCTTCATTTACTGATTCTCAGGGATCTAATGCATATAATGTTAGATTGTCACAAAGGAGAGCAAAAGCAGCGGTTAGCTATTTAAAATCTCAGGGAATTGATGCACAAAGGATAAGATCTAAAGGATATGGTGAAGAAAAATTAATGAACGAATGTGTAAATGGAGTTAAATGCGATGATAGTAAACATCAAATGAACAGACGAACAGAATTCAATTTTGTGAATATTCAAGCCAGTAGATCTGATGATACAAAAGCAATCACACGTAAAAAGTATCTTGCCAGTAGTGAATCTTCTAATATAAATGAAAAGAAAAAGAAGAAATCAAAATCTGAAAAGAAGAGTGTTAAGAAAGCTCCTTCAAAGAGAAAGAAGAGAAGTATTACTTCAAGCAAAACAAGATATGCAACTGTTGAAAGTCCTTTAAAAAATGAGGGTGACAAAATGAAGGAAAGTAAAAAAGAAACTAATACGAACACAGTTATTGCTAATAATAAAACAGAGAATAATAACAATAAAGCTCTAAATTATATTGAAGAAGAAAAGTTTAAAATGATTGATGAGTATGTTGCTCTGGAGAAGAAATTTGATCTTGCAATATTAGAATATGCTGATGTAGCTGAATCTTTAAAAAGTGAAAAAAAGGAAGTTTCTGCATATAAATTGATCATAGAGAAATCTGATGAAATAGGATGGTCAAATATCATTGAGTATAAAAACAAATTGATCCAGTTCAATAAAAAATATAATAAATTGACAAACCCGGATCAGTCATCTGGTAATGGAGAAATAATTATTATAAGCGAAATAGAACCGGCCAAAGGAGTAAAGATAGGAAATGGTAGAATCATTGAGCAAATAAGACCTATCAATGATTATAAAAGAACCAGTGAGTTGACAGAGAATGAAAGAAATGATAAAAAGATCTTAGAAGAAAACTTGAGAATTACCAATGTAGAAATAATTGCAATGAAAATGAATTCCAGAGGAGTTTATTCAGAAACGCATAGTGCGAAAAAAACAGAATTAATCAAGATAAAATTCAAACTTTTAAAAAACAGAAGTGTTAAATCCGGCCCAAAAGAAGCCCATATTGTATTACAGAATCCGAAAGGAAAAGTGTCACAGGCCAAGGGTGTTTTCAAAATAAAAAAAGGAAACATAGAAACAAAATATACTGATCATTCCACAATTAGTTACAATGAAAATGATGTAGATGTAGTATTGTATATTCAAAGAAAAGGGAAAAATTATGAAAAAGGCATCTATCCAATAAAATTATTTTTAGAAGGGCAGCTGGTTGCGGTTACTAATTTAGATCTACAAAATCACTTATAAATAAATAGTTTGGTTTATTATATTTGGAAAGGCCTGAGATTATATCTCAGGCCTTTTTTTGTTTTCTTTACATTTGTTTTACGAAAAACAGAAATTAAATCAGAATTATTAGTGCTGAGATCATAAATACAATCTCAATATTTAATTAAAATAATTTCCTTTTCTTTTTTACTCATCCATTTCTTATTGGTTTTTGAATTTGTGATGTGCATCGCAGTTTGGATAAAAAAAGAAACAACCCGCCCGAACGTACCATTCGGTACGGGCAGGAAAAATATCTGCTTTTAAAGGCCTTTCGCCTCCTGGCTCGTTCACTAAAAACAGCCACAGCCTGTTTTATTTACGTTCCGCCCTATACTCTTTTTATCTTGCTATGCTGCGATAAACACAATTCCGGTACTCCATTCATTATCACTTCGTCTAGCACCATCAAATCAAAATTTATTTTTTTAAATATAATTCTAAAAAAAAGCAGTAAACATATCAATTATGTCGTAATCAAGATATATGATGTGATTGATCCTAAAGGTAGATTTAGGGCACCATTAACATGTAATAGACAAGAATCTAGGGGATAATAGTATCGTTGATGATTCCATAATATATTATCGTATTGGTGACTGGTGCGAAGCAAAATCCTTCTTTAGGGAAAGATTTTTTGGTTCTTTTTCATCTTTGA
>JAOZTG010000081.1 GCA_029939235.1 Flavobacteriaceae bacterium
ATGTTCGAGGAAAAGTATTTATAGAATATGTCCCAATTAACAAGTTCCTTCCATTATGACCCTTTGGGTCTAATCTAAAAACCAAAGCCACCGTTTTCAACGGTGGTTTTTTACTACATATTTTCCAGTCTTTGAAGAACGCTCTTTTTATAGCTTCTGCTAATCGGAATAGCTTTTTTATTTACTTCAACAAATTCATTTGTAAAGGATTCAATTTTTGCAATGGACAGGATATAAGATCTGTGGATTCGTAAGAAATCCTTTTTAGGAAGTTTTGCTTCCATATTACTGATGGTTTCACGGGTAATAATTGTTTTGTTTGGCAGATATATTTTTAAATAATCACCCAGGCTTTCAATGTAGTTGATATCAGAGAAATTTATTTTGATCATTTTTCTGTCAGATCGTACAAAGATAAAATCACTTTTTTTAGAAGTTAATTCATTTTTTGACTCCGTATAAATCGTGGTATTTTCATTTAAAAATTTATTCACTGCTTGCAATAATCTTTCAAAAGAAATAGGTTTTAACAAATAATCAACTGCTTTCAGATCAAAGCCATCTACTGCATATTCTCGATAAGCTGTAGTAAAAATTATTTTGATATTTTTATTGATGGACTTTGCAAATGATAAACCTGATATTTCGGGCATATTGATATCTAAAAAAATGACATCTATTTTATTAGAGCTAATAATATTAAAAGCCTCCATAGCATTTTTACAACTGGCAATAATCTTAACTGCCTCAATTTTTTGTAAGTGATCTTCTAGTATCTCACGGGCGATGGGCTCATCATCAACAATGATACATTGGATGGTTTTTGACATTTAATGGTTGTTTAAATTGGTAATAATCAGGTTTACTTTAAACCAGTTATCATCATTATCAATTTGCAATTGATGATTATTTTTATACAATAAATTTAATCTTTTTTTAATATTTACCAGCCCGATACCTTCTTTATTTGACTGGATATCATCATTAAGAAAAGTGTTTTTAATTTGGAATTGTAATTTATCTCCATCCAAATATACTTTCATATCTATTTTTAAAAAACCATCAGTTAAGCTGCCATGTTTAAAAGCATTTTCAACAAATGGAATCAGTAACATAGGTGCAATTTGTTTATTAGGGTCTATATCATTTGTGGTAAAAGTAACTTTTAAAGTATCCTGAAACCTAATTTTTTCGAGATCAATATACTCTTTGATATGTAAAACCTCTTCTTTTAAATTTACTTTTGGTTTATCAACCTGATACAATATATAATCTAATAAGTTAGAAAGTTTGAGAATTATATCTGGTGTATTTTTTGATTGTTTTATAGCAAAACCATAAATAGTATTCAAAGTATTGAATAAAAAATGAGGATGGATCTGCTTTTTTAAATAGTTTAATTCCTGACTTTTAATTTCTAATTGTGTTTCTAAAATTTTATTTTGAAGTTCTTTATTTTCAGCAATTGTCTTAAAATTATGGCTCAATAAACTTATAAAACTCACAATGAAAACCACCAAATAAACCAGGATCAATATAAAAATATAATTCCGACTCATGGGTGGCATTTTTTTAAATTCCATATCCGATAAGAATACAAAACTCACAAAAGTTGCCATAATAATAAAGTAAGCCGAAAACACTAGCGTATAGATACTGTATAGAATAAAATTTTTATATTTTTTGGTAAGTAAATATTTTGGAATTAAAAAATAAACTACAAAATAAGTAGTGATCATGGTTATTGGTAATAAAAAACTTGAAAACCAGGTAACATAATTTGCATTATTAGAATTATAACTAAAAAAGTAAACAAAAAAGAACCAAACAGCAACCCAGAATACAAGATGCAGAGGAATAAATTTTGTTTTATGGATCTGTGATAAATTCATTTATCAAATATCCCAAATTAAATTGAGTTGACATGACTTTATAGATGAATAACTATTTTAGTTCCCATTTCCACAAAAATTGTAAGTAAAATGGATTTAATCCTTTAATTTTGTCATATGGCTGATTGAATGCCTCATCTATCGCAAATAAATTTATAAAAAGTAGTTTTGTATTACTTTCGACATAGTTTAATTTAAAATCTAAATATTATGTTTTTTACACTTTTAAATGATGGTGGTTCATTTTTTATGTATCCTTTGGTAGTAATTTTAATTATTGTATTACTTTTAATTGTTAAGGGTTTTCTTCAAAAAGAAACAGTTGGCAAAACAATTAGTTTAATCAGTTCTATTACTTTATTTGCAGTTGTCTGGGGATTTTTTGGTCAGATGATTGGTTTGATAGGAGCTTTTGACTCAATAGAACTTGCTGGTGATATTTCACCGGCAGTTTTAGCTGGAGGAATGAAAATCGGTTTTTTAGCTCCACTTTTTGGAATGGGTATTTTCTTAATTGGTAGATTAGGGATCATCATCTTAACCTGGATGCGGAAAGATTGATATTTGCCAAAATAGTTTTAAGATATTCATTTCCTTGTGGAGATGAATATTTTTTTATTACAGTTTAATTTGCCCTTCTTTTCCAAAGTGTTTTTGCTGTAACACAAACCTGATCGCTATTTTGTGCTTTGATCGTATGAACAAAAGAGTTTTCGTTCATATCATTCTCTGTCATTGATCTTATGGAATCTCCATAATGGGCTTCACCGGTAAAACGACCTTCCAATGAATGTAAATAATAATTTTCAATAATCTCATCGGGAACAGATTCTAATGACCATTGTAAATATTTTAGGTTGCTAACATGTTCATTCATATCAACATCAAACTGATTGACATTAAAATCCTTTACATACTTTGCAGTATCAATTGCAGCAATCTTTTTGACAACATTATAATTTACACTTTCTTCGTTACATGATGACCAGCTTTCTTTTATTTCATCAAAAATTCCCACAGGCCTTCTTCTTTTAACATCAAAGAAGATCCAAAGTCCTTTGGCAGTACCAATGATATTTCCATCCTCATCATAAATAACATTCTCTCTAATGCCTCTTACTGTTGAATAGGATGACAACCATGTTCTTATCGTAATCTTTTCTTTATATGTAGGGTAACGTTCCATGTTCATAATACCGGAAACCAAAACCCATCCAATATTTTGATCTATCAGGTCATATAAACCATAATCTATGGAATAGCAATGATCTGCTGCAGTTTCCTCCAGTAGTGTTAAAATTGTGGTTGGTGAAGCCTCACCAAATTTATTCATTTCAAAATATCGTAACTCAAATTGCTTATCAAAATAATTCTCCATATCTGTCAAATTAAAAAGCAAAATTATGGTCATTAGTAGAAGTTTGCAATAACAAATGTTATCAGTTTAATTTTTCTTATTTATCAAACGACTTAAATGAACAGAAGAGATATTTAAATAGGAAGCGATATAGTGTTGAGATACCCGTTGCCGGATATTTGGAAATTGTGTATTCATTAATTTATATCTTTCATATGGAGTTTTGGTATAGATATTTTGAATTTTCCTGCTAAAAATGATAAAGTATTTTTCAGCAAGTAACCTTCCAAGTTTTTCTCCGTTTCTTAGTTTTTTATAACCATCAATAACCATTTTATACGACATGTGTACCACTTGCGTATCTTCCATGGCTTCAATGGTATAATTAGAAGGTGTACGGTTCAAAAAACTTTCATAATCAACAGCAAAATCATTTTCCTGTGAAAAATAGAACGTTGATTCATTTCCGTTTTTATCCATAAAGAAAATCCTGAGCAAACCTTTATTGATAAAAAATATATTATCACAAACATTATTCGGTTGCAATAGTATTTCTTTTTTAGTGTAGTTTTTTGTTGTAAACAAGGAAGAATAGTAGCTCCATTCTTTATCATTTATATCGATTAAAGATTTAATTGCAGTTTGTATTTTAGATAATTTGGAATTCATTTAATCTCTTTTCTTATAAATTTATCCTTATAGGATAATACAAAAATAATACTATCTCATTAAACTTTGTGTTCTTTTTAAAACTTGTTCAATGGCTGTTCCATTTTAAATGAGATTAGAAAAGTCAGGAAATTAAATTTATATTGTATTTTTAGAAAAACTAATTCATTCCTCTATGAAAATAGATAAGAAGATTAAATCACTTCCATTAACAAAATCAAATCCCAAAACACTTGAATCACTTTTTGGTCGAACGGATATAAGCCCCATGTGGGTGGCAGATATGGATTTTGCCATTGCGAAACCTATTCAAAAAGCCTTGATCAAAAGAATCACCGATTCAGGTTTTGCCTATGAATATAAACCGGAATCTTTTTTTAAGGCACAAAAAGACTGGTATAAAAAACAGTATCAATTGGATTTGATTAGGGAGCGGATTCTTTTTAGTCCGACAATTACAACTACAATTGCTGTTATTATAGAACGTTTTACCCTTGAAGGGGATGGTATTATCACTCAGCCTCCGGTTTTTATGGAGTTTCGAGATGTGATAAGAAAAACAAAAAGAAAGATCGTTAAAAATGCATTGAAATTAGTAGATGATCATTATGAAATAGACTTTACTGATCTGGAAGAAAAAGCAAGATCAAGTCAGAATAAAGTTTTAATTCTTTGCAACCCGCACAATCCGGTTGGAAGGGTTTGGACAAAAAAGGAACTACAAAAAATTATTTCTATTTGTAAGAAAAATGATATTTTACTGATCTCGGATGAGATCCATAAAGACATTGTTCTTTTTGAAAATCAATTTACTTCAGTACTTTCTTTTGCAAAAGATTGGGATAAAATAGTTGTATGTACTTCAGAAGCAAAAACCTTTAATATACCTGGTATTTCGGATGCTATGGCAATTATTCCGAATGAAAATATTCATAATTCCGTAAAGGAAATTTTCAATAAATACAATCTTGGAAGAACAAATGCCTTGACCAGGGTTGCTTTGGAAACTGCGTATAAGGAAGGAGAATCCTGGTTAAAAAAACTGATTGTAACAATAGAGGATAATGTACATATTATTGATAAAGAACTTAGATCAAATAATTCAAAAATAAAATTGATCAAACCCGAAGGAACCTATCAGGTTTGGTTGGATTTTAGAGCTTTATTTGATGATTCAAAAGAAATGTTTAATTATATTACAAAGAATTCAGGAATTGGAATGAACGCCGGGCATTGGTTTGGTAGAGAAGGTGCTTTGTTTATGAGAATGAATATCGCAACATCTTCAGAAAAAGTCAAAAAAGCAATTTTGAGTATTATAAAAGCAGGAAATAAGTAAAAATTAAAAGATTCCCATAGTTATAGGAATAACAATAATGTATGAAAACAAAATTAAAATTTTTAGACCGATATTTAACTTTATGGATTTTTTTAGCGATGGCAATAGGAGTAGGACTTGGTGTGGTTTTTCCGAATGTTTCTGAGTTAAATGAAAAATTATCCGTTGGAACTACCAATATTCCTTTGGCAATTGGTTTGATCTTAATGATGTATCCGCCACTGGCAAAAGTAGATTACAGTTTGATCCCAAAAGTTTTTAAAGACACAAAACTGATGTCTCTTTCCCTATTTCTCAATTGGATCATCGGGCCAATTTTAATGTTTATTTTGGCAATTATTTTTCTTCAGGATTATCCCGGATATATGACCGGACTTATCTTGATAGGAATAGCCCGTTGTATTGCTATGGTGATTGTTTGGAACGATCTTGCAGGAGGAAGCAGAGAATATGGAGCAACCTTGATTGCAATGAATAGTATATTTCAGGTATTTACTTATAGTTTTTTTGCCTGGTTATTCATTACAGTTTTACCGCCTTATTTTGGCATAGAAGGATATGACATAAATATTTCAATCTGGGAAGTATCGCAAAGCGTTTTGATCTATTTGGGAATCCCTTTTGCTGCAGGTTTTTTAGGTCGGAAATTTTTGGTTAAAGCCAAAGGCATTGATTGGTACAACCGAAAATTTATCCCGGTTATTTCTCCAATTACACTTATCGCTTTATTGGCGACTATTGTTTTGATGTTTAGCCTAAAAGGCGAAATGATCATGGAATTACCAATGGATGTAGTGAGAATTGCGATTCCATTGGTTATTTATTTTGCTTTGATGTTCTTTGTGAGTTTTTTTATTGCAAAAAAAATGGGAGTGGATTATAAACGAAATGTCTCCGTTGCATTTACCGCAACCGGTAATAATTTTGAGTTGGCCATTGCTGTTTCCATTGCTGTTTTTGGAATTAATTCTCCTCAGGCTTTCGCCGGAGTTATTGGTCCGTTGATTGAAGTTCCGGTTTTAATTGCTTTGGTAAATGTTGCTCTTTATTTTAAGAAGAAATACTATTCGTGAAACTCTGTTTCGGTGAGTAAAAAGGATCGTTTAACTTCCGAGAGTGAGAAGCTCCTCGGAGAGTTGAAAAATACGCAAAGAATTCTTAAAAATGTAAAAATAATTTCAAATGGTTGTATTTTTGAATAGTGTTTTCTTTGCGCAACCTTAGTGAAACCCTTTGTGGCACTTTGCGTAATTGCCCTGCCCGTCCGTTTAGGTGAGTATTTCACAGAGTTACACAGAGAAAACACAAAGGTTTCTCGAAGATAATTATGAGTTATAACTAACAATCAAGTATATAAAAAAATAATTCTACATTATTTTAGAACAGAACCTTCCAAATAAAACACTTTGCTGTTTATTAAAACTTTGAAAAAATAACCGATAATCAAAATAAAATATATAAAATTGTAAGATTAATTACATCCTAAATTAAATCTAAATGAGAAATATTAAAATCACGTTTGCCTTTTTTGCACTATCTGTCTTTACTTTATTTGCTCAAAAAAAGGAACTCACTTTAAAACAATCCATTTTAAGCGTCAGAAAAGAATTAGCTCCAAAAAAAATGGATGGTTTACAATGGATATCGGTGTCAGATGCTTATTGTTTTACAGAGAATAATAAATTGTACAGATCAACTGTTTCCGGAAAAGATAAAGAAGAGATCATTTCTCTTGAATCGCTAAATAATTCTCTTGCATCTGCAAAAAAACTTACACGGTTTCCTAGAATAACATGGTTGAATGAGAATAACTTTTATTTTAGAAAAGGGAATTCTTTTGTAGTGTATGACCTTGCCAATAAAAACTCAAAAATTGTAACTTTTGAGAAAACCGCAGGGAATATTGATTTAGATAAAAACTCTTTCAATATAGCTTATACCATGGATAATAATCTTTTTATAAAAAAAGAAAATGGAGAAACAGTTCAAATAAGCAAGGAAGAAAATAAGGGAATTGTTTACGGACAAGCAGTTCATCGCTTTGAATTTGGTATCACAAAAGGAACATTTTGGTCGGATAAAGGAGATAAACTGGCCTTTTACAGAATGGATGAAACCATGGTAACCGATTATCCTTTAGTTGATATGACTGCACGAATTGCAAAAGTTAAGAATATTAAATATCCAATGGCAGGTATGAAAAGTCATCATGTAACTTTGGGTGTTTATGATTTGCAAACAGAAAAGATAATCTATATCAAAACAGGTGAGCCAAAGGAACAATATCTTACGGTAGTAACATGGGCTCCCGACGGGAAAAGTATTTTTATCGGAGTTTTAAACAGAGATCAGAATCATTTAAAAATGAATCAGTACAATGCCGAAACAGGAGACTTTATAAAAACTTTATTTGAAGAAAAGGACGCCCAATATGTGGAGCCAGAGAATAGTTTTATATTTGTTCCAGATCATGATGATCAGTTTTTATGGTTTAGCAATAGAGATAATTACAAGCAATTATACTTATATAATACTAATGGAAAATTGCTTAAAAAAGTAAGTAATGGAGATTGGGATATTACCGGTTTTATAGGTTTTGATAAAAAGAATAATGTCTATTTTCAGGCTGCTACAAATTCCGGACTTGAAAGGCAAATATTTAAAAGTGACCTGAAAGGAAAACAGACTCAGATCACAAAAAGTAAAGGAACACATACAGCATCTGTTAATAAAAATGGCTATATCATTGATGAGTTTAGTAGCACTAGTACTCCGAAGGAAATTAACATAGTCAGTTCAAAATCAGTTGTTAAAAAAGAATTATTAAAGGCAGATAATCCTTTGAAAGAATATGCTCACTCCCGACCGGAATTGATCCGACTTAAAAATAAAGAAGGAATGATATTAAACGCCAGAATGATCAAACCTTCCAATTTTGATAAGAATAAAAAGTATCCTGTTTTAGTTTATGTTTACGGAGGTTCTCATGCCCAAATGGTTAGAAATAACTGGTTAGGTGGAGCATCTATGTGGATGTATTATCTTGCAGAAAAAGGATATATCATCTTTACTTTGGACAACAGGGGAAGTCATAACAGAAGCTCTGAATTTGAACAGGCAACCCATAGAAATTTAGGAGATAAAGAATTGGAAGATCAATTGGTTGGTGTAAGCTATTTAAAAACTCTACCCTATGTGAATACAGATAAAATGGCTATTCATGGCTGGAGTTTTGGTGGTTTTATGACCACAAGTATGATGTTACGTCATCCGGAAGTTTTTAAAGTTGGAGTAGCTGGTGGTCCGGTGATTGACTGGAGTTACTATGAGATTATGTATGGAGAGCGTTATATGGATACACCACAGCAAAATCCGGAAGGGTATAAAAAAGCAAATGTGACGAATTATATGGAGAATTTGAAAGGAAATTTATTGATCATTCACGGACAAGTTGATGATGTTGTTGTTCCACAACATTCTATGCAATTATTAAAAGCCTCTGTTGATAAGGGAATTCAAATAGATTTCTTTACCTATCCTGGGTATCCTCATAATGTAAGAGGAAAAGACAGAGTTCATTTGATGCAAAAGGTTTTTGATTATGTTGATGAAAAATTAACAGATTAACAGATTTTTTAAATTCTTTTTTATCCAAAGAAAGAATAATATTTGATATTGTATTTATTCAAATAACAGAAGAGGTTTAAAGAATAATTTAACGAAAGTATTTTATTAGGGTATGAAAATTTTAATTTTATGTACAGGCAACAGTTGTCGTAGTCAAATGGCAGAAGGTTTTTTAAAATCTTTTGATAAGGAATTAAAGGTTTTTTCAGCAGGAACAGAACCGTCAGATAAGGTACATCCAAAAGCTGTACAAGTGATGAAAGAGATTGGAATTGATCTTAGCAAAAATTATCCAAAATCGGTAGATGAATTTCTTGATGATACATTTGATTATGTAATTACTGTTTGTGGTGGCGCAAATGAAAGTTGCCCTACTTTTTCAGGAAAGGTAAAGAGCAGATCGCACATCGGTTTTGATGATCCGGCTGATGCAACCGGTATGGAAGAAGAAATTCTTGGAGAATTTGTAAGGATAAGAGACGAGATCAGGCATGATTTTAGAGAGTTTTACAATTATAATATTGATCAACACAAATAATAGTTTGGTGTTTATAATATACTGTTAACTTCTATTCAGCAATAGCCTTTCCTGCGATAAAGCCACCTGTCCATGCATTTTGAAAATTAAAGCCGCCGGTTACGGCATCAATGTTTAAAACTTCACCGGCAAAAAAGAGATTTTTATGTATTTTACTTTCAAAACGTTTAAAGTTGATCTCTTTTAGATCCACTCCTCCGGCTGTAACAAACTCTTCTTTAAAGGTGGTTTTTCCATAAGCCTCAAAAACAGAATTAGTGAGTTGATCAGCCAATTGGCTTAATTGTTTGTTCGATACATCTGCCCAGCGTTGATCTTTTCTAATTGGAGAAGCAATTACCAGCTTTTCCCACAAACGTTTTGGAATATCTTTAAAAGGAGATCTTAAAATAATTTGCTTTTTTACATTTTCCCTTTTCAGGATATTTAATTTGTGTAGTACTGTGGAAGTCGATTTTGATAGCCAGTTTATTTTTACTGAATAGCTATAATTTTTTTCTGCTAAAAATAATGCTCCGAAAGAGGATAGCTTTAGAATTGCCGGTCCGCTGAGTCCCCAGTGCGTGATTAAAACCGGTCCGTTAGATTCAAATTTTGAATCCATTAGTTGAACTGTTGCATTTGCCACGGAAACACCCGGAATTTCTTTGATACGATCATCATTGATCTTGAAAGTAAAAAGTGAAGGAACAGGAGCAACAATATGATGACCAAGTTTAGAAATTAATTCCCATATTTTTGGATTGCTGCCACTTGCAATAATCAGTTTATCAGCAATAAATTTGTTAGTTTTTGTTTGAATAACAAATTGAGAATTTTCCTTTTCAATGCTCTCCACTTCTTGATTCAATGTAAGATTAACACCTTTATTTTTAGCATTTTCGGTAAAACAATCAATAATTGTTTGCGATGAATTTGATTCAGGAAAAATTCTGTTGTCATTTTCAATTTTTAAGTTTACTCCATGATCTTCAAACCACTCCATTGTGTCTCCTGTCATGAATTGATGAAACGGGCCCAGTAACTCTTTTTTCCCACGGGGATAAAACTCAACCAGTTCATTTGGGGTAAAACATGCATGAGTAATATTGCATCTGCCACCGCCGGAGACTTTTACTTTTTGGAGTACTTTATTGCTTTTTTCAAGAATAGTAATGTTCAGATCAGGATTGTTTTCAGCAGCATTAATGGCTGTAAAAAAACCTGCAGCTCCTCCGCCTATGATGATGATTTTTTGTTTCAAGTGTATTTGCTTTTAATTTATAAAAGAGTATAAAGTTTAGTAGACAGCTTTATATTCAATTTATTGATAACTGGCTGGTCGGGCACAGCTCGACCGTATTTTAAATCCTATACTGTTGTTTTTCAAGAGATCATTCTTAAAAATCTAATTCTTCAAATTCATGGCCGTCAATTAGTTCCTTGATCCTGTCTGGGTCAAAATTTCCTTTTAAAAATATGATCTTGTGGTTGTTATTTGAATTGGTATGAATAAGCACTTCTTTAATAAAGTCTCCTTTTTCCTTAACGGAAACCAAAGTTTTCTTTTCTTCTTTATTGTTTCTAATTACGTCAGTATAATTTTGTGTAATATTATTTATACCTTCAGTAATTTGCTGACTTTGAGCCGGAGAACAATTTGTAAAGGAGATTGTTTTAAAATCTTTTACATTTTTAAACACATTGTTCAATTCGGGTGAAACATTTTTTAAAAGTGATCGTAAGTATCCGGGAACCTGAAAAGAACTTACGTTGTTATCATTTTTATGCTGATTGTAAAATTGATTGAATTTTGCAGATCCTGAACAGGAAAAGAGTCCAATACTTAGAACAAGAAGAAATATTTTTATAATTGTTTTCATAATTGATTTTGGATAATAATTAATATGAATGAGTTATAAGTTAGAATAGAAATCAATAAATTAATCAAGCCTTGAATTTGTTGAAATACAAAACCTTAGGCAAATTACATCATTATTTTAGAAGTTGAAAATTAATGTATTAAAAAAGGCAGGTTTAATTCACACTTTTCTTTGTGAAACCTCCCTTTCTAAAATAAAACCTAATTTCTTGCAAAGGTGAAGATTTATTTTTACCTTTATATGAGTGAAAAGTAGGATGAATTTTATAATATCTGAAAGCAGAAAAAAATTCATATCTGAGAAGAAAGCAATAACAATTATTTTTCCAAACCACCTTGAACAATTAGTTTCAGGGTGGTTTTTTTAGTCAAACTGATAAAAGAAAAGAGTGAAAAAAGTTATTCTAAAATATAGGATTTTGCCAGATTGTTATAATCTTTCACCTGATTTTTAACCCACTTTCTATTATATTTTAACTCTTTTGCCATAATTTTTGCAACATCTTCTGCCATATCAATACTTGCTCTGGCATCTAAAAAGAGAGCTCTTACTCTTCTTGCCAAAACATCTTCCACTGTTCTTGCCATTTCATGACGTACAGCCCAAAGCACTTCTCCTTTCGTAAATGGTAGATCGTTATGTAATTTCTTCCCCATTTTTGGGTCTTTATTGATCAATTCCAGTAGCTTCATTCTATCTGATCCATAAATATATAAGTAATCTTCGTAATTAGGTTGCTTTATATAACCATGAATTGGCATATTTTCTGTAACACATTTTTTTCGTTCAAGTCCGGCAACCATAGATGCCTTGTCAACTGTATCTTCCGCCATTTTCCGATAGGTAGTCCATTTACCACCTGTAATTGTTACCAATCCCGATAAAGAAACAATGAGCTTATGACTTCTCGAAATTTCTTTTGTTTTTGCTTTCTTCCCGTCTTTATCTTCTTCAGGAGCGGCTAATGGTCTAAGGCCGGCAAAAATGCTTAGCACATCTTTTCTTGTAGGATCTTTTTTTAAATATTGACCTGCTGTGGTTAAAATAAATTCTATTTCCTCTTCCAAAGCTTTGGGTTCAAGGCTTGTATCATTTATCAGAGTATCTGTTGTTCCAACTACTACTTTATTATGCCATGGAACAGCAAATAAAACACGACCATCGGAAGTTTTTGGAATCATGATTGCCGATTCACTTTGTAAAAATGACTTATCTAAAATGATATGAACTCCCTGACTTGGTGTGATCATTTTTTTT
The DNA here is from genome assembly GCA_029939235.1 of Flavobacteriaceae bacterium. Classification (GTDB taxonomy): domain Bacteria; phylum Bacteroidota; class Bacteroidia; order Flavobacteriales; family Flavobacteriaceae; genus Lutimonas. The sequence goes on from JAOZTG010000081.1 coordinate 12,542, forward strand.
GCTTTTGGATCATTCATTTTAAGAATGTCATCAGCAAAAACACCTGTTGCATTGATAACCGATTTACTTTTAATATCAAACTCTTCTCCGCTTTCTATATCTTTAGCTTTCACGCCGCAAACCAGGCCATCTTTGTCTTTTAACAGATCAATTACCTTGAAATAATTTAAAGCCACACCATCATTTTCTATGATTGTCTGACAAAGATTGATGGCAAGTCGCGAATCATCAAATTGCCCATCGTAATAAATTACACCACCAATAAGATCTTTTTCATCTATATTTGGAATTGCTTTAAGAGTTTCTTCTTTTGAAATTTTTTCAGATGATCCCAATCCTAATTTACCCGACATCATATCATACACTTTCATTCCCAAAGTATAAAAAGGACCCGACCACCAACTATAATTTGGTATGATAAACTTTTGATTTTTCACTAAATGAGGAGCATTTTGTCTTAATAATCCACGTTCATGAAGTGCTTCTAAAACCAGTGATACATCTCCCTGAGCCAGATATCGAACCCCTCCATGAACCAGTTTAGTACTGCGGCTGGATGTTCCTTTTGCAAAATCTGATTGTTCTAAAAGAAGGGTTTTATAACCCCTGGTTGTTGCATCTAAAGCTGTACCTAATCCTGTGGCTCCGCCACCAATAACCAGTACATCCCATATTTTATTTTGCTCTTTTTTTAATTTAAGCAGCATCTGATCTCTGTTCATTTTTTGAATGTTTTACATTGTTAAAATTACAATAATTTACTGAAGTTTCGCACTTAATTTGCAATGTGTAAATATCAGAATAATAACTCTTTAAATATACTAAATCTCTTTGTGTAGCTTTGAGTCTTCTCTGTGGCTCTCAGTGAAATACCCGCCTAAACGGACGGGCAGGGCTGTTACACAGAGTTGCAAAAAGAAGGCACAGAGTTTCTCAAAGAAAAAAATAGCAAGAATTGGAAATTTTAAAAGTCAGATAATTAGTAA
>JAOZTG010000237.1 GCA_029939235.1 Flavobacteriaceae bacterium
GGATATGGTGAAGAAAGACCAATCTGTCCTACTAAAACTAGAAAATGTAGACAAGCAAACAGAAGAGTTGATATCTTCTCTGAAAATGCAAAAAGAGACTAATTTTCTTTTAAAATAAATTTAAAGCCATCACATAATTGTGATGGCTTTTTTTATGCGCTTTTTTGTAGATTTGTTATATGCAATCATTCCTTTCAAAAGTATCAACAACAGTTTTAAAGAAACACAAAGACACTTCACAACTTACCTTTGTACTGCCAAGTAAAAGAGCCAGATTATTTCTTACAACAGAAATAAAAAAACAATTAAGCAAAGCTTCCATTTTACCCAACATTATAAGCATTGAAGATTTTATTCAAAATCTATCCGGATTAAATCAAATGGATCCAATTTCATTAACTTTTGAGTTTTACAGTATTTATAAGGAAGTTACACCACCCACTAAACTTGATTCATTTGAAACTTTTTCAAAATGGAGCTCACAATTGTTACAGGATTTTAATGAAATTGACAGTAATCTATTTGATGCTCATAAACTTTTGAAATATATAAATGAAAGCAGGCAGTTAGAGAATTGGAATTTAGAAGAAAATCAAACAGATCTCACCAACAAATATTTAGCCTTTTTTAATCATATTGAAGACTATTATTCAAAGTTAAAATCACATCTTTTGAATAAATATTTTGGTTATCAGGGTATGTTATACCGAAAGGCATTTGAAAATACTAATCATTATTTATCCAATAACAAAAGTGAACACTTTATTTTTGCAGGTTTCAATGCTTTGAATATTGCCGAAGAAAACATTATTAATGAGTTTTTATTAATGAACAGAGCTGAAATTTACTGGGATAACGATATCTTTTATGAGGAAAATAGTATTGCCGCCGGAAAATATTTTAAAAAATACATACAAAGTTGGTCATACTATAAAATGCATAAATTTAAATGGCAAAATAATTCAATAAATACACCTAAAATTATTGAAATTGACACCGTTCCAAAAAATATCTCTCAAATAAAAAAAGTAGGTGCTATTTTACAAAAACTTGCTAAAGAAAATAAGATCCAAAATACAGCTGTAATCTTAGGAAATGAGAAATTATTACCTGTTTTAATAAATTCTCTCCCTAAAGAGGTTGATAAGGTAAATATAACCATGGGGTACGAGCTTCAAAATATTCCGCTTTCAGATCTTTTTGATCATATATTTAAGCTTCATTTACATGCATCCAAGTCTAGGCAAAAAGAAACTTATTATTATAAAGATTTTACAAAGACCATACAACACTCCTCTATACAGCACTTTTGGAAGGATAATGACTCTTTCAAATCAAAATTACATACCTTACTTTTCAAAAATAAAACGATATTTATAAGTCAGGAAGATATCATTGAACTTACTCAAACAGATTCCAGATTAAATGATATTTTTAATCTTTTGTTTCTCCCTTGGAAAAAAGATATTCAATTTATATTGGAACAATTTATATTAATTATTGAAAATTTAAAAAACGTTGAGTCATTAACCATTATTGATAAAGAATATCTTTTTCGTTTTCACAATGTGTTTCAACAATTGATCAATTTAAATAATGAATATGGTCATATCGTAGATCTAAACACACTCCACCAGTTCTATAAACAACTACTGAAAACAGAAAATTTATCTTTTAAGGGAGAACCTCTGCAAGGTTTGCAGGTGATGGGTTTACTTGAATCAAGAGCATTAGACTTTGAAAATGTGATTATCACCTCAGTAAATGAAGGATTTATTCCTTCCGGAAGTACACAAAATTCCTTTATCCCGTTTGATATCAAAGTAGAAAAAGGCCTGCCTACCAGCAAAGAAAAAGACGCTATTTTTTCCTATCATTTTTTTAGATTATTTCACCGGGCAAAAAACATTTACCTCCTTTATAATTCGCAAACGGATGATTTTGGATCAGGAGAACAAAGCAGATTTATAACACAATTGGAAATTGCAAAAAAAACAGGGAAACTTGATGAAGTTGAGATCAATAGAAACATCATTATTCCAAAATTTAATTCAGATCCGATTCCGTTAAAAGAGATTAAAAAATCAGATACAATAATAAATCGATTACAGGAAATTGCATCTCAAGGTTTTTCACCTTCTTCTCTTAGTTTATACATAAGAAATCCAGTAGATTTCTACAAAAGAAAAATATTAAAATTAAAGGAATTCAATGAAATGGAAGAAACAGTTGCCTCCAATACTTTTGGCACCATCATTCATGATTCTTTAGAAAATTTATATAAACCTTTTATTGATAAGTACATCAGTATTGATGATATAAAAAATTTAAAAAGAAATATCAATACGGAGATAGTAAATCAATTTGATAAACATTATTCACTTAAAGCAATTTCAACCGGGAAAAATTATTTATCTTTTGAAATTGCAAAACAATTTGTTCTTAATTTTTTAAACTTTGAAATATCTGAACTAAAAAAGAATAAAAAGATCAAAATAATAGCGCTGGAAGAAAATCTTGAACTAAATATTGCTCTTAAAGGACTTCCCTATCCCGTTAAAATTAAAGGAAAAGCAGATCGAATTGATCTAACGGATGGAGTGCTGAGGATAATTGATTATAAAACAGGAAATGTAACTTCACAGCAGTTAAAAATAAAGGAATGGGATTTGCTTACAACTGATGAAAGTTACAGTAAAAGTTTTCAGGTATTGACCTATGCTTATTTATATACACAACAAAGTGATCAATATTTTGATTTTGAAACGACAAAAATAGAAAGTGGTATTATATCATTTAAAAATCTCAAAACTGGTTTTATGAAGGTAAACGATACCTTTATCTCACAAAACACAATGGATCTTTATCTGCAAAAGTTAAAAGATCTTATTTATGAAATTTTTAATACTGAAATTCCATTTATTGAAAAAGAAGTAATTCCATTTAAAAAATAATATGAACAAGGTAACAAACATTCCTATTGAAGGAAAACACAATAAACCAATACTTACTGATCTTTTTTACAATGAAAACAATCAGCACAAACAAATTGTAATATTCTGTCATGGTTATAAGGGTTACAAAGATTGGGGCGCATGGAATTTGGCTGCTGAGAAATTTGCAGAAAATAACATCTTCTTTGTGAAAATGAGTTTCTCTCACAACGGAGGAACTGTAGATCAACCTATTGACTTCCCAGATCTGGAAGCTTTTGGAAATAATAATTTTACCATAGAATTAGATGATATAGATACGGTAATCAATTGGGTTTTAAAAAATCCTTCCATTCAAAAGGAGATTGATCCAATGCGAATAACACTTATTGGTCATTCCCGGGGAGGAGGAACTGTCTTAATAAAAGCCAGTGAAGATACCCGAATCACAAAAGTTATTACCTGGGCAGGTATTTCTGATTTTGGATCGCGATTTACAAACGAAGAACAAATAAATGCATGGAAAAAAAATGGTGTAGTATATATTGAGAACGGGCGAACAAAACAACAAATGCCACATTATTTTCAGTTTTATCTCAATTATAAAGAAAATGAATCAAGGCTTAGTATTCAGAATGTAGTTAAAAAATTGAAAATTCCATATTTGATTATACATGGTTCAGAGGATGAAACAGTTCCTTTGAAAGAAGCGAAAGACCTTCTATCATGGAATTCAAACAATCAACTCATTGTTGTTGAAAATGCTAATCATTCATTTGGAAGTAAACATCCGTGGGAATCTTTATCATTACCAAAAGATCTTGAGACAGTTGTCAAAAAATCAATAAAGTTTATTGGTTAACACTTTGCATTTCTACGCTTTATAATGATATTTTAAAAGAAAGTGTTTTAAATTAAAGGAAGCCATATAACCACCTTTGTTCCTTTCGGGTTATTGTTTTTATCATAAAGATCGGTGAAATTCAGTGCATATGAATTTTGATAGTTTTTAAAAAAATTCTTTAA
>JAOZTG010000238.1 GCA_029939235.1 Flavobacteriaceae bacterium
CGATTTAATATCTTTTTTTGAAGTGTTACTTGTTGTTGGATGTATGCATCTGAAACTGGTCCACCCCAACCTTCAAGATTTCCCATAAGCCAGAATGCATTGAAAGCAGGCCCGGCAATAAAATCATTTATTTCCGATTCTGTGAAATCTAATCGTTTCAATGTGTTTTTCCATATCGCTTCTGTTCCCACAGTGGCCAAAGGAAGGTTTACCCCATTCAACGCCATCCAGTCAATTTCTTTCTCCCAACGCTCCCAATCCCAGAAAGCCATTGTGTAGTTGAATGTACAGTAGTTTAAATAATAGGAATATGTAAAAGGACTTTTTTTAATAACTGGCTTGTCGAAAATAGGAAATTTATCCGGTAAATTCATTTGCCGTGCTTCCCATGAAATATGAGTGTTAGTATAATACTTTAAATACCAGTTTAAACCCGAAGCCATTGCAACCGGTGTATTACCTTTAATTAAAATTTTATCATCTATAAAGCTAAGTTCAAATTCATCTTTATCTGAAGTTGACTCAATTTGTTCAAAAATAAAGTTTTTCGCATATTCTTTACCCAATATTCGAATTGCAAGAGATGAAATGTTCTTTTGGACTGCTGTTTCTTTTATTTGAGTACGGCAAGAGAATAGTGAGGCAATTACACAGATAATTAGTATTCTTTTCATTTAGTTTCTAATTCAAATTTCTAAAATCAATACTTAAAATGATTGGAGTTTTTGTATATTATGTATTCTTATGTGGATTTATAATATTATTTAATAATCACCGTAGCTTTTTCTTTTTTAAAAATTCTTGGAACAGAATTGGCTTATTGGTGTGGAAAATTGTAATTGGTAATTTTATTTGCTCTTCCCAAAAGTCTTCTCTATTCTTTTTCCCGTTGTTAAATGTATGTGCTTCAACTATAATGTTTTCTTTTGATGCCATGTCAATTATTTGTAATTGCTCAGGTGTAAATTCTTTCCTTTCAAAAATAGAAATCATTTTTATATCCATAATGCTTTTTAGTTCATTGTACTGTTTTAAAGTTTTTACTCTAAAAAGTATAGGAGGCAGTTCTTTAGAATTGAATTTTGATAAATCTTTAGCAATTTCTTTCTTATATTTAAACCTTAAAATTACCCTGTCTTGAAGTCCTAGATCCTTAATTTCTTCGATTAAATCATCCAAATATTTAAGTTCGGGTTTAAAATCAATCTTGAAAATAATCTTACCATCACCTTTGGAAATAAAATCAGCCAGAAAAGGAATTTTTTCGTCACTTATCTCTCCATTGATATATTTCAGTTTGTATTTTTTTATTTCTTGACTTGACATCTTGGCTACTTCACCAACACCATTAGTTGTTCTGTCTATGGTAGGATCGTGCATAATTATAAATTTGCCGTCTGAAGTTCTTTCAATATCCGATTCATATAAATCAAAACCATGGTTTATTGCATTTTGGATATTTGCAATGGAATTTTCGGGAGCTTTATCATTATAATCATTTTCGTAGCCACCGCGATGTGCAGCAATTAAAATAGTTCTTTTTTTAGTAGTTTGATCTGTTATAGTCGCTTTATCCCAAACTTTACCTGTTTTAGAATCTATCATTTCAATGGATACATTATCACCATCAACCTTTACGGAAACTACATAGTACATAGCCTCAGGAATACCTGTAACAGTTCCATCAGAAGCAACAAATTTGTATTCTGTATTGCTATTTTTTAAATCTTCTTTAAAACGTTTACCATAATATGCATCTCCATAAATAGCGTCTTTTTCTCTTTTTAAAGCATATATTTTTGCACCTGCACCTGCAGATATGATATAGCTGGTCGCATTTCTTTTGGTTCTATAATAAATATGATCATGACCACTAAAAACAGCAGTTACCTTGTATTTGTCATATAATTTTGTGAGTGCTGTTTCTGTACCTTCCACATCTTCATATTTTTTAGAACCCACATCATAATGAGGACGGTGTTTGAATACGAAAATATGTTTTCCTTTTGCTGATTTTAATTCATTCTCAAGCCACTCTAATTTTTCTTGATCGTCTTTTATTTTAGGCCATGGTAAAGCGATAAATTTTGCATTCCCATATTCAAATGCATACATGTTTTTTTTCATTCCAAAAAAGTTAGAATAATTATGTAATGCATCATCTCCTCCAGACATTTCATGATTTCCAACTGTTGGCCACATTGGATATTTTCGCATAAACCAACCGCCATCTTCGTCTAATTGTTTATAATCAATTTTCCCTAATTCACCACCGCCTTTTTTTACCAAATCGGCTGTTGTCAAACAAAATTCAGGTTGTAAAGAATCTGCTCGTTTTAAGACTTCTTTAAAATATTCCGATCCCTTAGAATCTCCAAAAACAAGAAAATGCATTTTTGTAATATTTCCTCCTTTTTTCTTTTTCAATAATTCCATTTTGGAAATCGGATTGTAAGGATTTGCAGTTTGAGTGCTATGATCTTTATTTTTTACTGCACAACCACTAATAATTAAAGCTAAAATCCAAAGAATAATAGAATGTTTAAATACTATTTTTTTTAATTTTTTTAAATCTGTATTTTTCATTGGTAAGTGTTTTTATTATCGATATTATTCATAATTTCATTTATTATAATTCTCCGGTAATATTAGAATGATATTCTGTATGGAGGATGTTTTTTAATTTTGCTTTAACTTTTGCATATTGTGAGTCATCTATCACATTAATATTCTCATCTGGATCTTTATCGTGATCATATAACATACTTGTAATTGTTTCAAAGCTTTTCAGATCGATAAATTCAGTATAGGCAAAATCTTTTGTTTTTATGGTAAAAGCATTTCCGGTCTTTGTAAAAACATGACCCTTGCCTTTAGATTCTGGTTTATTCAGTATGTTAACCATACTTTTCCCTTCAAGCTGATATTTAGGAGGGGTCAGATTACAAAGTTCAGTAAGAGTAGGATATATGTCTACCAGCTCAACAAGTGCGTTTGTTATTTCCCCTTTTTTCATATCAGGAGTTCTGATCATTAATGGAACATGGCTTGCATCATGATATGGATTATATTTAGCCCACTGTGTATGTTCTTGCAAACTATATCCATGATCAGCAACTAAAATAACGATAGTATTTTTATTTAAGCCTTCTTTTTCTAAAGCTTCTAAAATATTTCCTATGAGTTTATCAACATAGCTAACGGTTGCATTGTAACCATGAATTAATTTTAAAGCAGTAGTATCATTAACCTGTCCTTTTTTCGGAATACCTGTATATGCTCTCATTTCTCCCCAGTTACTTATTGAAATAGCAGGTGCATTTTTAGGCACAAAATTATTATTAGGCTGCTTGATATCATTTTTTGAATAGGTATCCCAGTGATGTGCAGGTGCATTAAAAGGCAGATGATTACTGATAAATCCTGCTGTAAGTAAAAATGGTTTATCAGATTTTTTCAATTTCTTAAGATCTCTAATAACTTTCTGAGTCATCAATCCGTCAATATAGGCACTGTCACTTACTATAGCAGATTCATAAGTTGGACCGGTTCCCGTTTTTCTATACAGTGCAATATTTTTGGGAAGAAGATAATCTTTCCATAAGGATTGCCAATAATCAGTTGGTGCCAATCTTTTGTCATTCTTATCAAAAGCATAAGGACGCCACACCTCATCCCAATCAGACATGTTGTCGTCTAAATGATGATAAATTTTACCATTTGATATAGTTGTGTAACCGTTATTTTTAAAAAGTAATGGAAAACTTACTGCTTTAGGCTCTTCTTTGCTAACAAAAGTATCATAGTTGATATATCTATTTTTGTTTGGATACATACCTGTAAGCATACTTGCCCTGGATGCTCCACAAACCGGAATATTACAATATGCCTCATTAAATAAAACTGCTGTTGAAGCAAATTGATCAATAT
>JAOZTG010000239.1 GCA_029939235.1 Flavobacteriaceae bacterium
TGAGAAAAAAAGTATGGACCAATTATTACTCAAGAGGAGATAATAATGATACTTATGATAACAAAGAGAATATAGCCAAAATATTAAAGCGAAGAAGAGAGAGGGTTGAGTTATTAGGTTATAAGAATTATGCCGAATGGAGGTTGCAGGACAGGATGGCAAAGAATCCCGAAAATGTGATGAAACTCTTAAATACAGTTTGGTCGGCATCTATTGAGCGAGTGAAAGAGGAAGTTGTGGATATGCAGGCTGTAGCCGATGCAAATGGTGATAAAATTACTATTGAGCCTTGGGATTATCGATATTATGCTGAAAAGGTTAGAAAAAAGAAATATGATCTGGATTCAGAGGAAGTAAAGCAATATTTGCAATTAGACAAATTAAGAGAAGCAATGTTCTATGTTGCAGGAAGATTGTTCAATTATGATTTTAAGCCTGTTCCTGCAGGAACTGTACCGGTTTTTCAGGAAGATGTAAAAGTGTGGGAAGTAACAGATAAGGACAGTGGTGAACATATTGGATTGTGGTATTTAGATCCTTATGCAAGAACAGGAAAACGTTCAGGTGCATGGGCCACAACTTATAGAAGTCATAGTACATTCGATGGTAAAAAAACTGTTTTAGCATCTAATAATTCGAATTTTGTAAAACCGGCACCAGGTGAAGCTGTTTTAGTTTCATGGGATGATGCTACTACTTTTTTCCATGAATTTGGTCATGCTTTGCATTTCTTTTCTTCCAATGTAAAATACCCTACCTTAAATGGAGGAGTAAGAGATTATACCGAGTTTCAGTCACAATTATTGGAAAGATGGTTATCAACTGATGAGGTGATCACTCAGTTTTTAGTACATTATAAAACCGGTAAAGTAATTCCGAAAGGATTGGTCGATAAAATTAAAAAGGCATCTACATTTAATCAGGGTTTTGCTACAACTGAGTATCTGGCATCTGCTATCATGGATATGAAATTACATTTAGCTGATCCAAGTAGTTTGGACGTAGGTAAATTTGAAAAGGAAACCTTAAAGGCAATGGATATGCCAAAAGAACTGGTGATGCGTCATCGTACTCCTCAATTCGGACACGTATTTTCCGGTGAAGGTTATGCGACAGCATATTATGGCTATATGTGGGCAGATGTGTTAACGGCTGATGCTGCCGAAGCATTTAAAAATGCTCCAGACGGATTCTATGATAAAGAAATGGCGGATAAATTGGTTAAATATTTATTTGCGCCAAGAAATTCAATGGATCCTGTAGATGCATATCGCAAATTCATGGGACGTGATGCAAAAATGGAAGCATTGATGAGAGACCGTGGTTTCCCGGTTCCTTCTAAATAAAAAAAAGTATATCAAATAAGGGGTCAGGGTTTTGTTAATATTTACATAGATATTTAGCAAAGTCCTGACTGTTTTATTGTCCTTAAACTCAATGAATATTACGGAATTGTAAGATAATTTATTAGAAATATTTTCTGTTACCCAAAAGGTAAGTTTATGGTCCCTTTGCGAAACTTCGTATTTTCTTTGCGAAACTTTGTGAAATAGTTAATACGCAAAATTGTGCAGAGGTTTATGTATATAATTGATAACTCCTTCTTAATTCTATATCTCTAAATATTTGGTTTTTACAAGCTCTTCTCCATATTTACGTTCCAGTCGTCTGATGGTAAAATGAGCTTTTGCCATTTTTTGAAAATGATCGATAAACAAATAATTAATAGATCCGCCACCTGCAGCACCAATTAAAGGAACTGCTTGAGCAATAAATTTTTCAGAAACCTGCACAGTAAAACGCGAAGTAACCGTGCTGATTAATTTCATCAATGGATTAGTGCTGTTCAGTAATAGTTTATTTAAACCATGAATACCATTTTTTGACACATAAGAAGTTGCACCTTTTAAGGCATTATCCATCGCTATTTTTGAAGTGTAGTAGGAAGTTTCCAATCCGTCATCATCATTGGATTCACCTCCCAGTGAAAAAACCTGCAAACAGGAAAGCTGAGTTTCAATATTATAGAGATCTTCTCCCTCACTTCGTGCAATATCCATGATAGAACGCATGATAAATTTTGTTGAAAGAGCCAGCTCTGAAGCGAATAATACGGTGCCAATTCCTGTTGTTGCGCCCAAAGCACCACTTAGTGCTCCTGTGGCAGTTACCATAGTTTTATAAACTGTTGGAGATGGTTTCTTAAATATTTCTCCTTTTTTCATGGTGGCAAGATTACTTTTTACCAGAGTCATCAAAATATTATTCACATTTTTTTGAAGCCATACCTGTTGTTTTTGAGGAATCAATTTAATACCGGAATCAATTCCATCGCCTAATTTATTCAATCCTTTCATTAGCATTCCTATATCTTCCATACTGGCTTTTGCCGATCTGATAGCTTCCAGGTCTACTTGAGAAATATTGTGTTTAAAAAAATGCTTATCCATGTCTTTTTGTTTGTCTTGTTTATATAGCCATTAATTTTTAGTCCAACTGTTATTCTTTAGATCCGGGTAACTCCAATGTGTTGATCGATTGAATTGCATTTCCTGCAATACCTTTGATAGATCCATACATATTGATGGTGTTATCAATGACCTTTTCAATTTGTTTTTCCCGTTGTTTCCAAATACGTTTCATAGCATTTTTTTCTTTTAGCAGATCGGCGTTCATTTGGGTAAACCCTTCTACAATACCCTCCATTTGTAACTTAAATTCATTGCTGGTCAAAAAATCATACAGCATAGCCATTTTATCTCCTTTGTTTTCCTGAGATATGATAGCATTGCTCAATTTTATTACAGATTGTCGAAGTACATTGGAAAGCGCTTTAAATTCTTCAAAAGTGCAGATCCAGATACCATCTTTTAATCCCATTCTTTTCATTTCTTTTGGCATCACTTCGGTTACTAAAACCCCAATATTAGCATTTTTATCACGAATATCATTTTTAAATTTTTCTATCCAGGCCGGTTGAAAATCTTTGGTGCGTTTACTTTCGTAGTAAATAGTGCCACAATTTTGTTGTTCACGGGTATTTACTGTTTGCAGGCAATCTGCACCACGAGCTCCTTTTTTAATCTCGCTAATACTGTCCAGCGGAAAATTATCGGCAAGCCATTCTTCAATAGCAAGTTCCTGTACTTCTCCTTGCAACTGCATGGAACCTTGTTCATGTTTACGTTTCATTTGCTCCATCAAGTCTTTTTGGTCGGCAAGTTTTTTTTCGTATTCTTTGAATTTTAACTCATTTTCTTCATCCGTTGCCTTTTTGATTTTAAGAGATTCTTCCTTCAGTTTTTTATTCAATGCAATTTCGGCATCTGCTTTTGCTTTGGAAGTGATCTCTTCTTTTTCGCGAATCAACCTTGCAATTTCGGCTTTACTTTTGTTGAGCTCTTTTAATTTTTCTGATTTTTCATTGAGTTCTTTATTTAAAAGATCTATCCGTTCTGAATTTTCTTCTAAAAGTTTGGCCTTGATATTTGCTTCTTTCGCTTTTAGTTCATCCTGTAGTTTGGATTCCAACTGATTTTTAAATTCATCGGCAAGCTCTTCTTTTTCGCGCTTTAATCTTTCAATTACTGCTTTACTTTTATTGAGTTCTTTTAATTTTTCGGATTTCTCGTTGAGTTCTTTGTTTAACAACTCTAACTGTTCAGAGTTTTCATCTTGTAATTTTAATTTTAAAACCCTTTCTTTTTCCTGTAATTCCTGCTTGAGTTTGGTATCCAGTTTATTTTGAAAATCTTCTGCTTCTTTTTTCTTTTTAGCTTCAAATTCAAGTTTCTCCTGCAATAGTTTTTTCTCTTTGGCTTCCAGTTGTTTTTTAATGGAAACTTCTTTTTCTTTAAATTCTTTACGGATAGAATCTTCTAACTGATGTTTTAACAGATCGTTTACATCAATTTG
>JAOZTG010000240.1 GCA_029939235.1 Flavobacteriaceae bacterium
CCATACCCTTGAATTTGGTCATTACTGGTAATTTCAATATTTCCACCTTCACATGGCTTATCGAGTGAATGTCCAACATCGATAAGAATACTAGATTTTTCAGATTCTGGAAATGTATATCTGTGAAAACCTGCATGATCAGTGGAGGTAAGTTCAACTTTAATATTATCATCCAGCAGGGTAACGCTGTAATAGCCCGGTTTGGCTGACTCTTTAACGTGATTGAATTCTGAAAAACATTTACCCGTAGTAATTTTATTGAGATCGCTTGCCATAGGGTATAATAAAATATTCCCATAAGCACCACCACCTGTGCCCTGTAGATGTGTATGGCTAAACCCGACAATGTGATTGTCATCATATTCATATCCACTTAGGGGAGAATTTAGGTTATCAGGGCTTAATTTAACCATACTGTGAGGTCTTAGTGCACCGGGTATAACATTGCCTTCACCTTCTGTACCAATAAAAGGATCTACATAATCTGCCGGGGCTTTCGTAATTTCCTGGTTGCCACAGGATAACATGAAAAACAACAATACAAAATTGGTACAAAAAATTATTTTGTTTTTATAATTCCTCATTTTAAACATTTTATTTATTAACAATTCTTTTCTTTAAAAATTTAATTAAGGCCACAGGTTGATCTGTAAGTATTATCTTTTAGAACAATCGTGCCTGTTAAATACTCACCTGCTGGAAATTGAATATAACCACCACCATTCAAACTGCATTTATCAATAAGTTCTTGCAATTGCACAGTTATCAGTTTTGATTTACCTGTTTCAGATATGTAATCATTAATATTGTAGTAAGACTTTTGTGGATATACTTCTGTTGTAATTAAAAGCAACACAATTAATAAAAATTTGTAATTCATTATTTCTCCTTTTGTTAAGTTGTACTTAAAATTATTGTAAATTTTGTTTCTATAATTCAGGATACCCGGAATAAAAATTGAACGTTTCCAGGTTGAAATTAAATCCCCAATTACCACCCCCTTGCGATAGCAATAAAACCAAAAGATTTTTTCCCTTCTTTAATTTTATTGGAGTTGAGAACTCATTGTATACAAATGCGTGCTGATTAAAGTTTTCATATATCAATTCTCCATTAAGCCAGATAGCCGCCCCATCGTTACGACCAAAGAGAAGAGTTGTGCTAATATCACTTTCCACAAAGATTTCAGTAGCAGCATATGCATGGCAATCATCTTTCAATTCTAATTGTTTAATTAAATCGACAGCATTTTTGTTGCCCATTATAGCCTTGTGCCATTTTAAGCCATCTTTTCCAATTGGGTATTCAACAGCACTCTTTTCTTTGATATATCCAGGCAGTGCCTGAGAAATTAATACTTCTGATAATTGTGCCAATGGTTCACTAATGGAATTATAATACCTTTTTACCAATTCAAATGAAGGTTTTCGCTCCCTTTGCTGATTAACCAAACCCTTTAGATTAACATAATCCCATTGTTTTGGATGCCCACCTCCAACTCTGTGAATATCGGCATAATCACTATATAGCCAGATAATTCCTCCGGAAACATAATCTATACGGTCAGGATGAAAAATTTGATCCATGTGTACAGTTAAAAACTTATTCTGATATTCTAATGTATATTGCTTCCCTCTTACGGCGGAATAGTTATCGTTTGCTACTGAATCTAAAGCAGCACCAGCATTAAATTCACTAACTACAATTGGCTTATTTGGATATTTTCCATGAAGTCTGTCGAGTGTATTTCCAAGGTCATATAAGGTACCATAGTACCAACCATAATATTCATTAATGGAAATAAAATCTACTTCCTGGAAGCAAATATCATCATCTTTTCGATGTTTATCTGATGCATAGGTTATTAAGCGGGTAGTATCAAGCGAGCGAACATATTTAACAGATTTGCGAACATATTGCAAAGCCTCCTTATTATTACTATCAAATTCATTACCCACTGACCAAATAATAATGGATGGATGACTTCGATATTGCATCACCATATCGGTGAGTTGTGGTTCTAAATATTTAACCCAAACTGATGAATCTGCTAATAATTTCGTTGATGTTTGCCAGGCAGGTATTTCAGCCCAAACGAGAAAGCCCATTTCATCACATAGATCATAAAAATATTGATCATGTGTATAATGTGCACTACGTATCAGATTAACTCCCAACTCTTTTATCGCCAGCAAGTCCTTTTTGATTTGTTCTTTGGGCATAGCACTACCATAATCAGGATGATCTTCATGATAGTTGATCCCTTTTATAAGAAGCGACTTGTTGTTTACAACTATTTTTGACCCTTCCACTTTCACATCACGAAAACCAACTTTAACTGAGCGACTATGTTTCTGATTTTTGTTTTTTATGGAAACAGTTAATTCATACAACTTCGGGTTGTCAGTATCCCACTTTATTACATTTTGAATCTTACCATCAAGAGATATTTTGGTTTTTATTTTATCTAATTCATATATATTTTTCGAACTCCAAATAATTTTTTGTTCATCTTTGAGTACAAACTCCAACTTAGCGCTTTCACCCTTATGCGAAGGATTATTAATGATGCAATTGATAGAGAAATCCCATTTCCCATACTTCTGATTAGTATCAATCCAGACATTCTCAATGGCAATTTCCGGTATGATTTCGAGATAAACATCCCTATATAATCCACCGTAGGGCCACCATCCAATACGATCGGGAACAGAACTTTTATCTATCTTATTATCAGTTCTGATAGTAATAGTATTCCCTTTTTCGACATTAATAAACTCAGTAATATCGGTAGGAAAATCTGAATAAGGAGAATTATGGTTTCCGGCTTTGCTGCCATTAATCCATAAATTGGAACGAAGCCCTGCACCATTTACATGAAGGATTACTCTTTTTCCAATCAGCTCCTGTTTATCAATTTTGATTGTTTTTTTATACCACGCGAAGCCAAAATAATAGTACTTCTCGGGGAAAGCCACATTATATGTAGAGGGAACTTCTATTTTATCCCAGTTCTTACTAACAGGTTTATTCTGCCATTGTTCCTTCTCTCCGACATTCTCAGCATCGAACCGAAAATCCCATTCACCGTTAAGTTTAATAAACTTGGATGAAGTGCTGTATTTACTTTCGTAAATATCCTGTGCATTAAGGTTATTAGAACTAATGCCTATTAGACTTAGTAATAAGAAAATAAAGGTTGCTCTTTTTGTCTTGTTCATAAATATTCTCTTTATATAATCTAAAAAACTGATTAATCTCCAAATTATTTACATTTCAGTAATATAAGTTCAACTGCAGTAGCATCCCCTATTACAGCATTTATTGGCAATGGATTCTCCTCATCAAAGACATGCATTATTTTTTCATTCTCAATTACAGCCGCGCTTTCATTAACAATACCTTTTTTATTACTTACATTTTCAAGTGATATTCCAAGATGTTTTGCAAAAAACTTATACATTTCTACTCGTTTTGAAAAACCATAGTCATGCCCTTCATTAATCAAGTGAATATTTTTCACATTATTTTCAGCTCCATATAACCGATATATATTTTGGATATAGGGATACTCAACATCCGGGGTGTTCTTTGTCCAATCCGTTCCATCAGATATTAACAACTGCGGACGTGGAGCTGCTAGGGCTGCAATTTCTACATTATTTGTTTCATATTTACCACTCTTGTGGATTGGCATGCCACTTTCGCAAGGGCATCCTCCAAAAAAATGTGCTGATACCATAACAACTGGTACTGAAACTGAAATCCTAGTATCAACTGCTGTTAATAAAAATGCCTGGGTTCCTCCGCCGGATGCCCCGGTAACTCCAATCCTGTTCGAATCAACTTCATCCAAAGAAATAAGAAAATCGATTGTACGAATACTGTTCCAGAGTTGAAATGCCAACAC
>JAOZTG010000082.1 GCA_029939235.1 Flavobacteriaceae bacterium
TATGTGTTTATCAATACCCGGAAAATTAATTGAAATTACAGCCGAACTGGACGAGACATTCCGTACAGGAAGAGTATCCTTTGATGGAATTATAAAAGATGTGAGCCTTACTTTAGTTCCCGAAGCAAATGTAGGAGACTATGTTCTGGTGCATGTAGGTGCAGCAATAAGTGTTGTTGATGAAGAAGAGGCCGCCAAGACTTTTGATCTGCTAAAACAAATGGGGGAGATTGATGAGTTAGAGAATGGTACCGATCAAATTTAAACTGATATAAATGAATGATGTCTCCGGTAATCTATTTGTACTCAATAGTATAGGTATTATTCATTCCCCTAATAAGAATAAAGCGCCTCATCAAACTTTGGACAATGATCAAGGAGAGTTTAAAATAGTTTTAGACAAAAAATTTGTAAAGGGTTTACACTTACTGGATAATTTTAATTATATATATGTTATTTATTACCTCGATAAAGTGATGAGAGATAATAAGATGATAATCTCTCCTCCGTGGGCTAATCAACAGGATGTTGGTGTTTTTGCCAGCAGAAGTCCAAACAGACCAAACCCTATTGGAATTAGTGTTGTAAAAGTTAAAAAAATAATTGATAATATTATTTATATTTCCGGAATTGATGCCTTTGATGGTACACCTTTACTGGATATCAAACCTTATATTGATCAATTAGATGCAAAATCTGATGCTAATTATGGCTGGGTCAATAAAGAAGATAATGAGAATCATCTTGCACTGCATATACAAGGAATTCCGCATAAGCATTAGTATTTTATATAATTGACTGAAATCATGTGAATTGATTTTTAATAACTGGCTGCAAAGTCTCCGACTTTGAGCTACTCATTGAGATTCTTTTTTTATATTTAAGCAATTATTAAACAATAAGTTTTTGAAAAAGTATAATTACAAGTCAGATATTGTTATTATTGGAGGAGGTATTTCCGGTATTACAGCTGCTATTGAACTTTTAAATGCCAATAAGAAAGTAATCATCATTGAACGGGATCTTAAGGAAAATTTTGGAGGGTTAGCAAAAGAATCTTTTGGTGGAATGTTTTTTATCAATTCAAAACAGCAACGATTTTCAAAAATTAAAGATACGGTAGATCAGGCAAAAAAAGACTGGTTTTCGTTTGCTGAGTTTGACCAAAAGGAAGTTTGGGGTAAAAAATGGGCAAATGCATTTTTAGAATCTACACAAAAAGTTTATGATTGGGTGGCTGAAAGAGGGGTTGGTTTTTTCCCGATTGTTCATTGGGTGGAAAGAGGTTTACATCAACCTGGTAATTCTGTCCCGAGATTTCATATGGTTTGGGGTACGGGCCATGGATTGATGGAAGCTCTGATCAAAGACCTAAGATCAAATAAAAATCACGATAATTTACAGGTTTTATTTCAGCATAAAGCAGAAGATTTTAAGCTGGAGAATAAAAAAATTGTAGCTGTTACCGGAATTAATGAATCAAACAATACTGGCTTTACTTGTCAGGCAGATGATTTTATAGTTGCCACAGGAGGAATCAATGGCAATATGAAAAAAGTACGGGAGCACTGGCATAAAGAATGGAAATCTCCACCAAAACAAATTTTAAATGGTTCTCATCATTTTTCGGATGGGCTGATTCATGATAAAGTAAGTGAGCTTGGAGGGCATGTTAAAAATCTGGATCTGATGTGGAATTATGCAGCCGGAATACCTCATCCATATCCAAAAAGAGAAAATCACGGATTGAGTCTGGTACCTCCAAAATCTGCTCTTTGGGTCAATTTTAAAGGAGAACGCATGGGGCCAATTCCTTTGATCACCGCTTTTGATACCAGATATTTGGTAACCAAAATTTGTGAGCAGGAGAAGCAATATTCGTGGCAAATACTCAATAATAAAATAGCATACAAAGAGCTGGCAGTTTCAGGATCAGAATTTAATGATGGTATCAAAGAAAAGAAACTATTCAAATTTTTATATTCCATTTTAACGGGAAATAAAAAACTAATCAAAGCTTTAGAAAAGGATTCTCCAAATTATATAACAGCAAATAGCATAGAAGAACTGGTAGAAAAAATGAATGATTCCACCGGAACCAATGATATTTCTATTAAAGCTTTAAAAAATACTATTGATAGTTATGATGCTAACTTTGAAAGAGGAAAATATATCGGGGATGATGAGCAGATCCGAAGAATAAAGCAAGCCAGGGAATATTCAGGAGATAAAAAGAGAACACTAAAGCCTCAAAAGTTAAATAATAAAAAGAATTATCCGTTAATTGCAATTAGGGAATTTATTTTATCAAGAAAAAGTTTGGGTGGAATAGAAACTAATTTAGCATCACAGGTTTTAACTGAACCTAATATAAAAGGAAAACAAAATGCCTTTGATAATTTATATGCAGTTGGTGAAGCAGCAGGTTTTGGTGGAGGAGGTTCACATGGTAAACGGGCTTTAGAAGGTACATTTTTAGCAACTTGTATTTTCACTGCTCAAAAGGCAGCAAAGCATATTATTAAGAAGTAAAGAGAATAAAGTAAGAAGAAAAATTTTAAAAAAGTCCTTCCCTTTGGGAAGGATTTAAAATGGGATTATGAAAAAAACAGGTGCAGAATTAGCGGTTTTCGCTTTAGAACAAATAGGAGTAAAATATACTTTTGGAATTCCGGGAGTACACAATATTGAATTGTATGATGAACTTAACAATTCTAAAAAAATAGAACCAATTTTGGTTACACATGAGGGAGGAGCATCTTTTATGGCACTGGGTGTTTCCTGTACTTCTAATAGTATTGGGACTTTAATGATTGTCCCTGCTGCAGGTACTACCAATGCTATGAGTGGTATTGGAGAAGCTTTTTTAGATGGTATTCCCATGTTGATCTTTTCCGGTGGTACACGTCAGGATAGTGGTAGACATTATCAGTTGCACCAGTTAGATCAGGAAAATCTGGTGAAAGAAGTAACCAAAGCCTTTTTTAGAATATCTTCTCATAATGAGATCATTTCAACGATTTACAAGGCATATGATATTGCTACATCTGGTGAACCAGGTCCGGTTTTTATTGAGATTCCTATGGAATTTCAAATGTTTAAAGGAGAAGTCGAACAGCTCACTCATTACATTAAAAGTTATCAAAATCCTGTTTTTGATAAAAAGAAGATACAAGCTGCGGCCGAATTGCTTTTACAGGCGAATAATCCAGGAGTTTATGTTGGTTGGGGTGCGGCAGAAGCTGTTACATATACAGATCGTATCTCCAATATATTGGGAGCTCCGGTTTGTACAACTTTGCAGGGAAAAGCTTCTTTTCCTGCTGATCATCCTTTGCATACCGGTTTTGGATTTGGTCCGAATTCAATTCCTGCTTCGCAGAAAGCATTTAAAAATTGTGATGCTATGCTGGCAGTTGGAGTTCGATTTTCGGAAATTGCCACAGGAAGTTTTGGCGTAACGGTTCCCGAGAATTTAGTCCATATAGATATCAATAAGGAAGTATTTGATAAAAATTATCCAACAAAGATCCATATTCATGCAGATGCAACAGAAGCATTGAAATTACTTGCTGAGACTTTAGAAGAATTATCAAAGAATAAAGCAAAAGACAGTTCTGCTTTAGCAAAATTGATCAAAGAAGAAAAGGAAAAATATTTTAAGGAGTGGAAACAAAAGCCTTTAAAAGATAAAGTGTCACCAGGTTTCTTTTTTGAGGCTTTAACAGAGTTCACCGATGATGAAACCCGTTTTATTGTGGATGATGGTAAACATACTTATTTAGCTGCCGAATTATTACCGGTAAATCGTTCACGTCATTTTGTTTCACCAACCGATTTCAATTGTATGGGATTTTGCACTCCGGCAGCAATTGGTGCTAAATTTATGAACCCTAAAAGTAAAGTGGTTGGTATTGTGGGTGATGGTGGATTTTTAATGACAGGCATGGAAACATTAACCGCAGCTACCTATAAAAAAGGGGTGGTTTATTTTGTGTTTCACGATGGAGAGCTCGGACAAATATCACAATTTCAAAAAATTCCGCTGAAGCGAAAAGTGGCAACCATTATTGGAAATGTTAATATCAAAGGGATTGCAGATGCAACCGGAGCTTCTTATTTTAGGATGGAAAATGATACTGAAATTTCGCAGATCATAAAAAAGGCTTTCAAGGAAGTTGAAAAAGATATTCCTGTAATCGTGGATGTGAATATTGACTATTCTAAAAAAACCATGATGACCAAAGGGGTAGTAAAAGTGAATTTATCAAGATTTAGTTTTAAAGAAAAAGTACGATTTATTAGCAGGGCAGTTAAAAGACATCTTTTTGAAAAATAGTTATAAATGAACCCAATTTTTAAGCAAAACATTATTTTTTTTGCAGAAGTGATTATTCCGGATCTGCGTAATAATACTTCTATAGAATATGCTTTTATCAAGAATTTCAAACAATTAATTAATGGTTTGGAACCGGAATCTGAAAGTAAGATCAAACTACTTGTGAAGGTCATTGATAAGCTGAGTCTTGTCTACAACTTTCAATCTTTTGAAAAACTCTCTTATAAACAAAGGAAAAAATATATTGACAGACTTTTTAATTTTCCGATGGGTAAAATTATTGGTGGCTTAACGGGTTTACGCTCGATTGTACTGATCTCCTATTACGGAATAGAAGATGTTTGGCCTTCCATAAACTATCACGGACCTGTAAACGCTCAAATACATTGAAAAAATCCTTTGAATTTGATGTCATTGTTGTTGGTTCCGGGGTTGGAGGAGCGACTTTTACCGATTATGTTACCAGAAATAATCCTGATTTGAAAATAGCAATTCTGGAATCCGGGCCTCATCGTGTAAAAGAAAACTTCAACCAAAAAGAAATAGATATGACTGCCATGTATTTTAACAGAGGTGCTGTTTTATCAAAAAATTTACAAGTAGGTGTTGCGGCAGGGAATACATTGGGAGGAAGTTCGGCAGTTTATACCGGAGTTTCTTTTCGTCCTCCAAAAAAGGTGATGAAAAATTGGAGAGATGATTTTGGTATGGATTTTCTATCAGAGGAATATGTAACAAGGTCATTAGATGAAATTGAAAAAGAGATTTCTGTACATGAATTACCAAAAAGCTGGGATAATGACAATAATAAATTATTCCGAAAAGGAGCTGAGAAGTTAGGGATTCCTGTAAAGAGATTAAAGATAAACACTAAAGAATGTCAGCAACAGGGTTTTTGTAATTTGGGTTGTACGACAGGTGCTAAACAGGGTACTTTAGAAGTTCAAATACCAAAAATTTTAAAAAGAGGAGTAAAAATATTTTGTAATACAAAAGTTGTTTCTGTTGAAGAGAACAAAGTAAATGTGACTGTACAAGATGCGCCGGATGGGACATTATCAAATTCAATGGAAAGTGGTGATTATCAGTTTAAAGCAAAAAAAATTATTTTAGCAGCCGGAGTTTTAAATACGCCAGCTATACTATTGAGATCTGTCAGTCAATTAAAACTAAAGAATAAAAACATAGGCAGATATCTTACTTTACATCCTGCATTTAATGTGAATGGAATACATTCCAAGGATGTTTTTGGTTTTAAAGGTTTTCCTAAAACTGTTTATGCTGATCATTTTTCGGCATCTGATCATTTTTATTTAGAAACCTCTTTTTATTTTCCGGGAGTAACTGCAAAGAATAATCAGGGATATGGTGAATCACATCAGGATATAATGAAAAGTTATTCAAAAATGATGTCCATTTTGATCCTGGCACATGATCAGGCGGAGTTTAAAAATAGAATCAACATTGATGAAAACGGAAATACAATAGTTGATTATTGTATTAACCCTCAAACCAAAGAAATATTGATAAAAGCATTACAGGAAGCTGTAAAAATATTTTTTGCTGCCGGTTGCGAGAAAGTATTGGTTCCTGCCAGTAAAAAAAATCCTTTAATTAAAAAAGATACGGAATTTATAAATGATCTTATTTCTGAAAAATATTTAAATCTGTTTAAAACCCCGCTTTCAAGTGCACATCCACAAGGAGGAGCAAGGATGGGAACTGATCCATTAAAAGCTGTGTGTGATACAAATGGGAAAGTTTATGGAACAAATTCTATTTATGTTTGTGACGCATCTTTATTTCCAACATCTGTACAGGTTAACCCTTATGAAACCGTGATGCTTTTGGCTAAGTGGATAGGGGAGAATGTGATGAATAAATTTTAGTTTAGTAAATATTGTTCTATATATTTTTAAAATATACATAACGCTATTTTACTTTATGTCTCCATAGTGAATGACACACAACACATGAATTTATTAGCTCATATGTCTTTTTATTTACTTCTAACCAATCTTCTTCTTTAGCTTTTTCAGCTATTTCTCTTGCGTAGTTATCTAAAATAATATCATATGAAAGCAGGCTATTTTTAAACTCCTCCTGATCTTGTTTATTCATGATAAGCCAAGGATCTTCATTTGGAGCTGCATGATTTAAAATAAGCCCTGATCCCTCAATGATCATTTGTTTGTTCTCCATAAGAATTCCTAGCTGAACCATTGTGGTGCCACTACCTAAAATATTCATCAATTCCCTATAGCTCATTTCTGCATTTTTTTTAGAGTCAACCAGTTGTTCGGCAGTCCTTGTTACGGTTTTTTCATTTTTTATAGATTCATTTTTTACAACTTTTTCCTGAGAACACGAATTTAATAAAGCTAAAAAAAACAGAAAATACCATGCTAAAATTATTTTTTCATGAAGTATTAATTTTTTAATTTTTAACATGATTTTTAAAATTTTACCATATTAAGAAGTATAAAAAAAGTAGTGGAATTATAATTCCTAAGGCTGTATATATTCCTCCACGACCGGTAATACCCTTTTTTCCTTTTACCATAAACAAAGAAGTAATAGCAAATAAAATTAATGCACCAGCAAAAATATCAGAAAACCACATCCACCATTTATTTGGATTATAATGTAGATAATTTACTTCATAAAATGCAATTCGTTTTCTTAAATACTCTGCTCTACCCTTACCAGAGGATGTGTTAATAACAATAGAAGAACCTCCCTTTAAAAATATTTTAATGATATCATTTTGTGGGTAATAATGTTTTTTATAGGTTTCATTTGGAGCAATGTCTGCTAATAATTGTAAAACATTTTTTTTAATATCAGCATCATTAGCCAAGTGGGTTTTTGTTTGAAAATGTTCAATTTCTACTTTGTAATTGGGATTCCAGTCGTTCATATGGTTTAAGGCGATACCTGATAAACCATAAATAATCGTAGTGCCAATAAAAAAGTAGCCAATATCCCTGTGAAGAATTCTACTCCATTTGCGAAGTGTTTTCATAAGCTCATCTTAAATCCTTTCCCATTTTCTCTGTCGATATCTTCCCAAGGGAAGAAAATAGGGAGATTTTTTATAAATTTATTCCTTTACCTGATGAGAAACATAATCTAAAGAATAGAACGATAAATGATCAACTCCGGCAACTTTCATGGAGTCTCTGTAAGTTTTTATTTGCTCCATTTTTTGGGCATAAACATCATCACTATCTGTTCCTTCTTTGTGATTTTGTACATGATCGTCCTCTTTTTGTAAGCAGTAGGCTTCATCTACTTTAAATTCTTTAACAACTCCTGTTAAAGTGATCTCATCACCAACTAGCTTATCGTCAAAACGGGTTTCACTTACTACATGTACATCTCCTTTATCGTTTACTAATAATAATTTTTTTCCTCCATGTTTACACACATGATCAACGATGCCTTTTACTTGTACTTCTTTATCTACCCATTTAGCAGCTTTATCATCAAAATCAGCTAAAGCTAAAACCGGATTTTCAACAATTTTATCAGTTGTTTCAACATTATTAACTTCTGTTTCGTTCTCTTTTTTTGTGTTCTTGGAGCAAGAAATGCTAAAAGCCACTACGATTAAAAATAGGATAATTTTTTTCATGATTTAAATTAGTTTTGTTTGGAGTAAAAATACTATTTTTTCTTGCTATTTCAAATGATAATAAAATTAAGTTCAAATTATTTTTTAGAGGTCAGTAGATAGCTTTATACTTCTATTCATGATTCTTATAGCCAACTGACAAAATATAAAATTTTACTAAATGAGTAATTTTTTCTACTTGTGGTTATTATGATGCTTAATGCAGAGCAGATTATTGTAAAAAACTTGGAAAACAGGGTCGTTTACCTAAAACTCCAACCCTTATAATCAGATGATTTCTCCAGATCATTTTCAATTCCATCAGGTAAGGTTGGAAAAAAATCAATTCCTGTGAGTGATTCAATTTTATCAATGGAAACTACAAATTTATAAAGAGCTTTATTGCTTTCTTTGTGTGGAACTAAAAAAGCAATAGCTTTAATTTCAGGTTGGGTATAATCTAAAAGTATTTTATAAAAATATTTAGGTACGGCAACGTCTTCATAACCAATGGTATTCAAGTTGTCGGTTAAAATTCCACCAGTAATAACATAGAGTTCTTCATATTTTTGAGTCCAGTATCGGGTTTTTTCTTCCAGCCGATTCCAGACTCCTGCGTTGAAATCATATACCTGCGGACTTATATTGGAAGTTAAAAAGGTTTCATCATACGCTTCTTTACTAAATTTTCTATCTGCTGCCGCTAATAAATGTCCTTTGGTGTATCCTGAGTTCTTAAAATTTCGCCAATCTGCTGAGCCGGTTTTTACCTTCGGATCCTGTTCAAAATAAGGCCTTTTAAATGTTGTAGAAACAATTTGTTCATCCTTTAATTGATACGCAACCCATTCAGCTTGTTCGTGCTTTTCAGAATAAGATAAAGTATAATATTGATGTTTAACAATACTGTTTGTAGTAGATGTGGGTAAATAATTAAAGCTGCTTATTTCAGATTTTGACGGGTCGTTTTCATCGCATGAAAACAAAACAAAAAATAACAAAAAGGAGATCAATGTAAATGGAATCGAATTTGTTTTCTTAAAGAATGTCATGATATTTTTCCGGCAATAATTTCAAAATTTTCGGCTTTTTCCAAAGTATTAAAGGTAGTGATTATTTCTTTGGGTGGAATGGTCAATTTTCTAAGTGAAAGATCTAACCAGCTACCGTAAACTTCAATTTCAGCCGCCAAAACTTCATTTTCTTTATAGATCTTATGCTGAAACTTAAACTTTCTTCCGTCTTTAGATAAGCCTTTTACAAATAATTCAACCGTTATATCTTCACTCAAATTGATCTCACGGTAGAATTTTGTATTCTCACTAAATAAAACCGGACCAAGATTTTGTTTGTTGAATTCGGATAAAGAGAAACCATGTTCTCTAAAAAAACGTACTCTGGCTTCGGCAGCATAATCATTATAGGCAGAATGACGCATATGGTTGTTTGGGTCAAAATCGGCCCAACGTGTTGAAAATTTTACTTTATAACTCATAAAAATGGAATGTTTTAATAATTAATGTGATTATTTAAGCTAATAATTCAGCTATTCTTTTGATAGCTTCTTTAATTTCTTTTGTTTTAACCGAATAAGAAAGGCGTATACAATTTGGCGCGCCAAAGGCCTCACCGGTTACGGTAGCAACATTGGCTTCTTTTAATAGAAGCATAGAGAAATCAGAAGCATTTTTAATTTTTGTTCCTTTGATGGTTCTTCCAAAATAATAGGACACATTGGGAAGCACATAAAAAGTTCCATCGGGAATGTTGGTCTTAAAATTGGGGATGTCGTTAAGAAGTGAAATAATTAAATCACGACGAGTTTTGAACTCATCTACCATATATTGAATTTTGGAAGGAGGAGCTTCCAAAGCTGTGATTGTTGCTCTTTGTGCAATACAATTTGCGCCAGAAGTAAATTGTCCCTGTATTTTTGAACAAGCCTTGGCAATCCATTGTGGTGCCCCCATATAACCAATTCTCCACCCGGTCATTGCAAATGCTTTGGCAACTCCATTAATAGTAATGGTTCGGTCATACATGCTTTCTATCCTGGCTATGCTAAAAACTGGTTTACCGTAATTTATATTTTCATAAATTTCATCAGAAAGAATAAAAATATTTGGGTATTTTTCTAAAACTTCAGCCAGCGCTCTAAACTCTTTTTCTGTATAAATGGATCCACTGGGGTTATTTGGTGAATTGAAAAAGATCAATTTTGTTTTTGGAGTAATAGCGGCTTCCAATTGTTTAGGAGTGATCTTAAAATCGGTTTCAATAGTGGAAGGTATTTCAATAAATTTTGCTCCGGCTAAAGTAGTTAAGGCAGAATAACTTACCCAATACGGTGCAGGAAGTAAAACTTCATCGCCATGATTTAACAATACCATTACCGCATTTGCAATAGATTGTTTAGATCCTGTAGAAACTACAATTTGATCTATATGATAATCCAGATCATTATCTCGTTTAAATTTTTTTACAATAGCTTCTCTAAGTTCAGCATAACCATTAATTGGTGGATAGGAATTATAATTATCATCAATTGCTTTAATAGCGGCTTCTTTAATAAAATCAGGCGTGTTGAAATCGGGTTCGCCAATGCTCAAATTGATAATATCAAGACCTTGCTCCCTTAATTCCCTTGCCTTAGCAGCCATGGCTAAAGTTTGAGAAACAGGTAATCTGTTAATTCTATCCGATAATAGATTTGACATATAAAACTTTCAAATGGGTTTTATGCAGCTTTTGGATGAGTGCCTAAATAATCTAATTGTTTAATATGCTCTGCAAACGCCTTGAAAAAAGTTTTATATTCATTATAAGGTAAATTAAATTCATTAGCTGTTTCATGAACAATTTTAGATATTTTATTATAATGAACATGAGATATATGTGGAAAAATATGATGTTCCACCTGATGATTTAAACCACCAGTAAAGAATTCAACAAATTTATTTTTTGGTGCAAAATTTGACGTTGTGTATAATTGATGAATTGCCCAGGTATGATCCATATTACCGTCTTTATCCGGTAAAGGCATTTCGGTATTTGGCATTACATGTGCCAGTTGAAATGTTACGCTCAAAATAATTCCCGCTGTATAATGCATGATAAAAAAACCAATTAAAACGTGCCACCAAACAAAACCTAAAGATAAAGGTAAAACGATCCAAATAGCATAGTAAATAATTTTTCCGATAATTAACTTGGTCCATTGTGTAGCAGGATTTGGGAATTTACCATAAGACAAATGTCTTTTTAAATAATGGTAGGATTGTTTAAAATCAGTTGTAATTGCCCAGTTAATTGTTAATAATCCATATAAAAAGATAGAGTAATACTTTTGGAATTTGTGAATTTTCATCCACTTGGCATGTTTGGAAAAACGAATAATTCTACCGGCATCAATATCTTCATCCAAACCCTGAATATTGGTATAAGTGTGATGAAGAACATTGTGTTGCACCTTCCAGTTATAATCATTTCCTGCAAGAATATAAATACTGCTTCCCATCAATTTATTTACCCATTTATTACTGGAAAAAGATTCATGATTGGCATCGTGCATTACATTCATTCCAACTCCGGCCATTCCTATTCCAATAGTGATCATGCTCAATATTTGACCCCATACAGGCATAGAATCTCTTAGGGTAAGGATTAAGACCAAAGGAACAATTAGCAAGGCAAACATAAAAACTGCCTTGATATATAATCTCCAGTTTCCTGTTTTCTTGATATTATTTTCTTTAAAATAATCGTTTACTCTTTTGTTTAACGTCCTAAAAAACTTCGTTTTATCTCTTGTCAAAAATTTAACTCCTTCCATGTGTTTTTCTTTTAAAGAATTCAACTCTTTTAAATTACTACAAATTTAGTTGTTTTTTAGATGCAAAATGAAAAATATTTTAAAATTCCAAAAGGAATATTCGTTGTATTTTTGCAGAAATAAAAAACATTAAATGGAAATTATTAGTCATTATTTTAAAGGATTATCGTCCGAACAGATCCAACAATTTTCAAAATTAGATGATTTATACAAAACATGGAATTCTCAGATCAATGTGATCTCACGAAAAGATATTGATGAGCTTTATTTACGACATGTTTTGCATTCTTTGGGAATTGCAAAAGTGCAAAAGTTTCAGCAGGGATCTCATATTTTAGATGTTGGAACCGGGGGTGGTTTTCCCGGAATTCCTTTAGCAATTTTATTTCCTGAAAGTAATTTTTATTTAGTTGATTCGATTGGTAAAAAAATAAAAGTGGTAAAAGCTGTTACGGAAACATTAGGGTTAAAAAATGTAAAATCCGAACATGGACGAGCTGAAAAGGTAAAAGGTACATTTGATTTTATCGTAAGCAGAGCAGTTACCAATATGGATGATTTTGTAAAATGGACACGTAAGAAAATTGCTAAAAAACAAAACCACGAATTAAAAAATGGAATTTTATATTTAAAAGGAGGTGATCTGAGTAATGAACTTCAAAATTTTCCGAAAGCAACCATTTATAATTTATCAGATTATTTTGTTGAAGACTTTTTCGAAACCAAAAAAGTAGTGCATTTACCTTTGAAATTTAAGCCTTAGATGTCTTTATTATTCCCATCCTGCCAGTCCTGCCGAAACAATAAATTTCATCACATCACTTGACTTTTTATTGACAGGAGTTATATTCTCTTTAGGAACAATAAAAAGTTCACCAGAAAAATTGTAGGAGTGAGGGAAATACACTGCAACTTTATCTTTTTGGTTTAAACTCTCTAAATTATCTACTGTGATAAAACCCAGTTTTTCAAGATCAGAGTTTAAATTTACTTTTACCAAAACAGGTTGGTCAAATTTTTTCTCCTTTCCTACAAAAGCAGATAAAAGATCATTAAATGCCGAATAGATGAAGTTTAACAAAGGTATTCGATTAATGATATTGTTAAAAACATTCTTTAAAGGTCGTGCAATGATCGTTTTACCTAAAAATCCAATGAAGATCAAAAACAGTATTAAACTTAAAACACCTAAACCCGGAATTTCAAAATCAAAAAATTTCGCAAGAAGTTTTTGTGAAATGCTATCTGTAAAATTAAAAGCAGTAAATATGATATAGGCGGTTATACTTAGGGGTGCTATGTACAATACGCCTTGTAATAGGTAGTTAACTAATTTTTTCATGTGTTGCTATTATTAAGAGTTTTTAATTCGATTAAAGTACAAAAATTAGCAACTATTTTGATATTATTAAATTTTTTAATCTGATTTGTATATTTTCGCGTTTCAAATAAAAAATTTAGATATGGAAAGCAAAAAAGAATGTTTGGTTTGTAAAAAAAGCCA
>JAOZTG010000241.1 GCA_029939235.1 Flavobacteriaceae bacterium
TTATCTATTATTTCTAAACCTTTTACAACAACTCATTTGCCAGATTTGCCAGTTCTGATCTTTCTCCTTTTTCCAGTTTGATATGTGAAAACAATGAATTTCCTTTTAATCTATCGATCAAATAGGTTAAACCATTGCTATGTTCATCCATATAAGGGGTATCAATTTGATTGATATCACCGGTAAATATTACTTTGGTTCCTTCACCTGCTCGGGTAATAATGGTTTTTACCTCATGCGGAGTTAAATTCTGCGCTTCATCTACAATAAAAATAGAATTGGTCAAACTTCTTCCCCGAATAAATGCCAGCGCCGTAATGGTAAGTGCACCTGATTCCTGCATATTTTGTAAGATCTTACTCTTTTTCTCATTGGCTTTAAACTGTTTTTTGATAAAGGTCAGGTTATCCCAAAGGGGTTGCATATATGGTGAGATCTTATCATCAGCATCACCGGGTAAAAAACCAATTTCACGATTACTTAATGGAATGATCGGACGAGCCAAAATAATTTGATCATATTTGTTTTTCTGCTCCAAAGCAGATGCCAGTGCCAGTAAAGTTTTTCCGGTACCAGCTACTCCTTCTAAGGCAACCAATTTGATATCTTCATTTAACAAAGCATTCAAACCAAAAGTTTGCTCTGCATTACGAGGCTTGATACCAAAAACATATTTTTTCTCTACTTTTTCAATTTTATCGGTTATACCGTTATATCTCGCCAAAACGGAATTGGTGCAATTATTTAAAACATAATAGCCGTTAGCAACTTTTTGATTACCCAGTATTCCATTTTCATGGATCTGAGTTTTTTGATAAATGTTTTGAATGACCTGTGCATCAATATCATCAATAACCGGAAGTCCTTTAGAAAAATCTTTGATATTCTTTACCTTCCCTGTTTCATAATCTTCTGATAATAAACCAATTGATTTTGCTTTTAAACGAAGATTAATATCTTTGGTCACCAGTATTATAACACTTTTCTTTTCCTCATTTTGCAATGAAATGGCCGCATTGATTATTTTATGATCATTCTTACTGTTTCCAAAAATACCTTCGGCATTGATATCCTTTAAACTCAGACTATCCATGATCACTTTGAAATCTCCCTTATTCTTGCCTAAACTCATCCATTTATTCAATCCGTTATTACCAGATAATTTATCCAAAAAACGAATCACTTCACGTGTTTCAAAATTTTTAGTTTCATTCCCAATTTTAAACTGATCCAGTTCTTCCAAAACCGTAATCGGAATTGCAACATTGTTCTCTTCAAAATTAGTGATGGCATTGTGGTCAAATAATAAAACGGAAGTGTCTAAGACATAGATCTTTTTTGTAGTATTTTTTTTCATAAAACTTTTTTTAGCAAACCATCTTTAAAAATGGTTAATTCTCATATCAAATTTTTTAAAAAAGTACAAAAAATATGATAGGGTAATTCTTTGAATTAGTTAAATTAAAGAACAGTTATCAACAGGAAATTAACCAAAAATACTTTGACCAAATTGCTTTTTATTCCTGGCATTTAATAACAGAGTTCATTACTAATCATTCTTAAAAACATAAAGGATAGTTTGAATGCACATTATTTCTTAGTTTGTCTTTGCTCAACTTTGTACTTCTTTGTACTTCTTTGCGTAATAGCTGTATCACAGAGATTCACAAAGAAGTCAATAAAGTGCACAGAGTAACCTTTACTTTAATTGAACTTGTGATACTGAATAGTTGGATGGGTTCAAAATAAGTACTTTATTCTTTTCACCCATTCTTTTGAGATCGAATACTTTCGATCACAACTGTTGAAAGTATTAGTAAACCTCCCCAAAAGGTATTCCAGGTAGGAATTTCATTTAAAAAAATATAGGCAATAATGATCCCGAATATAGGCTGTATACTACTAATGATACTTGCTGTACCAACCGAGAAATATTTTAAACTATGCAAAAATAAGGTATGACCAATGGCTGTAGTTAATAATGCAAGCAATAAAACTGCCCTAAATTGTGTTTGAATTCCCGATGTATCCATCGTAAAGATCACAGGTAACAGAACAATACTTAAAATTGAAATTTGATAAAACATAAGCATAGAACCATGGTACTTGTCGGTATACTTTTTTAACAGAAGTAACCTTAGTGAATAGAACAAAGCAGATATAACTCCCAATAAAATACCCTTTACCTGTGTGCTTTGCAGATCAAAATCGGGAGCAAGTATATAAATTCCCAACAA
This sequence comes from Flavobacteriaceae bacterium, assembly GCA_029939235.1. Taxonomy (GTDB): domain Bacteria; phylum Bacteroidota; class Bacteroidia; order Flavobacteriales; family Flavobacteriaceae; genus Lutimonas. The sequence goes on from JAOZTG010000241.1 coordinate 2,238, forward strand.
AACGATCAATCCCAAAAAAATATGAAAAGAATTCAATTTTACTTTGAAAAATAAAGGCTCCAGCAACGCTGTAATAACCGGATAGGTAAATAATGACAACATTCCTAAAGCTACATTTGAGAATTTTAAAGCATAAAAATAGGTGATCCAGTGAGCACCCATAAACAAAGCACTAATTACAAAAGTAAACAGATCTCGTTTGGAATCAATTCGCAGAGAGATCTTTTTAAATCTGATAAAAATATACATAAAGATCGCTGCTAAAAACGATCGCCACCAAACCGTAACCGGCGGTGGCATATCAATAAATTTACCTAATGCTCCCGAAGTGCTGATAAATAAGGTTGCTAATACAAGCTCAAAAAGTTGTTTAAAATGTTGATTCTTCATTAAATATTTTCCAGAACAGATAGGGCTTTTTTAACAGAATCTATTCGAATGAAAGTAATTAACAATCGTAAACCTTTTTTGGTTTCCTTTTCTTTCATCACACACATTTTGCTGTTTTTTTGCACATAAGTCAAAAAACTTCTAAAGGTATCACTTTGATAATAATCACTTTGCTGATCAGAAATAAAATAACCAACCATTCTTTTTTGTTTCAATATAATTCGCTCTAAACCAAGCTTTTTAGCAAGCCATTTGATACGAACACTATCCAGCAGGTCAACTGCCTGTGTTGGTAATCCGCCAAAGCGATCGATCAGTTTTTGCTCAAAACTCAACAATTCTTCTTCGGTCTTTAGTTCACTTAATTCTTTGTATAAACTCAGCCTTTCAGTAATGCTATTGATATAATCATCAGGGAACAAGATCTCAAAATTAGTATCAATTTGCACCTCTCTTACAAAGTCTTTTGGCTTCTCGTTTTCTTCTTTGTACAGATCTTTAAATTCATTTTCTTTTAATTCTTCAATGGCCTCATTTAAAATTTTCTGATAGGTTTCAAATCCAATATCATTGATAAAACCACTTTGTTCACCTCCTAAAAGATCTCCTGCTCCACGAATTTCAAGATCTTTCATCGCAATATTAATTCCATCTCCAAGATCAGAATGCAACTCCAAAGCCTGAATTCGTTTTCGGGCATCATCGGTCATCATATGATATGGAGGGGTGATAAAATAGCAAAATGCTTTTTTATTGGATCTTCCTACCCTACCTCGCATTTGATGCAGATCGCTTATTCCAAAGTTATTAGCATTATTAATAAAAATAGTATTCGCATTTGGAACATCTAAACCACTTTCCACAATAGTGGTAGAAACCAGCACATCAAATTCATTATTGATAAAAGCAAGCATCAATTGCTCTAATTTTTTACCATCCATTTGTCCGTGCCCGATACCTATTTTAGCATCTGGCAACAAACGCTGTATCAATCCGGCAACTTCTTTTATATTTTCAATTCTGTTATGAATAAAAAAGGTTTGTCCCCCACGTGATATTTCATAGCGAATAGCATCGCGAATTATTTCTTTGCTAAAGCGGATGACATTTGTTTCAATAGGATGCCTGTTTGGCGGAGGAGTTTTGATCACAGAAAGGTCACGAGCAGCCATCAGTGAAAACTGTAATGTTCTCGGAATTGGCGTTGCCGTTAAGGTTAAGGTATCAATATTTTCTTTAAGCGTTTTGAGTT
>JAOZTG010000083.1 GCA_029939235.1 Flavobacteriaceae bacterium
CTATTCTTATTTGGGGAAATGCCAAAGAATCTGCTCTTATTTTAAAACAAATAAGGAAGATGGGAATGAAACAACCGGTCTTTGGTTCTGACAGGGTAGTTTCTCCTGAATTTCTAAAAATTGCCGGACAAGATGCTGAGGGAATAGTGACCACGTGCCAATATAATCCAGATGCTGATATTCCTGAATTAAAAGCCTTTCAAAAAAATTATTCCAAGAGATTTGGTATGGAGCCAGATGTTTTTGCAGCACATGCTTTTGATGGAATGAACATGATCATTAAAGCTATTCATAAAGTGGGGCTTAACCGTGTGCTGATCCGTGATGTACTCAGTGATTTAAAAACATTTCAGGGTTATCAGGGAATTACCGGCGAGATTATTTTGGATGGGAGCTGGAATGATATTGGGGAAATTTGGATGGCAAAAGTAAAAAATGGGGAATTTGAATATTCTGCCAGTCCCAAAATGGGAAAAAGAAAACATTCTGGCAGAATGGTAGGATATTAATAGAATTAAATAAAACGATATGGAAACGATTTCATGTAATATTCCGGTTGATGTTAAGGTGAAGGTTCCTTCACTGGTAGGTCTTGATAAAAAACAAGAATCAACTATTGTAAATGTCAACGGAGTGGAAATTGGAGGTTCTGAAGTGGTAATTATTGCAGGACCTTGTGCAGTTGAGAGTAAAGAACAAATTTTTGAAACCGCCAGATCAGTAGTGAATGATGGTGCCAAAATTTTAAGAGGCGGTGCCTATAAACCACGCTCATCACCTTATAGCTTTCAGGGAATGGAAGAAGAAGGTCTGAAATTACTAAGAGAGATAAGTCAAGAAACAGGTTTACCGATAGTTACGGAAGTGATGGATACCAGACAGGTAGGATTGGTAGCAGAGTATGCAGATCTTGTACAGGTAGGTTCACGAAATATGCAAAATTTTCCATTATTAAAGGAAGTGGGTATGTGCGGAAAACCGGTTATGTTAAAACGAGGAATGATGGCAACCATTGAGGAGTTTCTCAATGCTGCAGAATATATCCTTCATCATGGAAATGATCAAGTGATACTCTGTGAAAGAGGTTTGCGTACTTTTGAAACTTCTACAAGAAATACGCTTGATCTGAGTGCAGTACCAATGTTGAAAAATCTGACTCATCTCCCGGTTGTTGTTGATCCTAGTCATGGAACAGGGCATAGATGGATGGTAGGCCCCATGGCTAAAGCAGCAGTAGCGGTTGGTGCTGATGGTATCATGATGGAAGTGCACTATAAACCAGAAATAGCGTTGTGTGATGGTCATCAATCATTAACACCCGATCTGTTTAATGAACTAATGATAGATTTACGCAAGGTTGCCGGTGCTGTAGGCAGAACAATTTCATGACCAATAGGATTTTCATAATAAGTACTATTTGTATTTTATTTATCTGGGATAGTTATGCCCAACAAATTAAGCCAGCATCTGCAAAAACAATAAAAATTGGACTATTAATTAGTAATAGTAAATCAGTTGCTGCACGAAATGGAGCTGAATTAGCAATAAGTAAAGCCAATGAAGAAGAAGGTTCTGACGGACTACATTTTCAATTGATCGTTAAATCAATGGAGGGACCCTGGGGAACAGGCTCAAAAGAAGCCGTTAATTTAGTTTTTAACGACAATGTATGGGCTCTTATGGGTTCTAATGATGGACGAAATGCTCACTTAATTGAACAGGTTATTGCCAAAACACACATCATTTTTTTATCGGCATGGGCAAGTGACCCAACACTTTCCCAGGCTTTTGTACCTTGGTATTTTAACTGTGTGCCAAATAATATTCAACAGGTAGATGTTTTGATAGAAGAAATTTATAATAAAAGGAACCTGAACAAAATTGCTGTTGTTTCTGATAATAGTTATGATTCCAGGCTGGCTTTACAAAGCTTTGTAGATAAAACAAAAAAAGCAGGCAAAGAAGAGCCAATACAATTTTTTTTGGAGAGCTCTGCTGAAAATTCGTTCCTAAAGATCCGTAAAGAAGATATCAATTGTTTTGTCTTGTTTGGGCAGCCTTCCGCTTCAGTACGTTTTATCAAACAATTCCGGCAAAATAATATGAATCAGCCAGTTTTTGGCATATTATCACTATTGGGAGAAAACAATTTTGAGGATGTGAAACTAACAAATTATAATAATGTAGTATTAGCAACTTCAGGGAACTGGTTAACATCCAGTACTTTAACATTTCAAAAGGAGTTTAATAAAAAATATGGTAAGATACCAGGTGCAGTTGCTGCTTATGCTTTTGATGGTATGAATTTAATTATTGAAGCGATCAAACACTCCGGACTTGATCGTGAAAAAATGCAAAAAACTATGTCAAAAACTCATTATAAAGGTGTTACAGGTTCTATTCAATTTGATAAAATGGGGAATCGTGAGGGTGCTGTGGAATTAATACAAATAACGGATGGAATTCCGGTTACTATTGATAAATAAATCCAAGCAATTGTTTTATTTCTTAACTTTGTTTTCATGAAAAATATATATGTTTTAATAATACTAGTACTATTTTCTTCAACTTTGTTTAATTGTAAAGAAACTAAAGAAGACAGAAGACAAAAAGCTGTTGAATTAATGACAACACAAACGCTGGGTCTTGCATATCTTGAAGAATTTAAACTGGAAGATGCAGAAAAAGAATTTCTCAAGTTTATCAAACTGGCACCTGAAGAAAAATTAGGCTTTGCAAATCTCGGTTTGGTTTATTTAAGAATGGGGAAATATGACAAAGCTGAAAAACAACTTTTTAAAGCCATTGAAATTGACCCAAAAGATGCTAATATAAAGCTGTTATTGGCTACTGTTTACCAAATGAAAGATGATCGCAAGAAAGCTATTACAGTTTTAAAAGATGCTCTTAAAATTGAACCCGATCATGTTAAAATACTTTATAATCTTTCTGAATTATATTCGTTAAATTCAGATAAGGAATCTCAGGAGCAACGTAAGAATTACCTGCTTCAACTTGTTGAAAAAGCACCAAATAACTTAGTCCCACAACTTAATCTAACAGAAATTTATATCAACAACGGAGAAAATGATAAGGCAATAGAACAATTGGAAATTATTAAAAAACGATTCCCTGAATTCCCAAAAGAAGCCATTGCTTATTATGATAATACGCTATCATTACTAAAAAAACCGGATACAGAAAAAGCGATTGTACAGTTTATGATCTTACATAATCATCTTAAAATTACTTTCCCTTATCAAGGAGGCATTATAGCATTAAAAGGTCCGGGAGGGTCCATAATTGGTTTTCCGCTAATCACTTATAATCAGCAAACTTCTTCTCAAATCATTGAGAATAAATCACTTCTCGATGTAATTAAATTCACAGAAGTTGCCACATCTGCAGGATTAAACATTGTTCCATCTTTCAATGAAAGTGAAAATATGGAATATCATAATTCCACACATGTGGAAACAGTTGATTATGATGGTGATGGAGATTTTGATATTTATGTAGGAAATTATGATCCGGCAAGTGCAGAATACAAACACTACCTATTCAAAAATGATATGGCAAGGTTCAAGGATGTATCTAAAGAAGTGGGCATCGATCATACCGGCAAAGAAACATCCGTTGTATTTATTGATTACGACAATGATGGATTTCTTGATCTCTATGTAGTAAAAGAGGATGGAGATTTATTATACAACAATGCTGAAAAAGGAGTTTTCAAAAATGTAACCGACGATGCTGATATTGGAAGCAAAACAGGTGGTTCTATGGCTTTATTTTTTGATCTGGACCATGATGGAGATCTTGACCTATATGAAACAAGATCAAATTTAAACCTTGTTTTTCGAAATAATGGAGATGGTACATTTTTAGAACAAGCTGCTAAAATGGGTTTGGCTGGAGGAGAAGTTGATAGCCGAGGTGCAGCTTTTGGAGATTTTGATGATGATGGAGATATTGACCTGTTTGTAGTAAATAAGGATACAGGCAACGTATTATATTCAAATCAAAGACAGGGAATTTTTAAAAATGTCACTGAAAAAAGTGGACTTGACAGTAAGGATGGTTCCAGTGCTGTTACAGTTGGTGATTATAATAATGATGGATTTTTAGACTTATTTATCACCTCACTTAATGGAGAAAACTGTAGATTGTATCGCAATTTGGGCAATGGGAGTTTTGAATCTGAAAAGGACACAAAGGAATTATTTGCACCTTTAAAACAGATCAAAACTTACGATACTAAGTTCTTTGATTTTGATAACGATGGTTTTCTTGATATAATAATCTCAGGAGAATCAAAACAAAATGAAGGTCGGGGAATTTTCCTATATCACAATGAAGGAAATGGAAAATTCAAAGATGTATCTAATTTACTACCTGAAAACCCAAGATCCGGAAGTCAAATATCACTGTTTGATTATAATGATGATGGTGACCTTGATGTGGTTATTGCAGGTGTAAATGGTGGTGTATTTTTATTGCGAAATGATGGCGGAAATATGAACCATTATGTAAATATGAAACTGGTAGGTTTAAGAACCGGTAGCGCCAAGAATAATTATTTTGGGATTGGAGCGAAAGTTGAAATGCGCGCAGGTGATCTGTATCAAACTTCCGTAGTGACAGAACCAAATATTTATTTTGGCTTAGGAAATCGGGCTAAAGTTGATATCATAAGAATAACATGGACCAATGGAGTGCCTCAAAATATTCTCCTTCCAAATGCTGATCAATCACTAATTGAATCTCAAACACTAAAAGGTTCTTGTCCGTTTCTATATACATGGAATGGTGAAAAATATGTGTTTGCAAAAGATATTACATGGAGAAGTGCACTGGGCATGCCTTTGGGAATTATGGGAGGAACCACGCTGCATGCTTTTCCTGATGCATCTGATGATTATATTAAAATATCAGGAGATATGTTAAAACCAAAAAATGATGAATATACCATTCAGGTAACATCAGAACTTTGGGAGACTATTTATATGGATAAAATTGAATTAGTGGTAGTTGATCATCCAGATTCCACAGATATTTTTGTTCCTGAACAGTTTTCTCCACCTCCTTTTCCCGGTTTAGATATACATCAGGTAAACAAAAAATATTTTCCTGTTTCTGCAAAAGATTCTCACGGAAACGATTTTCTTTCATTTATTCTTAAAAAAGACAATAAATATATATCTGATTTTAAACCAAGTAAATATCAGGGAGTTACAGAAATACATGACTTAATCCTTGATCCAGGTGAAGCCGGAAATAAGGAAAATTTATTTGTTTTCTTAAATGGCTGGATATTTCCAACAGATGCCAGTATCAATGTTGCGCTTTCTCAATCTGATAAGCTGAAAAGTATCTCACCAATCATACAGGTTATCAATAAAAAAGGTAAATGGGAGACCGTAATTGATAATCTTGGCTTTCCGATGGGAAAAGATAAAACCGTAATTGCAGATCTAACAGGGAAATTCCTATCAAATGATCATAGAATTCGAATACAGACAAACATGGAAATTTACTGGGATCAGATCTTTTTTTCTGATCGAATTTCAAATACTGCAATGAATTCAACAATCTTAAATCCTGTATCTGCAGATCTTCATTACAGAGGTTTTTCACGAGAATTTAAAAAAGGCGGACGATACGGACCTCACTGGTTTGATTATTCAGATGTAGATAAAAATACAAAATGGAGAGATCTGACAGGTAACTATACACGTTATGGCGATGTACAACCTCTCCTTACAGAATCTGATAATAAATATATTATATCAAATGCCGGTGATGAAACAACTGTTAAGTTTGACGCTAAGGGCTTGCCTGCATTAAAGAATGGATGGAAAAGAGATTTTTTCATTCATAGTGTTGGCTGGGTAAAAGATGGTGATATCAATACTGCACTTGGAAGTACGGTTTTACCACTTCCTTTTCACGGCATGACAAGTTATCCACCTTCTGAAAAGGATATATATCCAAATGATCCTGAACTTAAAAAATACAATAAGGAGTATAATACCCGAATTGTGACAATGGAAGATTACCGTAATTCAATTAAAAACAAGAATTAAGAATGAGAAAAAGATTTAGAGAGTTTTTTTACCTGATTTTTTTGATGAGTACACCTGCTTTTCTATCGGCTCAAAAAAAAGATATCATATTTACAGATGTAACCAGCAAAATTGGTATTGATTTTAAATATACTTTTGGTGACTATACTTATGAAAATATTTTAGAAAGCAGTGGTTCAGGCATTACAATTTTTGATTATAATAATGATGGTTTAATGGATCTTTACCTGATGAATGGTACCTACCTCGAAGGAATCTCCAATGTAGAAGGAAAAGTATTTAAGGACACAGGCAATCAGTTATATAAGAATAATGGTGATGGAACTTTTTCAGATATTTCGAAAGTTGCAGGAGTAGATAATAGAACATGGAGTATGGCAGCGGGTGCTATTGATCTTGACAATGATGGTTTTCAAGATCTTTATTTGTTAAATTACGGACCGAATGTTTTTTATCACAACAATGGTGATGGTACTTTTAGTGATATTACTGACTCTTTAGGCTTGAAAGGACCGGATAAATTAAATGGTTTTACAAAATGGAGTATTGGGGTTTCTTTTTGGGACTATAATCTGGATGGAAGATTAGATGCAATGGTTGGTAACTTTCTTGCATTTGATCCGGCCTATATTTCAACACAAACTCCGGGTATGATGCCACATCCTTCAGAATACAAAGGGCAGGCATCCATGCTATATGAACAGCAAGCAAATGGTAAATTCATGGAAGTTACGCAAGATAATAATCTCTTTTTTCCCGATTCAAAATGTATGGGCTTAACAGTATATGATTACGATGATGATGGTGATATAGATATATTTCAAGCCAATGATCACCAAAAGAATTATTTGTTTAAAAATGACAATGGAACATATAAGGAAGTTGGAGTGGCAAGTGGCGTGGCAATCAATAGCCATGGAAAAGTAACAGGATCTATGCACGGAACAATTGGAGATATAGATGGTGATGGCCTGATCGATATACTTGTGGCCGATCTAAAATATGGTGCACTTTACAAAAACATCGGAAATGGTTTGTTTAAGGATATAACCGAATCAAGTGGTATTGCAAAATCAATGTCAGGTAAAGGCAGTTGGGGAGTTGCATTATTTGATTTTGACAATGATGGTGATCTCGATATCATTGCAGCAAATGGTACAGCCGAGGAACTCATCTTACAATATCCGCTTTTACTTGAAAATGATGGTAAGGGGAATTTTAGAGATGTAGGAAAGGCTCATAGTTCTTATTTTTCAACCAAACGCTCCGGGCGGGGTCTGGCAGTTTTTGATTATGACAATGATGGTGATCTGGATGTAATCATCTCTCATGTTGATTTGCAGGTAGCTCCTACATTACTCAAAAATGATGGCGGCAATAAAAATCATTGGGTTGGAGTAACACTTTTAGGGAAAAATGGGTTGGCTTCGGCAATTGGTGCAAAAGTAACTGTAACAGCCGGTGAAAGAAAACAGGTTCTTATCAATCAGTGGACAACTGGTTATCTGTCTAATAGTGAACCACGAATTCATATCGGCTTAGGCAATGAAAGAATAATTAACAAATTGGAGGTTAAATGGCCCGATGGTCAACAGGAAGTATATAAGAATATTGTCTCTTGCAGGTATATTACCATCGTAAAAGGGCAAGGAATTGTTACTAAAGAAATAAACAAGTGATTGAGGTATCAAATATTTAAGGATATAATAACAAAAAAAGAAGGATAAATTTCTTGTAATTTATTTATTTTAGCCCTCCATTAGAACGAAATTAAATAAGAAAGTATAAAAAAATAAAGTATGGACAATTGTGAATATATAAGTAAGGTTATTGATTTAACAGATTCTAAGAAGAATATTATTTATAATATGACTCAGGAAGAAGCAATTAATATTGTCAAATCAGGTGATTTGGAAGCTATACGGAAAATTGATGGGCAATTTTCACTTATTTCTGTTGAAGGAAAAACGATACGAATGGCAAGATCAATCGGTAGGCCTCTACGATATTTTATTGCTAAAAGAAAAGCAGGACCTCAATTAGTAGTAGCTGAGCGTATAGACGTAATATTTGATTATCTTAAAGAAGAAGGTATGGATGACCAGTTTCATCCTTCTTATTCAAGAATGGTTCCAGCCCATTACGTTACAAAAATTGAACTGCTTGGCTGTCCTGATCCTAATCCTGTTTATAGTAGATTTTTTACACCCGAGCGTAATAAATTCACTTCTGATAGTATAGAACAGATAGGAGAAAATTATATTGGTACAGTTTATAATGAGATTAAAAAATGGCTTCAGTTTCGCGCTAAAACTGGCCCTATTGGGGTTACTTTTTCTGCCGGAATTGATAGTGGGTCGGTGTTTTTACTTATATATCATGCATTAAAAGAACTTGGTGAAAGTCCATCCAGATTAAAAGCATTTACACTTTCCATTGATGGAGATGGAGCAGACCTATTACAGGCCAGGAAATTTTTAGAAACATTGGATCTTGAATTATTTTTAGAACCTATTGAGTTAGATTATAATGCATTAAACTGGAAAGAGGCTGTAAATGTTGTTGAAGATTACAAACCCCTTGATATTCAGGCTGCAACAATGAACCTGTCACTATTAAAAGGAATTCGATCTCGTTATCCTGAATGGAAATATATTATTGATGGAGATGGTGGTGATGAAAATCTGAAAGATTATCCAATTGAAGAAAACCCTGAACTAACCATAAAAAGTGTTCTTAATAACCTGATGTTATATCACGAAGGCTGGGGTGTTGAATCCATTAAACATTCATTGACATATTCAGGTGGATTAAGCAGAGGTTATATGCGAACATTTTCAACAGCTGACTTACTGAATTTTGAAGGATTTAGCCCATACACCCTGCCTAATGTAATTGAGATTTCGGAGGGAATTCCATACATAGATATGACAAATTGGGATCATGAAAAACTATACGAACTAAAAGGCCAAATTGTATCTGCCGGAGTAAAAGCAATTACAGGTATGGATATGCCAGTTTTTGAAAAAAGACGCTTCCAGCATGGTGCAACTTCTTCTCAGGATTTTAATAAACATTTTCCTGAAAAAGAAATAACGTACAGAAAAGAGTTTCTCTCAAGGTATGAATAAAAATTATGAAGCTATCATCACTAACAAGTGGATAGTTTCTAATCGGGGAAAGAAAAATGTTGTAGATCCTCACCTGCCATATACCTGGCTAGTGGAAAAAGAACATACTATTTCTGGAGAAATTGAAGATACTGCCATTATTTTCCTTACGAATAGTGAATGTCCTTTTCATTGCCTGATGTGTGATCTTTGGAAAAACACAACTGATAAACCCGTTCCTGTTGGTGCTATCCCCGATCAAATTGAATTGGCTCTGGCTAAAATACCGAAGGTTAAACATGTAAAATTATACAATAGCGGGAGTTTTTTTGATGAAAAAGCTATTCCGGAAGCAGATTATAAACGAATAGCTTCCCTTTTAAAGGATTTCGAAACAGTTATTGTGGAGAGCCATCCAAAATTGATCAATGAGAAATGTATCCGTTTTAAGGATATGCTTAAGCCTGAGCTTCAGGTCGCAATTGGTCTTGAAATTGTACAGCCTGAGATTCTTAAATTACTTAACAAAAAGATGACTTTGGAAGATTTTAGCAATGCTGTTAATTTTCTTACTAAGAATGAAATACAGTCAAGGGCTTTTATTTTACTCAGACCACCTTTCTTGTCAGAATCAGAAGGAATTTATTGGGCGAAAAAATCAATTGATTTTGCTTTTGATGCAGGAGTTGAGTGTTGCACCGTAATTCCGGTAAGGGCAGGTAATGGCGCCATGGAATTATTAATGAAAAGTGGTAATTTTAGTTTGCCAAGTATTTACTCTTTAGAAACTGTTTTGGAATATGGCATCAGCCTCCATACCGGTCGTGTATTTGCAGATGTCTGGGATTTAGAATTGTTTTCCAGATGTAACAAATGCATTGACCAAAGAATCAATAGAATAACCAACATGAATCTAAATCAGAGAATAGAAAAAGGAATAACCTGTACATGTCATAGCAGCACGTATCTATTCTAAAATATCTTTTACCTGGTATACTTAGCTCTGTTTCAATACCGGAATCTGAGTCGTTATTTCTAACCATACATCCAATAATTGTGAAGAGATCAAGATATCTTCTGTGCTCTTTTCCTTATTCTTTTAGGTCTGTGTATGACTACCTTGTTTTATTGGACTGCAGTAAGGCCCTTCTGGAATAACAGCAAGTGTTTTACCTTCTTTTACAAGCTCATCAACAATTTTTTGAACTTTCTGCTGAATTTGATCTTCAGCTGCAAAGACACCATTAACACTAAGATTGCTCAATTCTGAATTACTGATTCCACCTGTTACAAAAATTAAATTCTCTTCGCTTACATACTCTAGCACCTTTGTTTGCATCTGAAATTGCCATTGATCTTTTATAACATTGTTACTATTCATTGAGTCACTTAAGAAACCTTTCCAATTACCTGAATATTTTTTCATAGTGCTTTTGTATTCATCCCCCCCTACTCCTTCAATACAACTTCCAAGCGAAACAACAGTTCCATTCTTTTTAACAACTGGAAGAGATGAAACCATTCCTTTTACACATTGATAAAAAGTTGCATCTAATGGGTATCCTCCGCTAGAAGTAATTACAACATCATGTTCTTGCTTAACTGCTGGACAAGCATATTCACTAACAACCTTGCAAGCTAATTTATGTGATTCTTCAATATCACCCGAAATGGCATCAATAACTTTATGATCTTTGTTCAAAACAAGATTAACACTAAATCCAACTTCAATTTTTCTGGCAATAGAAATGGCCTCAGAATGTAACGGATTATCTATAAGATTTGCATTCCTGGAATTAGGATTATCAAGAAAGCTAAAACTGTGAAATGCTTTAACTGTATCTAATGAACATAGTCCTGGGCAAATAGATTTTCTACCTCCAGAAAATCCAGCCATAAAATGTGGCTCCACTAATCCAGTAACTATACGAAAATCCGCTTCAATAAAATGGCGATTCAATTCAATAGTTCTACCAGCGTAGCTTGTTCCCTCAACAGTTACAAGATCATCCTCTTTTTCAGCTTCATGATCTATAATACGATACTCTTCACAAATATTTTTTCCAAACATATATTCTCGTTCAGTGGTAGTGCTAGGTCTGTGCATACCAGTTGCAATTAGTATAATAATGTTGTTTCGCAAAATTCCTGTACCTTCAATTTCTTTTAGAATAACGTTAAGAAAACTAGCATAAGGGATTGGTCGTGTTATATCGGATACTACAATAACTACAGATTTTGCTTCAGATTTTTTAATGGCAGCAGAGAGTGGCTCACTATTAATAGGATTTTTAATTGACTTTAAAACTACTTTGTCAGCCTCCATTGTAGGTTCTTTATAGGTTGTGCTATAAAGAGTAGTATTATCTGGAACTACTATTTCTAGATGCCTGTTGTTGTATGGAAATTTTACTATCATAATTGTATGAAATCAAACAAGACTGAACTTTTAGGATAAAAAATAAAGAGAGTGTTTTACAAATGTACTTGATTTTCTTAATACTGTTTTTTTCTTGCGTTTAAAGTTTTTAGCATAATCATTTTTCGTGGTTTAAGTTTTTTTCTACTTGTCCAAAATATACATTGGATTGAAGTATCTACATATTTCAGGAGGGATTATAAAAGTGTCAAACAGTTTGCAAGTAATGTATGTTATCGTTCCTAGCTCCAATTTATATTGAATTGTACAGTTTTTAAATTCACTAATTCTTTTCTTGATGAACGAAATGCAGCTAAGTGCTATTACTTGCTATTGTCAACTGATTTTATTTATCTATTACTGTTTCAATTCATGATAACTCTTCAACCTGCTTGATATCAGAAATCTTTTTTGAATACTTTCTGCCATTTAAAAACTTTCCTATAAATGTGGCTCTGACTAAATAGTTATAAGTTATGAAACAAATAGTGGTCGTACTTATTAAAACAATTAAGAACTTAATGGTCGCTGGAAGCGGCCAATCTACTATTAAACCAGGTATGATTACTGCCAATGGTAAATGAATCAAATACACCCAATATGTTGCATCAGAAACGTAACGCATTCTATGTGAGTGACTACTTCCATATCTAATAAACAAACCTGTAATACCAAATATTAAGAGCCATACACTAATGGATTTTATAAGTATTAATATTTCAAAAGTAAGTGCCTCAAACATTAAAAGATAAATCAAAGTAGTAGTGAACCCTAGAATTGTATAAAGCCAATCAAAACGCATCATTTTATCTAATAAGTGTTTTGATTTAAATAAAACCCAGCCAAAAATGTAGAACTGAAAGTAAAATAAGAACGTATTCAAATCAGGAATAAAAGACACAGAAGTTACCACTTCTTTGGTGTTCATAAATTCATACAGTATAAAGGTTAGAAATGCTAAAAATAATATTCGTAGTACTGGTTTCTTAATAATCCAATCAAACGCTTTGGTCATATTACTGGTCAAATTGGGCACTTTTTTAAACAGCAGACCTAAGCACAAAGTCAATAGAGTTATTAAAAAAAGATAATATAAAAACCATAGATGATATGTACGTTGTGGGATGAAATTTATAGGGTTGGAAAAGTAAGATAGTGTAGTTTCTAATGCAGCTTCATCTCCATTAAAAACAGATCCGGTAAAAATAAAAGAAAAGATAATTATTGGTGAAAGTATTAGTAAAAAGACAATAAATGGATATGCAATTCTTGAAACTCTGTTCTTGAACATTTTCAAAGGTCGTCTTTCATAAAACAGCATACTACCAAAAAAACCTGCAACAACAAAAAATATAGGTATACGAAATAAATGAATCACGCCAACTAATAAATCATTTAATGGATGAGTTGCATTAGGGTCTTTCAGTGGCCAAGCTTCTCCATAGTTATAAGCACCAAATGTTAAAGCAGAATGAAGAACTAATCCTAATAACATCATTATAGCTCGCA